>NZ_JBSGIT010000013.1:0-152537 GCF_053605205.1 Gordonia sp. NPDC003950 | reverse complement strand
GCTTCAGCTCAGCCGAGTACCGCTTCGATCCTGCCGCTGCCATAGGTTTCATTCTCCCTTGAGACGAACCCTCCGGAAACACCGGGACGGATCAGGAAGCGCTCCCGGTGCCAGTTGCCATGTCGCCACCTCGGCCCTCACCGTGTCTGGGCTGCGAGCGGAAATGGTCACTGCATCATAGGGCAGATCCGACATGCTCAGATACTGATGCGTCGACAAATGGTAGACAAATTTCATTACATGCGATCCGTGGGGTCGGAAAGCGGATTGCCCATGGTTCTCGACCCTGCAACGACGAGATCATCACCTGGTCCCCAACACTAGTGCATTGACGGCGTGACGGTTCTCGTCAAAGCCTTGTTGCAGACTGACATTCAGAGAATATCGAGATCTGGATCGACGCCACGGCGCCAAACTGGGCTGTATTCTAGAATGTGAATACCAGCAACCACGACTTCCCGTTAGTCCATTGCCTACGGCACGAAACGCGGGGCGCCATTTCATCACACTCCCGAGCTCAGACAACACCCATTGTTCCGGCCGATGGTGAACCGGGTCTGCGCACCGTGATCGGACCTACCTCAGTCATCTCGATATCCGTCCGGGAGTGGGGCCTGCGCGAATCTCGCGAGCCAGCCTGCGCCGGTGAACAACTCACCTTTCAGATCGTCGTCGGAGAGTTCGTCGATCCGAGTCCACATCGTGCCGTCGCCGCGGTCGAGGACCATCCGGACCGGCAGTTCGCGGATCTCGTTCTCCTGAAATTTCGCCACCATGTCATGCACCACGCTGATCGCCGTCTGCATCGTGGCGTCCAGCACGATCGCCCGGTGCTCGGCCGTCATCTGCCGAAACCGTGCGCTGTTCACCACCGGCAGCACGGCCGAATCGTAGAGATAGGCGCAGAATCGCCCGATGAGATCGAGACCGTCTGCGGGGCGTTCGGTGTCAGCCACTCGAGCTTCCCTTCCTCGTGGGATCGAGCGCAGCGGCAATCGAGGGAGTCAGCTGCATGTCCGAGAACGCTATCAACGCGTGCCGTGGTGGCCGGGCAGACGCGTCATCGCCGTCATTCCTTCGGATGCCATCCGAAATCACCGAGCGTCCGGGCGGCGCACCTGCTCCCAATCCGACCCGCACGAGTACCCATTCTCGTCCTGACCACATCCCGTACTCGCCCCGAATGATTTCTGTTGATGACGACCGTCCAGCGAGGTTGGCTACCACCTGCAGGGGATGGCCACGTCCACGAACAGACGACGGGCATTGTCGTCGACGAGATCGCAATCCGAACACGCCAGAGCACAGCGACGTCGACCGCCAGATCGAAGTGACCGACACCGGGTCGCGGTGCGGGGGAAGGGGCACCATGTCGTGAGCCGTATCACGTCACGTTCGGCCGGATTCGGGTTGGGCGGTCGCGTGCGCCTACGCGTGCGTGTGTGCACGGCGGGTGTCCTCTGCACGCTCCTGGTCGTCGCCAGTGCTGTTCTCGGACAACCAACCTCCGGCCCTCTGGGCGGTGGCGCCACGCTCCCGGCCGGGGTGGCCTTTGATGCCGACGTGGCAATCACCGATGCGGACATCGCCATCACCTGGCGAGTGGTCAATGGCAGCAGCCTGGAACTGCTGATCCCAACGCTGGTGTCGCACAAGGGTGTAAGTCCGGAGGGTGAGGCTTATGTTGTCGCGGCCGGCCGCAACGTCGAAATCGCACACGGTTCTTCGACTGGCCCGACGAGGTCGAGGAGATGGCGACACCGCCGAGCGTGGGTGTACTGCGGGTCGGCCCCGGTGCCTCCGACACGCGAACCATCCGGGTGTCGCGTTCCTTGGCGGCCTACCACCCGTTCGGTGGCGGCTTCCGCGGCTACCCCACCCTCCCCTCGCGCCCCGAGGATGTGGTCTTCTGCCTCGGGAAGACTCCCGAGCCATACTCACCTGCACTGGGACTCGAGAAGGACGACAACGGCGTCGAGTTCGCTAGGCATGGCCGAATCGCCTACGAGCAGCAGCACCGCTCGTGCACAGAGCCGGTGGCCCTCTGATGACCCGTCCCGGTGAACCATCCGACACGCCGTCGGTGAACCCCGCAGGCTGAACTCCCATCTGCGCGGAATGCATTGCGTGCAGGTGGGAGTTCGGCGTGCATCTGGCACGCTAGTTGCACGGAGCCGGCCCGTGAAAGCAAAAAACCGCCCGGGACCAGGCGGTTTACTTGCTCCCCCAACTGGACTCGAACCAGTAACCGTTCGATTAACAGTCGAATGCTCTGCCAATTGAGCTATGGGGGATTGCTCGTTTCGGTCCGTCCGGGCCCCTCGCGGAGTCCTTCAGAACCGAACGCTGACTCTAGCGTATCGGGCGAGCAAACGACAAAACGCCTGCTCACGACCTCGACGGCGTCGGCACCCCCCATGAGTGCCGGCGCCGCCGAAACCGTTCCCCGCGTCGGTCAGTGACCTGCCACCACGTCGGCCTCGTCGACGGTGACCGGTGTCCGCGCGTTGGGCAGGAACCAGTACGCGAAGCAGACGATGCCGAAGAACAGGTAGCCCAGAGCGACTTCCGGGTTCGCCGCCCACGTCACCTCCGGCGCGTGGATCAATCCGATGAACGACAGCACCGCTCCGACGGCGCACGCGATCGCCGCGAAGTGGAACTTCTTGTCCAGGATGAACGTGACGATGGCGCCGAGCACCAGTCCGACCAGCACGGCTCCCTGACCCAGTGTCGTCAGGCCGCTGTAGACAAGTCCGGCGTTGGTCAGGGCGTCACCACCGACGTCAGCGGCGGTGGTGTTGGCCGCCGCCAGCGCATTGTCGATCAGACCCGACCCCCACTGAGCGAGGTTGGGCAGGATCGCGGCGACGACGGCCACCGCATGCAGGCGCGGCACCGCCTGGAAGGCCTGCGCACCGATCAGCAGACCGATGTAGAGCAGGATCGGCACGATCGCGGGCACCGGCAGTAGCGCCTCGAGGACACCGAACAGCCCGGCGAAACACAGCACGCCGACCGCGACGCCACTGGCCAGCGAATAGCTCGATCGTCCGCCGGCGTCCTTCCATCCGGGGTGGCCGATGTACACCGCGGGCGGGAACGGCGACCCGAAGGCCGCACCGATGCAGGCACCGGCACCGTCGGCGAGCAGGACGCTGCGGAGGTTGTAGTTGTCACCGGCCGCCGCGGCGCTCTCGACGTTGCTCATCGCCTCGGTGAAGTTGTAGACGCCCAGCGGGATCGCGGTACCGAGCAGCGGCGCGAGATCGCCGAGACCGGAGAAGAGCATGTCGAAGCGCTGATCCGGGATACCGACCGCGATGTCGGACACCGCCTGCGACAGATCGGGCACCGACATGAACCCACCGATCCAGCCGATCGCGGTACCCACCAGCAGGGCGGCCAGGCCTACGGGGATGTTGCCCGGCAGCTTCACGTCGGTGAAGAAGCCGATGAGGATGATCGCCAGCACCGGCAGGCCGATCCATGCCGCATCCCACATCTGCCCGGCCGGCCGCATGGCGATGAACGTGATGGAGATACCGGCCAGGGTGCCCAGCATCGCCGCACGCGGTGTGAGCTTGCGGACGTAGGGCCCGATGAAGGCGCCGATCATCACGATGACACCGATCATGAACGCCCACGCCACACCGGCCTGCCACGCCTGCATCGCGTCATCGGTCTTCAGATAGACCGGCAACATCACCACGAAGACGACGATGAACATGTGCGGGACGCTCGGCCCGTACGGCAGCGCCGTCACATCGGTACGCCCCTCGCGTTGTGCCAGTCGCCGCGCCAGGAACGTGTAATACACGTTGCCCAGCACCAGCGCCACACCGAGAGCCGGCAGGACCGTCCCCAGGACGTCGGCGGCGGGGATCTTGACGACGGCGATCATCAACCCGGTCAGCGTGAGGACGTTGACGAGGATGTTGAATCCGAGCCCGAAGAAGGCGTTGGTGTCGCCCCGGGTCCACCACGGAACGGTGGTGGGCGCGGGCGTCTGCGGTGCTGGCGGCGCGGTTTCGGCGGTGGCACTCATGACGGAAATCCTTTCGGCAGAACAGATGTGGCGAGACAGGTGTGGCGAGGGTTGGGTACGGATCGTCGGAGGGTGTCGGGGATGGTGAAGAGGGTTGTCGGGTCAGGAGGCGGCGACGATGCCGGGGCGCTCGCTGCCGGTGAGGGCGGCGATGATGTCGGCGCTCGCGGCGGTCCAGCCGAAGATGCCGCCCTGTGCGGCGATCATGTCCAGGCCGACGCGCTGGAACTCGGGGAAGTACGAACCGACGCAATCGGCGACCACGACGCACTCGTATCCGCGGTCGTTGGCCTCGCGGGTGGTGGTGTGTACGCACACCTCGGTGGTCACCCCGGTCACCAGTAGTTGCGTGATCCCGTTGTCGGACAAGATCTTTCCGAAATCGGTGGCATAGAACGCGCCTTTACCGGGTTTGTCGACGACGTACTCCCCCTCCATCGGGGCGAGTTCGTCGATGATGTCGTGGCCGTACTCCCCGCGAATGAGGATGCGTCCGAACGCGCCGGGATCACCGATGCGTTTGCTCGGCGCACCGCGGTGGAGTTTGGCCGGTGGACAATCCGACAGATCGGGTAGGTGGCCCTCCCGGGTGTGGACGATGACCATGCCGGCCGCCCGGGCGGCCGCCAGCAACTCCATCAGTGGCGGCACCACCTTCTGCAGTTGACCGACGTCGTTACCCAGGGTTTCGCCAAATCCCCCGGGCAACAGGAAGTCTCGTTGCATGTCGATGATCACCAGCGCGGTGTGGTCGAGATCGAGATCGATGGGGCGGGTTGTGCGGTGATGGACACCATGAGAATCCTCTCGGGGGTGGGTACGACGATCGGGAGTTGGCGGCGGGTCGACGGTCAGGACGGGATGGGCGCAGCGGCCGCGGTGTCGGCGCCGGCGGCCGCGTGCGGCCGGGGCTCGTCGAGTAGCGCCGCCGCCAGACCCAGGGCGGCATCGTCGGTGAGCGCGTTGCCGAGGAGCATCGCGCTGTGCGGCCGGCCGTCGGCGGTATGACCTTGTGGCACCGCCACTCCCATCAGATCCAGGAGGTTGCCGAAATGGGTGTAATGGCCGAGTGCGGTATTCGCTGCGATCGGCTCGGCGAGCACTTCCTCGACGGTGAAGGTGCGGCCGATGGTCGGGACCACGAGCACGTCGATCCCCCGCCATACCTGCGCGGCAACACCTTTGAGGTCTTGCAGCCGTTGCATCGCGGCGAAGGCGTCGACGGCGCTGTAGTCGAGTCCGCTGCGCAGGATGTCGCGGACGACCGGATGGATGGAGTCGGGATGTTCGGCCAGGAACTCCCCGAACACCACCAGCCGTTCGGCCACCCACGGTCCGGCGTAGAGTAACTCCCCCGCCGCGAGAAACGGCTCCAAGGAGACGTCGACGACGTCGATGGGGGTCGGCATCTCCATGTGCGACAACCTGTTCCGGAACGTCAGGTGCGCCTCGCACATCTGCTCGTCGCCGAAGAACTCCAGTTCGTCGACCGGGGGCAATCCGACCCGTAGCCGATCCCCGCCCCAGGCCGGACCGGCCGGCCGCGACCAGGGATCGGCGTCGTCGACGGCGGCCAGCACCGCCATCACACGATCGACATCGTCCACGCACCCGGCCATCAGGGTGATGCAGTCCAACGACTTACACGCCGGCACTAGTCCGACCGCACTGATGAGACCGCGCGACGGTTTGTACCCGACGACGCCGTTGAGGGCGGCGGGCACCCGGCCCGATCCGGCGGTGTCGGTGGCCACAGCGAACGGCACCTGCCCCAGCGCCACCGCCAGCGCTGATCCGGAACTCGAACCGCCGGAGATCATTTCGTTCCCGTACACACTGCGGGGAATGGTGTACGGGGTGCGGGTTCCGTTGAGGCCGGTCGCGAACTGATCGAGGTTGGTCTTGCCGACATACAGCGCTCCGGCGTCGAGGAGGCGCTGCACCGCGGGCGCGGTCTTCTCGGCGACATAGGCGAAGTCCGGGCACGACAACGTGGTCGGCACCCCCGCCACGTCGATGCTGTCCTTGACCCCGAACGGCACGCCGTACAGCGGTAGCCCACGAGCCCCCGGACGCGACTCCAATTCTGCTGCCGCCGAGAGCAATTGATCGCGCGGAACGGTGGAGAGCCAGACCCCGTCGTCGCCGCGCGCCTCGATGGCGTCGGCCACCCGACCGGCCGTTCGTGTCGGCGACCCACTTCCACTGATGTGACTGTCGATGATCTCGGCCACGGATGGTCCCGATTGGGGACCCTGGCCCGTCGTTGAAAATCTCATAACGTCGATTGTCGACAGAATCATGGCGCCTGGGGAACGGTTATGTGTCGTTTGTGTTAGCGACTGTCCGCCGCGTCACGCACCGATCAGGTGGCTCTCAGGCGGACACATCGGCGTCGTCGCCGGTCGCCGCAACGAGATCCAGATATCGGAGGTGCCCGTGATCATGCATCGCCGCGACCACAGCGTCGGGATCATTGGATTCCAACGCCTCGAGAATGGTCCGATGCCTGCGCAGTCCGTCGTCGGACCCGTGGTCGTCGGCCTCGGACCGAAGGTTGACCGCCATCGGCAGTTGCAGTTTCAGCAGGATCGGCGCCAGGGCGATGTCGAGTTGCCGATTGTCGGCCAGCGCCACCACCGCCGCGTGGAACCGGCGGTGCGCATCGTCGCGTTCCAGGTCGTCCGACGCCCGCCGCAACTGTTCGTAGGCCTCTCGGACGGCGGCGAGCTGGGTGTCGGGGTCGCGCAACGGCAACGCCGACTCGATCGCGAACCGCTCGAGCAGCGCCCGGAGCTCGAACAGTTGCAGGATGTCACGCGGCGACCATTCCGCCACCCGCACACCCCGCCGCGGTAGGTGTTCGACCAGTCCCTGCTGCGCGAGGAGACGAAGCGCCTCACGGACCGGGGCACGGCTGAACCCGAGATCGGCGCACAGGTTCTCCTCGACGACCTTCTCACCGGGTTGGAGTTCGCCGGACAGGATCGCGTCGCGGATACGGCGGGCGGCGACGTCGACGAGGCTCTCCGGAAGCCCGCGCGCCCTCTCTGCCCCGTCGTGCCCCGCCATCGTCGAAACCGCTCCCTGGTGTCGGCGCCCGTCGGATTCGTCGGCGCTCTCGTGCAAACTCCCGTCGAGTCTAGTCATGGGCGATCGCGCCCAGCGACCACGACGCCGCAGGCATCCGCCGAGCGGTATGCGCGGTGCGGTAATCTCGCTGCCCGGGCATGTTTCACGCCCCACGGGGCGGTAGCTCAGTCGGTTAGAGCCGCGGACTCATAATCCGTAGGTCGCGGGTTCGAGCCCCGCCCGCCCCACCATCGAGGCCGCAACCGGCTTCCAAGCGCGCCGTCGTCCCGTCGGCAATCCAGCCGTTGCAGGCACGCGACGACGTCGAACACCATGGGAATGGGCCGGGACATCGTCCGGCCCAGGCACATTCACGGTTCGGCCCTCCACCACCCGGATGTGGACGATCGCCGTCACCGGCGAGACCAAAGACCCCAATCCGCCATCGGAGGTCCCGACCTCGCCGAAAGCGCTCCCGGCGCTGCGTGCCCGGGCGTAGCGTCGCCGCCATGAACGCAATGTGGGTGATGCCGGCAGTGGCCCTCGTGTCGTGTGTGATCATCGGGATCGGGTTCGCAATCGGAATCCCGGGCAACAAAGACTGACGCCGACACAACGAGCCCGCGCCCGATGAGGTCATCGGGGCGCGGGCTCGTGTAGTCGCCGACCGCGCAGCCGTCGCAATTCTCACCGCCGCTCCCCCGTTGCATTCTGCTACAGTGGCGCATGTAGCAGAATGCAACACCGACAGTGGGAGTCCGCGATGGCCGATACGGCAGACAAGGTCACCCGTTTCTCGGCCGCCCTGGTCGAGGAGGCCGGCACCGAGGGAGCCCGCGAACACCGCTCGGCGCGTCAGCAACTCGAGCACTGGGCCCGCGTCGGCCGTGGAGTGTCGCTGCGCACCAGTTCCGCGCGACGACGAGTCGAGGCCGCATTGGCCGGCACCCTCCCGATCGGCGAACTCACCCCGGAGGAGTCGGTCGTCTTCGACGCCGAGATCGACGCGCATCTCGAAGAACGACTCGCCCGCACCGACGTGGTGACCGATCGTGCCGCTCAGGGATTTTCGTCGGTGGCACTCGATGAGCTCGGCCGGATGGTCGAGTACCGGCCGGACGGGTCGACGGTCATCCTGGAGTGAGCCCTCGCCTCGATCTGGTCATCGGGTGCAACGGCGCGGGCAAATCGACTCTGGCGCAACAACACCTGATGCCGCTGCTGCACACGCCGTTCGTCAATGCCGACGAGATCGCACGCCTGCGCTGGCCCACCGCACCCGCCGAACACTCCTACGAGGCGGCAAAGATCGCCGCCCGCACCCGCACGACGCTCATCGGGCTGCACAAATCGTTCATCGCCGAGACCGTCTTCTCCCACCCGTCGAAACTCGACGTCATCGACGCCGCCCACGAGCACGGGTTCCGCGTGATGCTGCACGTAGTCATGGTTCCCGAGGAACTCGCCGTCCACCGCGTTCGACTGCGCGTGACCAGCGGCGGCCATACCGTCCCCGAGGACAAGATCCGCGCTCGCTACGCCCGTGTCTGGCCGCTGGCGGCCGAGGCCGTGCGCCGCGCCGACCAGGTCACCGTCTACGACAACAGCATGTCGCGACCTCGCATCGTGGCGCACTTCGTCGACGGCACCCCGGTGGGCGCGCAGGACTGGCCCGAGTGGACGCCACATGCTCTCCTACCAGCCCCGTCATCTACCGAGTGATATACCCCACACCGGTCACGACGAGTGAAACGCTGCGCTCACTGCCCATCCGGACAGGTCACGCCCCATACTTTCTGGCAATCGAGAAGGAGCAGCGCCGACAGGCGATCAGGGGGCGAGGACACTCATGCGGAGTATCGATCACATCTGGGGACGGCCCGCGCCGATACCCGACCGCTGCGGCATCATCCACACCTACGCCGGCGGATGCACCTACAACGCCGACGACCCGCACCGGCCCTTGTATCCGCCGGAACTACGCCCGGGTAGTCGTCTCGACGACGCCGCCTGAAGGGTTCCGTGACGCCGCGTCCACGGCGAGCCCCCATGATCTCGAGGTCAGCCGGCGTCGGCGGCACCCGGGTCGACGGCCTGCTCCAACAGACTGCGGCGGTAGGCCTCGAGGGCCACGAGATCCCCGAAGACCGCGTTATAGGCGTCGGGATCCTCGCTGGGCGACATGCGACGTAGCCGCGACTTGATGTCGGCGATCTGCGCGCCGACCCACACTTCCTGCAGCCGGGCCAGCACGCTGTTGATGTAGCGCGGAATGTTCTCCTCCACCACCGGCATCGGCTCGACCGCGAGTTCGGTGACCAACGGCCAGAGCACCGGATCATCGACCTCGTGATTGACCGCGTCCACCCATTGGGCGCCACCCATCCCCGACGACGTGCCGCCGAGATCGGCCATCACCTGACGCATACGCGCGTACGCGGGGTCGGTGAAGCATTCGCCGGGCAGTGAGTCGAACACGGTGCCGGCGATCGCCGGATACTGCAACGCCGCCTTGAGCGCCTCGCGCTCCGGCCACAGTCGCGGGTCGTCGGCGCGGGGCTTGCCCGGTTCGGGCGCCTTGGCGGCCTCGGGTCGCTCACGACGATTCGTCCGGATGCCCGTGGGCGGCGTCCGTCCGCTGGCGCGGGCATGCCGGGCCCCCTCTTCACGAACCCGTGCGAGCACCTGCGGTACCTCTTCCCAGCCCACCCAGCCGGCCAGCTGCCGGGCGTATTCGTCGCGCAGCGCAACGTCTTTGATGCGTGCGACGACGGGCACCGCCTCACGGAGTGCGTGCACCCGGCCTTCGGCGGTGTCGAGATCATAGGCCGCGATCAACGTCTTGATCGCGAACTCGAACATCGGTACCCGGCGGGCGATGAGGTCGCGGACGGCGGCGTCACCGCGCCCCTGGCGCAGTTCGCACGGGTCCATCCCGTCGGGCGCGATGGCCACGAAGGTCTGTCCGGCGATCGACTGTTCACCCTCGAAGGCCTTGAGCGCGGCCGCCTTTCCGGCGTCGTCGCCGTCGAAGGTGTAGATGACCTCGCCGCGGAAGTACGTGTCGTCCATCATCAGCCGCCGCACCAATGCAAGGTGGTCCTCACCGAAGGCTGTCCCGCAGGACGCCACCGCGGTGGTGACACCGGACAGATGCATCGCCATGACGTCGGTGTAGCCCTCGACGATCACCACCTGATGCCCCTTGGCGATGTTCTTCTTCGCCAGGTCCAGGCCGAAGAGCACCTGAGACTTCTTGTACAGCATGGTTTCCGGCGTGTTCATGTACTTGCCGAGGTTGTCGTCGTCGAAGAGTTTGCGAGCCCCGAATCCGATGATGTCGCCGCCGAGGTTGCGGATGGGCCACAGCAGGCGTCGATGGAATCGATCGATCGGCCCCTTACGCCCCTGCTTCGACAACCCGGCCGCCTCGAGCTCGGAGAACTCGAATCCCTGCGACAGCAGGTGCTTGGTCATCGTGTCCCACCCGCCGGGGGCGTAGCCACATCCGAACTGGGCCGCCGCGGCCGCATCGAAATTGCGGTCGGTCAGGTAGTCACGGGCCGTCTGCGCCTCGGGTGACTTCAGCTGTTCGACGTAGAACGCATGCGCCGCGGCATTGGCCGCGGCCAGCCGGGCCCGCGTCCCCCGATCACGTTGGACGCTGGTGCCGCCGCCCTCATAGTGGATCTGGTATCCGAGCCGGTCGGCAAGTTGCTCGACGGCCTCGACGAAGCCGATGTGCTCCTGCTTCTGCAGGAAGCTGTAGACGTCGCCACCCTCACCGCACCCGAAGCAGTGAAAGTGCCCATGATGCGGGCGGACATGAAACGACGGGGTCTTCTCGTCGTGGAAGGGACACAGTCCCTTGAGCCGATCCGGACCGGCCTGCCGCAACGCCACGTACTCGCCGATGACGTCCTCGATGCGGGTCTGCTCACGGACTGCCGTGATGTCGCGATCGGGGATTCGGCCTGCCACTTTGACCAGTGTAGTGACCGCCGTCGCGGGCGTCGGCACGGTGTGCACTGCGGCCGAATGGGACGGGGCGACCCGGGATCGCCGCTACCGTCGGATGCGGAGCGACCGACCATCCTGGTCGCCGATCGACAAGGAGCACCATGACATCGCTGTCACCGACCGATGACCTGCCCGTCGACGCGCAGGCCCGCCTGACCAGCGGACACGACTTCTGGACGACCAAGCCCGAGGGGTCGTTGCCGTCGATCCTGATGACCGACGGCCCGCACGGTCTGCGTCGTCAGTCCGGGGCCACCGACAACCTCGGGATCTCTGGCAGCGAACCGGCGACGTGTTTCCCGCCCGCGGCCGGGTTGGCGCAGTCGTGGGATCGGACGCTGGCGCGGCGGGTCGGTGCTGCCATCGCCGACGAGGCCCGCGCGCAGGGCGTCAGTATCGTGCTCGGACCCGGCGTAAATCTGAAACGCTCACCGCGCGGTGGACGCAACTTCGAGTACTACTCCGAGGATCCCCACCTGACCGCCGCGCTCGGCGGTTCCTGGGTGCACGGGCTGCAGAGTCGCGGGATCGGGGCATCGCTGAAGCACTTCGCGGTCAACAATCAGGAAACCGATCGGATGCGGATCAGCGCCGACGTCGACGAACGGTCCCTGCACGAACTGTATCTGCGGGCGTTTCGCCAGATCGTCATCGACGAGCAACCGTGGACGGTGATGTGTTCCTACAACCGCATCAACGGCGTGCACGCCGCCCACAACCGTGAACTGCTGACCGAGATCCTGCGTGAGAGTTGGGGTTTCGACGGAGTGGTGGTCAGCGACTGGGGTGCGGTGGCCGAGCGTGTGCGTTCGATCGCCGCCGGCCTCGATCTGACCATGCCCTTCCCCGGGCCACGCTCCGACGAGCGGGTCGCCGCAGCCGTCGCCGAGGGCACCCTGGACGCCGGCGCGCTGCGAGCCGCCGCGCGTCGCGTGGTCGCGTTGGTCGGCCGGGCCACCGAGTCGACAGCCACCGATGCCCCGACCGACCCCGTCGACCTCGATGCCCATCATGCTCTCGCCCGGGAGGCCGCCGCCGCGTCGATCGTGTTGCTGCGCAACGACGATGCGCTGCTGCCGCTGTCGACCTCCGAACGCATCGGCGTCATCGGCGCCCTGGCGGCGCAGCCCCGGTATCAGGGTGGCGGCTCGTCGCATGTCAACGCCACCCGCGTCGATGTGCCGCTCGACGAGGTCGGTCACCGCGCCGACGGGGACGTGCCATTCGCCGCGGGCTACCGACTCGACGACACCGACGATTCCGGTCTCGCCGAGGAGGCGGTGACACTGGCGCGGTCGGTCGACACGGTGCTGCTGTTCCTCGGCCTGGCCGACCGTCAGGAGTCGGAAGGTTTCGACCGCACCGACATCGACCTGCCCACCGATCAGATCGCCCTCGCCGCCGCGGTGACGGCCGCCAATCCGCGCACGGTGATCGTGCTCGCCCACGGTGGTGTGCTGGCGGTGTCCCCGCTGGAGGCACCGGCCATTCTCGACGGTGCACTGCTCGGCCAGGCGGCCGGTTCCGCGATCGCCGACGTTGTGTTCGGCGAGGTGAATCCCTCGGGGCGACTCGCCGAAACCATTCCGATGCGGATCGAGGACACCGCCGACTTCCTGAACTTCCCCGGCGAATCCGGGCACGTCCACTACGGCGAAGGACTGTTCATCGGATACCGCTGGTACGACGCCCGCGACCTGGACGTCGCCTTTCCCTTCGGACACGGGTTGACCTACACCAGTTTTGACTACGCCGACCTGCGCGTGTCGGTCGACGCGGAGGCGACGATCGAGGCCACCGTGACCGTAACCAACACCGGTCCGAGGCGCGGCCGCGAGGTCGTGCAGCTCTACGTCGGTGTGCCCGGATCGGCGGTGAGCCGACCGATCCGAGAGCTGCGGGGATTCGCCGACATCGTCCTCGACCCCGGCCAGAGCGGCGACGTGACCATCACCGTGGAGCCGGATGAGCTGGCGTACTGGGATATTCGCGCCCACCGATTCGTGGTGGAATCCGCACCCCACACCATTTCGGTGGGAGCGTCGAGCCGCGACATCCGGGTGACCGCCACGGTGGACATCGTCGGCGATCAACCCCGCATCCCACTGACCATGGAATCCAGCGTGGCCGAGGTCCTCGCCGACCCGGTGGCCGCCGAGGGCATGGCACCGATCGTCGGCGCCATGTTCGACGGCGCCGATTCCGGTGAGGGCATGGATCTGGTGACGATCATGGGATCGGTGCCGGTGGGTCGCATCGTCGACTTCTCGGGCGGCCTGCTGCCACCAGAGGTGTTGCGCGACATCCTCGATCGGGCCAACGCGGCTCACTGAGCGGCGTACCGACCCGCCCGGCGACTACCCGAGGTGCGCTTGCGCCCCGGAGTTCTGCTTGTCCATCCGTTCCAGACGGCCCTCGGTCATCGACGCAATCTGATCGACGATGACCCGCTTGCGGGCCACGTCGTCGGCGGCCTGCTCCCAACTCGGCACAAAGACCGGGTCGAGGCCCCCGGGGGCTGCGGCGGTCAGCCACTCCCCCACCCGGTGAATGCGCTCCCGTTGCCGCGCCTGATGCGCCTTGTGCCGCGCGTTGGAGAAGATGAAGCGCAGCGCAAGGGTTTTCAAGATCGCGACCTCTGCCGCAATCAACGGGGGTACCTGCAGGTCCGCGTCGTACCGGGAGATCGACCGATCACCGACCACCTCACGGGTCCCGGTGATCGCGGCCGAGGCGAATCGTCCGATGAGCTCACTGGTGAGACGCTTGAGTTTCACCGAGGCATCCAGGCTACCGTCGAACACGCCCACCGCCGCCACGATATCCATCCGGGAAAGGCGTTGGGCCGCATCGATCAACGGCTCGGGTTCGAGTTCGGGAAACTCCTTCACACCGATCTCGGCGAGGGTGCGCTGATCATCCGGGTCGGCCAGGGTCCGCAAATCGATGCGGTTGGCGATCACACCGTCCTCGAGGTCGTGCACGGAGTAGGCGACGTCGTCGGCCCAGTCCATCACCTGCGCCTCGATGCATTTGCGGTCCCCTGGCGCGCCACGTCGAATCCAGTCCAGCGCGGCGGCGTCGTCGGCGTAGGCACCGAACTTCACCTTCGGTGGCCGCCGCGTCCACGGATACTTCAGCGTCGCGTCGAGCGATGCGCGGGTCAGGTTCAGTCCGGCGCTACGACCCTGATCGTCGAGGAGCTTCGGTTCGAGCCGGGTCAGGATGCGCAGATTCTGCGCGTTGCCCTCGAATCCGCCGATGTCGGAGGCGAAGTCGTTGAGCGCACGTTCGCCGTTGTGACCGTACGGCGGGTGCCCGATGTCGTGGGCCAGCCCGGCGAGCTCGACCAGATCGGGTTCACATCCCAACCCGATACCCACGCCGCGGCCGATCTGGCCGACCTCCAGCGAGTGTGTCAGCCGGGTTCGCGGCGTATCACCCTCACGCGGCCCGACCACCTGCGTCTTGTCGGCGAGCCGACGAAGCGCAGCCGAATGCAGTACGCGCGCACGGTCGCGCGCGTACTCACTGCGGTGATCGGTCCGCGTTCCCGGAAGACTCGCCACCTTGGCACCCTCGGGCACCATCCGTTCGGTGGCCTCATCGCCGTAGAACGCGGTGGGCGGTATGCCGGACCGCCCCGCGATGGGGGTACTAGTCAAGCACCCAGCCCCGGCCGACGGCGAAATCGGTGATGCGACGACGGATGGCGACGATCTGCGCTGCGGTCAGGTCGTCGGCGGAGTCGAGCAGCAGTTCGGTGAGCTCCTCGGTGAATGCCGCCGCATCGAGGGAGCCGCTACCGGCGCGAGGACGACGCGGACGTTCGTTGCCCTGCCGGTCACCGCCATGGCGATCATTGTGCGAACGTCCACCGTGGTGGTCGTCGCGACGATGCGGGCGCGCACCGGCGGGCGCGTCGTCGGCCGGTGCGGCCTCGGTGACGGCGACGTTGATCGCCTTCGCGCCGCGGTCGGTCTCCTCCACGTCGAAGGACACCTTGGCGCCCGGCTTCAACTCGTTCTCGTCGATGTCGATGTCGTTGATGTGCAAGAACACATCGGCCCCACCGGATTCCGGTGCCAGGAATCCGAATCCCCGATTCGCGTCGTAATGAACGACCTTGCCACTGACTGCCACGACTCTCCCACTCACTCTCTCACTCCGCGCACCACGGACCCCTTGCCCGTGCGGCGGTATGGACTCCAATTGTGACAGACAGCCGCAGGTCAGGCCCAGTCGGGAAATCCATGCCCGGTCCGGGCCCCGGTCAGGCGCCGAGCAGCTTGCCGCCGAGGTACTCCGCCACGCGATCGATGCCGACGCGTTCCTGGCTCATGGTGTCGCGTTCGCGAACGGTGACGGCATGGTCGTCGAGGGTGTCGAAGTCGACGGTCACGCAGAACGGTGTACCGATCTCGTCCTGACGGCGATACCGCTTGCCGATGCCCTGCGCGTCGTCGAACTCCACGTTCCAGTTCTTGCGGAGTTCGGCGGCGAGGTCCTTGGCCTTGGGCGAGAGTCTCTCGTTGCGTGAGAGCGGCAGCACCGCCACCTTGACCGGCGCGAGTCGCCGGTCCAGGCGCAGCACGGTGCGGGTGTCGGTGCCGCCCTTGGCATTCGGCACCTCCTCCTCGGTCAGCGCGTCGCACAGGAAGGCCATCACCGAGCGCGTCAGGCCGGCGGCGGGTTCGATGACGTACGGGGTGTAGCGCTCACCGGTGGCCTGGTCGAAGAAGGACAGGTCCTCGCCGGAGGCCTTCGAGTGAGTCGACAGGTCGAAGTCGGTGCGGTTGGCCACGCCTTCGAGTTCACCCCACGGGTTGCCGGAGAACCCGAACTTGTACTCCACGTCGACGGTGCGCTTGGAGTAGTGCGACAGCTTCTCCTGGGCGTGCTCGTAGAGTCGCAGGTTCTCCGGATCGATACCGAGACCGACGTACCAGTTGAACCGCTGATCAATCCAGTACTGATGCCACTGCTCGTCCTCGCCGGGCTTGACGAAGAACTCCATCTCCATCTGTTCGAACTCGCGGGTGCGGAAGATGAAGTTGCCCGGGGTGATCTCGTTGCGGAAGCTCTTGCCGATCTGGGCGATACCGAACGGCGGCTTCTTACGCGCGGTGGTCATCACGTTCTTGAAGTTCACGAAGATGCCCTGCGCGGTCTCCGGACGCAGGTAGTGCAGGCCCTCTTCGTCGTCGACCGGACCGAGGAAGGTCTTCATCAGTCCGGAGAACGCCTTGGGTTCGGTCCACTTGCCGGGCTGCCCGGTATCCGGGTCATTGATGTCGGCGAGACCGTTCTCCGGCGGGTGACCGTGCTTGATCTCGTACGCCTCGAGCAGGTGATCGGCGCGGTAGCGCTTGTGGGTGTAGAGCGATTCCACCAGCGGGTCGGTGAACACTTCGACGTGTCCGGAGGCCTCCCACACCTGACGGGGCAGGATCACCGACGAGTCCAAGCCGACGACATCCTCGCGGGAGGTGACCATGGTGCGCCACCACTGCCGCTTGATGTTCTCCTTGAGCTCCACACCGAGCGGACCGTAATCCCACGCCGACCGGGTTCCGCCGTAGATCTCACCACTGGGGTAGACCAGACCGCGCCGCTTGGCGAGGTTGACGACGGCTTCGACTTTGGACGGGGCGGCGGCCACGATGAATCGCACTCCAGGTGACGTTGGGACAGGTCACGGCCGGGTTCGTCGGCGGGTACCCACCGGCGATCGGCAACCCTTACAGGGTAGCCGCCGGGGTTGCGGCGGCAGAATCGTCGTCCGGTTACCACCTCGGCATGGGGCGGACACCGGCGGGGCAGGCCTATCCCGAGGTCCTCGAGGCGGTGCGGGGCGGCGACACCGACACCGTGCTGGGCTGGCTGCACACCCTCGACGACACCACCACGATCGACGCGCGACGCTGGTATCGCGCGGTCGGACGCAAGACCGCACGCTTGGCCGTTCACAGGCGATAGGGATGGGGTTGGCGATCGGCCTGTCCGAGTCCGTCGACGACGCAGTCCGCAACTGCCGGTGGACACATGAGTAGTCCGGTGAACGGCTCGGCGACGCCATCGCCACCTTGGTCGCCGACGGTCGTCTCGATCGCGACGAGGTGATCACCGCAGCGCTGAACGCCCTGTCCGGGACGGAGTCGGCGACCTCACAGAAGCCCTTGGCCTTCGTGCTCCGCGGCTGCCGTTTCGGGGCTACGACGTCACCGGGGCACGAGTCCCTGGTGTCCCAGCTGATTCCGCTGGTTCACGCCAACGCGCGGCCGGTGCTCCTCGACGCCGTCCTGTCGGCCGACCTGACCGACGGGACCTTGCTCGACATCGGCACGATGATCCTGGCGCGGAGTGAGAAGGCTCCGAAGAAGTCACGGGTGTCCCCACCTCGCCGACGCCCGGGATCATTCACATGACCCTCACGCCAAACGACAACGACTTCCTTTAGCATGGACTGCATGGAGCACATTCCCCGGTCATGCGATTCCGCGGCGGATCGCCAGGACACCGCGGCCCGCGAGGCCGCCAGCGAACTCCTTCGCGCCCTGGCCTCCCCCACCCGCATCGCCATCGTGCTGTCGCTGCAACAAGGCAGCAAGTGTGTTCACGAGCTTGTCGGCAGCCTGCAATTGAGCCAGCCACTGGTGAGCCAGCACCTCCGCGTCCTCAAGGATGCCGGGGTGGTCCGCGGGCACCGCAACGGTCGGGAGATCATGTACGAACTCCTCGACGACCACCTCGCCCACATCGTCACCGACGCCCTGGTCCATGCGACGGAGACACACGTGGCGTCTGCCGATCCCGATGTCGAGGCCGCCTCATGAGCGCCGACAGTTCCACGGCGCCGTCACGCCCGGTCACCGGCGTGCGATCCACCCGGCAGCGCGCCGCGATCGCCGACGCGCTGGCGGCCAGCGACGACTTCCAATCCGCGCAAGAACTCCACGAAAAGCTCAAGGCGCGTGGCGAGTCCATCGGCCTCACGACCGTCTATCGCAATCTGCAGGCACTCTCGCAGGCCGGCCAGATCGATTCACTGTGGGACGGCTCCGGCGAGACCCGCTATCGACACTGCTCCAATGGACACCACCATCACCTGGTGTGCCGCGAATGCGGGACCACCGTGGAACTGCAGGCCGATACCGTCGAGCGGTGGGCCGCCGCCATCGCCAAGAAACACGGATTCACCGACATCCACCACACCGTGGAGGTCTTCGGCGTGTGCGAGCGGTGTCACGCCTTGGCGGCCCAGGAATAGACGCGCCTGCCAGAACAGGCCGGTGCCGCGCACCGAGTCACGTACCGACGAGCGCCCCGGCGATGTCGGCACCGGTCACCAGCACCACATGCAGCACGGTGAGCAGCGCGACGTCGGAGATCCCGCCGATCGGGAAGGTGTAGTACAGCAGCACATCGGTGGTCACGCCGGTGGGATCCGAACGGCGTAGGCTCCCGAAACTCAGTGTGGCGTCGTGATTTTCGACGTCATCGCGGAGATCCGAGGTGTTCGGGAGATTCACCGCGACGAGCTGGGTGACGCTGAGGACCTCGAGATGCTCACCGAGTTCGACCACCCGGATCGAGGCACGCGTCAGCCCCACCTGCACCACCACCGAGTCCGCGTCCACCTCGGCGACGTCACCCACCTCGGCCAGCAGGGCGGAGATACGCCCGATCGAGGTGCCACCGGCGGCGCCCGCCGACGTCGAATCGTCGTGGCTCACCGGGGTTTCACTCCGCCGAAACGGCGATCACGCGAAGCGTATTCGAGGCAGGCATCCCACAGATCACGCCGGTCGAAATCGGGAAACAGCTTCTCCTGGTACACCATCTCGGCATAGGCCGATTGCCAGAGCAGAAAATTGGAGATGCGCCGCTCCCCGGAGGGACGCAAGAAGAGATCGACGTCGGGCATGTGCGGCTCGTCGAGATAGCGCGCGAACGACTGCTCGGTGATGCGTTCCGGATCGATCTCGCCTGCCGCCGCACGACGAGCGATTTCCTTTGCGGCGTCCGCGATTTCGGCACGACCACCGTAATTGACGCACATGGTCAGGGTCATCACGTCGTTGTCCTTGGTGAGTTCCTCGGCCACCTCGAGTTCTTTGATGACGCTGCGCCACAGGCGGGGTCGGCGTCCGGCCCACCGCACCCGAACGCCCATCTCGTTCATCTCGTCGCGGCGACGGCGGATCACATCACGGTTGAATCCCATCAGGAAGCGGACCTCGTCGGGGCTGCGCGACCAGTTCTCGGTGGAAAAGGCATATGCCGACAGCCATTTCACGCCGATCTCGATGCACCCGCACACCGAGTCCATCAGCACGGCCTCACCGCGTTTGTGTCCCTCGGTGCGTGGCAGCCCGCGATCGGTGGCCCAGCGACCGTTGCCGTCCATCACCAGGGCGACATGATTGGGGACGAATTCGGCCGGGATCGCCGGTGGAGTGGCTCCGCTGGGATGCGGGTCCGGTGGTCGTACCTGTGTCCGCGCCTCGGCGGTCTGCCGTTTGGCGGAGCTACCCGGCCGCAGCGCCATCGTCGACTCCTCTCACACCCGATTCCACCAGCCTATGGGGAGCGGTGCGTTCGATGAGCGGCAGGGTGCGCAGCTGACGTTCCAGATGCCACTGCAGATGGGCGGCGGTGAGGCCACTGGCCTGTCGCCGCAACGAATCACTGGTCTCGACGGTGTGTTCCCACTGCCCACGGAACAAGGAATCCATCAGATCGAGCACCCCCGGCGACGGGGTGGCGGCGCCGGGCGGGCGGCAGTGCAGGCACACCGCGCCGCCGGCGGCGACGTGGAAGGCACGATGCGGGCCAGGCTGGGCGCATCGCGCGCACACCTCCAACGCCGGCATCCACCCGGCGCAGTGCATGGCCCGCAACAGGAAGGCATCGAGAATGAGTTGCCCGGGACGTCGGTCGTCGGCCAATGCCTCCAACGCGCCGACGGTCAGGCGCTGCAGTTGGGGGGCGGGTGCGCGTTCCTCGCCGGCCAGCCGTTCGGCGGTCTCGAGCACCGCGCAGGCGGTGGTGTAGCGGCCGTAGTCGGCGACGATCGCGTCGGTGAAGGCGTGCAGACTGTGCACCTGGGTGATGACGTCCAGGTTGCGACCCGGGTAGAGGTGGACGTCGACGTGGGCGAACGGCTCCAGCCTGGCGCCGAACTTCGACCGGGTCCGCCGCACGCCCTTGGCCACTGCCCGCACCAGACCGTGTTCGGCGGTGAGCAGGGTGATGATGCGGTCGGCCTCGCCCAGCTTGTGCTGGCGGAGCACCACACCCTCATCCCGGTAGAACCTCACCGCGACATTCTGTCACCGACCGACGACAGGCACCCACGGTGACACACCCGAAGTCGGCATACCCGAAGACGACCCGCCCAGGTTCCGCCTCAGGTCCGTTCGACCGGCGAGTGATACGGCGCGGGTGAGGTGACGGTCGGTGTACCGGTCTTGTCCAATTGTGCGGCGAGCCGCGTCGGCAGGGTCATCCCGCCCGGATAGCGGTGCCAGCCCTTCCGGTCGTACAACCGGGTGCCGGCCCAGCCCAGCAGCGCACCGATCGCCAGTCCGATGAAGATCTGGATGATCGACCGGCCGAGCCCCGCCGACCAGTCGGCGTCGAAATAGAGGATGGCGCGTACCCCGAGGTAGATCAGGTGCATCGGTTCGACCGAGGCGATCCAGGTGAACACGCGTGGACTGGCCTCGAGCGGCACCGTGCCACCCGAGGAGGGCAGCCCCAGGATGACGAAGAAGATGAGGTTGAGGATGAGGCCGGGATTGCCGAACACGGCCATCATCGCACTCGCCGACACGCCCACCGCGAAGATCGCCAGGACCGAGAACGCCCACAGGCTGAAGGCATTGGGCAACGATGTGCCGACGAGCGTGCACACCCCGACGAACAGCGCCGACTGCACGAACGCGATGAGCGCCATGATGACCCACTTGGCGGCCAGTGTGCCCCACCGCGAGATCGCCAGCCGTACGCGCAGTTGGTAGAACGGCCCGAACTCGATGGGCGTCTGGCCCAGGATGGCGTCGACGACGATGCTCACCATCATCGCTCCGGTGAATCCGGCCAGGACGAGCAACAGGGTGAAGTAGAACGCGGACAACCCGTTGGCCGACCCGGACGGCAGCGGCGACGGTTCGATGATCGACACCTCGACCGGTTGCCACAGGGCGAGTTGTGCCGCACCGGAGAAGGCCACGTCGGCCTTGGCCAGTTGTTCCCGCACGGTGTCGGTGAGTTGCCCGCCCATCTGCTCGTTGACCGCCGTCGACACCCGCTCGGCGAAGGTCGTGGTGACCGCCGAGGCGAAGGTGCCCGAGCCGCGGTTGATGAAGACGTCGATGGCCACCGGTTCCGGCCGGGCCTGCAGCACGGCGGCTTTGCCGAGCGCGATGGTCGAGTTGGTGAAGTTGGGCCCGATGAAGACCACGCCGTACACCCGCCCGCTGTTGAGCTCGTTCAGCGCGGAGGTGCGGTCGGTCCGATGGACCGAGATCCCACTCTCGGCGGCACTGGTCACGATGCCGTCGGCCACCTGGTCGCCGTAGTTGACCTTCGTGGAGGTGCCGTCACCGTTGTCGAGTGTGCCGCCGCTGTCCTCGTCGACCATCGCGATCGGGAAATCGTGCAGGTTCTTCTCGGGATCGGCGATGGCGCCCATGTACAGCGCCGCCATGAACGACATGATGACCACCACCAGCAGGAGCGGTAGGAGCCAGAAGCGCGGCGATCCCAGTACCTCGGCGATGGTGGTGGCCACCGACGCGTCCCGTTCGACCCCGGCGTGCTCACCGAGGTCCGCCGTGTCATCGGCCTCGACTGATTCGTGCCTGCCCATCGACCGCCCTCCCTGTAGAATCCATGCCCGGTGGAACCCCTGTGCGCCGGCCCGAGGAGCTCTCAGAAGCCCATGCGGCCCAACTGTTTCGGGTCGCGTTGCCAGTCCTTGGCCACCTTCACATGCAGGTCGAGGTAGACCTTCACCCCCAACAGTGCCTCGATCTGCCGACGCGCCACGGTGCCGACCTCCTTGAGGCGCGCACCCTTGCGTCCGATGATGATGCCCTTCTGACTGTCACGTTCGACGTACAGAATGGCATGGACGTCAACCATCTCCGGCTGATCGGGGCCCCGATCGTCGCGCGGGATGATCTCCTCGATGACCACCGCCAGCGAATGCGGCAGTTCGTCGTGGACTCCCTCGAGCGCGGCCTCGCGGATGAATTCCGCCATCAGCACCTGCTCGGGCTCGTCGGTGAGCTCGCCCTCCGGATAGAACGCGGGCCCCGGCTCCATCAGCGACACCAGCACGTCGGTGAGCACGTCGATCTGCTTTCCCGACTTCGCCGAGACCGGGACCACCTCGGATTCCGGTCCCAGCAGTTCCGAGAGCGCCATCAGTTGGGTGGCGACCTGCTCTCGTCCCACCCGGTCGATCTTGGTGACGATGCCGATCACGGTGGTGCGCGGCGCCATCTCCCGGACCTGCGTGATGATCCACCGGTCCCCCGGTCCGATCTTCTCGTCGGCGGGTACGCAGATGCCGATCACGTCGACCTCGGAGTAGGTGTCGCGAACGAGGTCGTTGAGCCGTTGTCCGAGCAGTGTGCGCGGACGATGCAGGCCCGGGGTGTCGACGAGGATCAGTTGTGCATCGGGACGATTGACGATGCCCCGGATGGTGTGGCGGGTGGTCTGCGGCCGATTGGAGGTGATCGCGACCTTCTCACCGACCAGCGCGTTGGTGAGCGTCGACTTGCCGGTGTTGGGTCGTCCCACGAAACAAACGAAGCCGGAACGGAATTCGGTCATCGGCCGGCACCCAGCCGGTCCTGCACGCCGCCGGCGGCGTCGGTGATGATGAGATCCGCCGACGGGCTGATCTCGGCGAGCGTCGCCCGGCCCGGATCGTCGGGATCGCCACCGATCACGACGGCCGCCTCGAACGACTCGGCGCCACTGGACAGTGCGGTGGCCACGGCGACCTGCAACGCCGACAGCGACAGCGTCGTCGCCGCGATGTCCGCCCCGGCATAGGTGCGACCGTCGCCGTCCCGAACCGCCGCGCCGGTGGCCGATTGCGCCCGGCCGCGGGCTCCGCGGGCGAGCACGACCAGCTTCTGGTCCTCGTCGCTCAGTGGTTCGTGGGTGCGCGCTTCGGTCACATCGCCTCCTTGCGTTGTCTCGACGACCCGGCGTATTCGTCACGACGGTGGCCGTTGCCACCCGACCGCGACCGCTCCGCCCGGCCCGTTCCGGGGGCCTCATGCTCCTCGGCTCTTGCCTCGTCATCATCGGTGGCCCCGGCGTCCTCCTCGGATCGGGTCGCCAGCACCGTCGTGATGCGTTGACGCCCTTGCCGGTTGGGCCCTCCCTCGGCCACCAGGTCCAATCCGTGTGAACTCACGCGCGCCCCGGGCAGCGGTACCCGGCCCAACTCCAGGCCGACGAGCCCGCCGACGGTTTCCACATCCAGTTCGTCGTCGTCGATGTCGATGTCGAAGAGCTCGCCGAGGTCGTCGACGGGCAGTCGCGCCGACACCCGGTAGGTTCCGTCACCGAGATCCTCGATGGGGGCGACCTCACCGGAGTCGTACTCGTCGGTGATCTCCCCGACGATCTCCTCGAGCACGTCCTCGATGGTGACCAGGCCGGCGATCCCGCCGTACTCATCGACCAGCAGCGCCATGTGATTGTGGGTGCGGCGCATGTCCTCCAGCACCCGGTCGAGCGGTTTGGAGTCCGGGATGAATTCGGCCGGGCGCATCACATCGGCGACCGAAACCGCCCGCGCGTCGTCACCGGCCAGTGATCGCTCCACGAGATCCTTGAGGTAGACCACGCCGAGCACGTCGTCGGGGTTCTCCCCGATGACGGGTATTCGCGAATGTCCGCTGCGCACCGCGAGACTCGTCGCCTGCATCGCACTCTTGTCCCGTTCGATCCACACCATCTCCGGGCGCGGCACCATCACCTCGCGGGCGTTGGTGTCGCCGAGTTCGAAAACGGACTGGATCATCCGACGTTCGTCGGCGGCCACCACTCCGCTCGCCTCGGCGAGATCGACGACCTCGCGGAGCTCGACCTCGGTGGCGAACGGCCCGTTGCGGAATCCCTTGCCGGGGGTCAGTGCGTTTCCGATCAGGATCAGTAGCCGGGTGACCGGCCGCAGCAGCACACCGACGATCTGCAACAGTGGCGCGGCGGCCAGCGCGATTGTGTACGCGTGCTGACGGCCCAGGGTGCGCGGGCCGACCCCGGCAGCGACATAGGAGACCACCGCCATGCCGACGATGGTGGCCACCAAGCCCCAGCCGACGCCGAGTTCCTCGACGAGGACGACGGCGATCAACGCGACCGCCGCGGTCTCGCACACCACCCGCAGCAGCACCGCGAGCCCCACGTAGGTGGCGCGTGATGACAGCACCCGCATCAGCCGTACCGCACCGGCGCGTCGTTCCTTGACCATGTCCTCGACACGGGCGATCGACACCGTCGACACCGCCGTGTCGACGGCGGCGAACAGACCACTGATGCCGACGAGGACGACCGCGCCGATGACGAACCAGGTGTATTGCGAGGCGGTCACTGCTTGTCCGGGCCCGTGTGCGGTCCGCGCACCGAACCCTCGTCACCTCCCGCGTCGGTGAAGCCGATGTTGGTCAGGAGTCGGGTGTCGCGGTCGGATTGCCGCTGCTGCTGCGCCTGACGGTGCCGCTCGTCGTAGAAGCGCTCGAGCAGTTGGTTCTGCAGCCCGAACATCTCCTTCTCCTCCTTGGGTTCGGCATGGTCGTAGCCGAGGAGATGCAAGACACCGTGGATGGTCAGCATCGCCAGTTCGTGATCGAGTGACCGTCGGGCCTCGCGGGCCTGCTTGGCCGCGAACTCCGGGCACAGCACGATGTCACCGAGGATCGCCGGGCCGGGGTCGGCGGCGTCGGGACGACCGCCCGGCACGAGCTCGTCCATCGGGAAGCTCATCACATCGGTCGGTCCGGGCAGATCCATCCACTGCACATGCATGTCGGCCATGGTCGCCTCGTCGACGCATAGCACCGACAGTTCCGCACCGGGATGCACATCCATTGCCTCCACGGCGAAACGTGCTGCGGCAAGGACCAATTCGGCGGGAACGTCGACGCCCGACTCGTTGGCGAATTCGATGGTCATGACCGCCGCCCCTGGTTGGCCGCCCGTCGGGCGGCCCGGTTACCGCCTCCGATCCGGTCGGAATCACGAAGTCTGCCACCGCGTTCGGCCTCCTCGGCGCGGCCGTAGGCGTCGACGATGTCGGCGACGAGCCGGTGGCGCACCACGTCGGCGCTGGTGAGGGTGGCGAAGTGGATGTCGTCGATACCGTCGAGGATCTGCGACGCGGCCACCAGGCCGCTGCGCGCACCGCCGGGCAGATCGACCTGGGTGGTATCACCGGTGACGACCACCTTGGAACCAAAACCCAAGCGCGTCAGGAACATCTTCATCTGTTCGCCGGTGGTGTTCTGCGCCTCGTCGAGGATGATGAAGGCATCATTGAGGGTGTTGTGCGTGAGCAGGAAGTCTTCGGTGACATATAGCGAATCCTCGGCGGCGACACGGATACAGACGGCCTCCTCGGTACCTGCGGGCTCGATGCTCTCTATGTAGCGCCTCGGCTGTTTATGGCCGGCACGTGCGTACTCCGCTGCCCTGTCCGGCGAACGGAATGGCGCAAGTTGCTCGGGCAACCCGATGTCAAGAACGTCACCCTTGACCCCGTCGAGGTCACGGGTATGTCGATCGACGACTCCGCCGAGGGACCGGACCAGGAATGCCATGTGATCGAGCCGTTGTGCCGACCGGCCGCGATACCGCACCACGACCGAGTCCGCCGACGCCTCCACCGACCCGTCACGGTCGAGCATTCCCTGCAGCACGCCCAACCTGACGGCGGGGCTGTTGAGGAGATACTCGTCGGGAATGCCGCGCTCGCCCGGCGCCAGGCCGAGCTGATAGGGATCGGTCATGATCGGCCGCGCATCGAATTCGACCGGGGCATCGAGTACCGGCAGCTCGTATCGATGACCGTGCGCCGCATGGAGATTGCCGATCATCTCCTTGGTCTCCAGAACCCGGGGGCCCTTGCCGCGGCGTCGATCCGATCGTGTGTACACCGACCAGAGGTGATCGGTGGAGCACAGTGTCGACGATCCGTCCTGAGTCGTCACGCGGACGATGTCCTTGAATCCCTGCGGGTACACACCGAGGACCTCGGTGGGTGTGCCGTTCGAGCCGATCACCTGGTCGCCCACCACCAACTCGCCGATGGCGCGGAAACCGTGCGGGGTCGCAACCTTGGTGGTCAACGGTTGTGCGCGACCACGCATATATGCCAGCGGTGCCACCTCGATGACCCCCGCAGCCATCAGCTTCGGGATCGACTCGGGATCCATCATGTCGTGCAGCGCGTCGTACAAGGGCCGCAGATACGGATCGATCTTCTCGCTGAGCGTGCCGGGCAGGAAGCCGAGTCGTTCGCCCGCCTCGACCGCCGGCCGGGTGAGGATGATCCGGTTGACGCTCTTGGACTGCAAAGCCTGGACGGCCTTGGCCATCGCGAGATAGGTCTTGCCGGTACCGGCCGGGCCGAGGCCGAACACGATGGTGTTGTTGTCGATGGCGTCGACGTAGCGTTTCTGGTTGAGCGTCTTGGGCCGAATCGTCTTGCCGCGCCGCGACAAGATATCCAGCGACAACACGTCCGCGGGAGACTCTCCCGATCCCTGCGACATCATCGAGACACTGTGGCGGACCAGATCCGGGGTCAGCGGCGTGCCACGACCGACGAGATCGACCAACTCGGCCAGGACCCTCTCGGAGACCGCGACATCGGCGGAGGTACCGCGCAGTGTCACCTGATTACCGCGCACGTGGATGTCGGCGGGCAGGAGTTGCTCCAGCGTCCGCAGGTTCACATCGCTGGTGCCGAGAAGCCCGAACACCACCTCGGAGGGGACGTCGATGTTGGAGGTGACCACAGGTCTGCCCGTTTCGTTGCCACGCGTCGTCGCGCTCACGTCGGGGTTGTCGTCACTCACGTATCAGATCACTCCTGGCTGTCGGGTCTGCGATGTCGGTTCTGCCATGCGGCAATGCCCTAGTGTATCCCGCGTCAACCGCTGATCAGCGACCCATTATTCCGATCGCGGACGCTCGATGAGGACATGAGCGCCGTCAACGGAGTGGCGAGCGCCGTCAGTGACGTGGGAGGCGCTGTCAACGTGCAGCCGAGCGCTGTCGGGGACGGTCAGAGCCCGAGAGCACGGATCGTCTGGCGATTGCACACGCTGCGCGGATCGACGAAGGCGTCGTGGCCTTCATCGGCGACCACCACCAGTTCCACCGACTGACCACGCTCCCCGACGGCGCGGACGTACTCGCGGGCCAACTCGACGGGGATGGCGGTGTCCTTGTCGCCGTGGATCACCACGACGTGGGCGTCGAACGGCTCCTGATGCATGGGCGACGCCGCCCGGTAGCGGTCCGGGGCCTGATCGAAGGGTCGTCCCATCAATGCGCACACCGATTCGCGGCCGACCTGCCCGGCCGCCACCAGATCGAGCGCGGCACCCTGGGCGACGACGGTGGTGATCCGAGCCTTCTGCGTGTGCGCCCGCAGCTGGACCGTGGCCCAGATCGCGAGTTGCCCACCGGCCGAATGTCCCACCACCGCAACCGAATTCCAATCCACCCGATGCGCCACCGCTTCTGGGAGCCGATCGCGGACCGCGTCGTCGAACGCCCGGATCGCGGCGACGACGTCACGGCCGGTGTTGGGCCAGCCGCCACCGTCCTCGCCGACGCGGCGGTATTCGATGTTCCAGACCAGCGCGCCGCGTTCGGCGTACTGCCGGGCGATCGCCGACTCGATGGTCAGACCGAATTCCGTCGTCCAGTAACCACCGTGGATCAGCACGACCGGACGCATCACCGCGGGGAGGTCGGCCTCCTCGAGAGGGTGATAGATGTGCCCGAACTGCGACGGATGCTCGCCGTAGGCAACGCGCGTGCGATGCACCGCGCAACGCCGCACGCTCACCGCGCCCACCGGTGGGTGAGCACGCCGATCGCGCCGAGCGCCACCGCCGCCGCGGTGGAGGTCCGCAGGACCTCGGGCCCCAGCAGCACCGATTGTCCGCCGAGCGCGGTGAGGTCGGCGATCTCGGCGTCGTCGAGCCCGCCCTCCGGCCCGACCACCAACATGATCTCGGGGGCGTCGGCGCCGATCGCGTCGCGCAGCGAAGTCGTCGCATCCTCGTGCAGCACGGCCACCGATCCGCCGGCCGCGATGATGTCGGCGGCACGTGCCCGGATGTCGGTGGTCGTCGCGAGGTCGGTGACCTCGGGAATCCAGGCGCGTCGGCTTTGTTTGGCCGCCGCCGACGCCGCCGCCCGCCACTTGGCGACACCCTTGTCGGCCTTCCCCGCCCAGCGCGACACGCAGCGCACCGATTGCCACGGCACGATCCGATCGACGCCGGCCTCGGTGGCGAGGTCGACGGCGAGCTCGGAACGTTCCGACTTCGGTAAGGCCTGTACCACGGTGACCACCGGTCGCGGACGGTCGGTGAAGTCGAAGCGGCGGACCACCGCGGTCAGCGTGTCCTTGCCGTGCACCTCGGATACCTCGCAGGTCCCCACGGAGCCGGCCCCGTCGCCGAGCGCGATGACCTCTCCGGGGTTGACGCGAGCGACCGTGACCGCGTGGCGACCCTCCGGGCCGGTCAATGTGGCGGTCGAGCCGGCGGGCGGAACCTCGTCGATCCAGAACAGCGGCGGACTCACGCGAGCCCGATCAGCGTCCGGCGAAGGCGTTGCGCAGACGCGAGAACAGCCCACCGGGGGCGGCCGCCGCCGACGTCGTCACCAGATCGATGGAGTCGTCGGACGCCTCACGCAACGCGGCGAGGGCCTCCGACTGTGCTTGGCTGAGTTTGGTCGGCACGGTCACGTCGAGGTGGATGTGCAGGGTGCCGCGCACACCGGTGTTCACGTGCGGCATGCCCTGGCCACGCAGCTTCACGACCTGGCCGGGCTGTGTGCCGGGTTCGATGGTCACCGTGGTGGTGTCGCCGAGAATCGTCGGGATGTCGAAGCTGCCGCCGAGCGCGGCCTCGGCGATGGGTACCCGAAGGGTGGCGTGCAGGTCGTCCTTGTCGCGGATGAACACCTCGTGCGGGCGTTCGCTGATCTCGACGTAGAGGTCGCCGGCGGGACCGCCGCCGAGGCCGATCTCGCCCTGTCCGGCCAGTCGCACGCGCATGCCGCTCTCGATGCCCGCCGGGATGCGGACGGTCATGGTGCGGCGCGACCGCACGCGCCCATCCCCACCACACTTGTGGCAGGGATCCGGGATGATCTCACCGGTGCCGTGGCAGGTCGGGCATTCGCGGACGGTCATCACCTGGCCGAGCAGCGACCGCTGCACCGCCTGGATCTCACCCGCGCCGCGGCAGGTGTCGCAGGTGACGGCCTTGGAATCACCGTTGGTGCCGGCGCCGTGGCACACATCGCAGAGGATGGCGGTGTCGACGGTGATCTCCTTGTTGACCCCGGACGCACATTCCTCGAGGTCGAGTTCGACGGTGACCAGCGCCGGTTCGCCGGGCTGCACCCGCGAACGCGGACCACGGTTACCACCGAAACCGCTTCCGAACCCACCGCCGGACCCGAAGAACGCCTCGAACACGTCGCCGAGGCCGCCGCCGCCGAAATTTCCGCCGAAGCCACCTGCTCCCGGACCGGCCAGCGGATCACCGCCGGCATCGACGATGCGACGCTTGTCCGGGTCGCTGAGCACCTCGTATGCGGTGGTGACCTCCTTGAAACGCTCCTCCTCGTTCGGATTCACGTCGGGATGCAGCTCGCGGGCCTTCTTGCGATAGGCGCGCTTGATCTCCTGGTCGGTCGCCCCCTGGGCCACGCCCAGGATTCCGTAGTAATCAGTTGCCACGGTCGTCTCGGTCCTTCGTCCTCACACACTCACGTTTGTTTCACCGGCCGGCCTCGCACGCGCGTCCCTGCGCGGCGGCCCGGGGTATACGGCCCCTGTGGTCACACCGGCTCGGTCGCACCGGGTGGGTCCCACCGGGAGGCCGCTCACCGCTCGGCGAGTACCTCGCCCACGTACTTTGCAACGGCGGCCACCGACGCGATGGTTCCCGGATAGTCCATGCGGGTGGGTCCGACGACACCCACACCGCCGAACACGGTGCCCGAAGCACCGTACCCCGTCGACACCACCGACGTTCCACGCAGGTTCTCGGTCTGGGTCTCCTCGCCGATCTGCACGGTCACCCGACCCATACGTTGGCTGGTGGCGAGCAGTTTGAGCACCACCACCTGCTCTTCCAGCGCTTCGAGGACGGAATCCATTCCGCCGTTCACCGGCGCGAAGTCGGCCGCCGCCCGGGCCAGGTTCGAGGTCCCCGAGAGCACCACGCGGTCTTCGCCGCGTTCGACGAGCGTCTCCACGAGCACCGTCGCGACGTTGACCGTGGCGTCGCGGATATCGGCCGGGGCGGAATTGGCCAGTTCCGCGACCGACACCGAGGCCTCCTCCAGCCGCTTGCCGTGCAGCGCGGTGGAGAACATGTCACGCAGCCGCACGATGTCGGACTCATCGAGGTCCTGCGCGAGGGCAACCATGCGTTGTTCGACCCGGCCGGTGTCGGTGATGACGATCAGCAGCAGCCGCGACGGCGACACCGTGATGACCTCGAGGTGACGGACCGTCGCGGTGGACAGCAGCGGGTACTGGATGACCGCGACCTGCCGGGTCAGTTGGGCGAGCAGGCGCACCGATCGGCGCAGCACGTCGTCGAGGTCGACTCCGGAGTCCAGGACCGACAGGATGGCGCGGCGTTCGGCCGCCGAGAGCGGCTTGACCTCGCTGATGCGGTCGACGAACATCCGATAGCCCTTGTCGGTGGGCACCCGACCGGAACTGGTGTGCGGCTGAGCGATGTATCCCTCCGCCTCGAGGACAGCCATATCGTTGCGTACCGTCGCGCTGGACACCCCGAGCGCGTGCCGCTCCACGAGCGCCTTCGAGCCGATCGGTTCCTGCGTCGACACGAAGTCGGTGACGATCGCCCGCAGGATCTCGAACCGCCGGTCATCGGTGGTCGACACGGCTGGACCTCCTCTCGAACCCGCTGCTGGCCTACAGTGAGTGAGTTCCATTCTACGAAACCGCAGCAAGAAGTCCGGTGCGGGCGAATCTCGGCGGTTCACCCCGGCGCGTCGCCCGACACCGACGGCAGGCAGGAAGAGTCGCGATGATCTTCAAGGGGGTCCGGGAGGGCAAGCCCTATCCCGACCATGGGGTGTCCCATCGCGGCTGGGCGACGATCCCGCCCCGCCAGTTCCGCCTCGACGAACTGATCACCGTGACCACCGTGTTGGCGCTCGACAAACTGCTCAGCGAGGATTCCACCTTCTACGGCGATCTGTTCTCGCATGTGGTGCGCTGGAACGGGGACCTCTATCTCGAGGACGGTCTGCACCGCGCCGTGCGGTCGGCGTTGCGCAATCGCACCATCATCCACGCCCGCATGCTCGACCTCGACGCACTGGACATGCGGCCCGGCGCGCCGTCGATCGATGAACAGCTCGCGGTCACCGACGAGTTGCCGCCCACCCGCGACACCACACCCCCACTGAGAGACATCTCGGGTGGTGGTTCGCATCGTCGGGCGACGCGCAGCACCGGGTGGACACCGCCGCAGCGCTGGTGACCGAACACCCGAATCCGCTTCAGCCCCAGAGGATCTGACGCACCACCCGGTCGGCGACCAGTCGTCCGGCATCGGTCAGCCGAACCCGGTCGGTGTCGGTCGCGAGGTGGCCCTCGACCCGTGCCCGGTGCGCCCGTCGCAGTTCGTCGGCGCCGAGATCATCATCGGCGGACAATCCCTCGCGACAACGCAGTCGCAGCATCACCGCTTCGACATGCTTGTCATCGGCAGCGAGAACCTCATGATCGTCGGCCGGGAACCGCCCCGCATCGAGGCTCTGGGCGTAGCGCGCCGGATGCTTGAGGTTCCACCACCGGACACCGTTGACGTGCGAATGCGCGCCCGGTCCGACACCCCACCAGTCGTGGCTGTGCCAATAGGCCTGATTGTGCCGGCACTCCGCACCGTCGCCGCGGGACCAGTTCGACACCTCGTACCAGTCGAAACCGGCGTCGCGCAGTCGCCGGTCCAGACGCAGATACCGGTCGGCGAGGACATCGTCGTCGGGTGCCGGGAGTTCCCCGCGCCGTACTCGGCGGGCCAGCGCCGTGCCGTCCTCGACGATCAGCGCATACGCCGACACGTGATCGACCGGTGTCGACAGGACAGCGTCGAGGCTGAGGTCGAGATCGGCGTCGGTCTCGCCGGGCGTGCCGTAGATGAGGTCGAGATTGACGTGGACGAAACCCGCCGACGCCGCCTCCCGCGCCGCGGCCACCGCACGGCCCGGGGTATGTGTGCGATCCAGGGTGGCCAGCACGTGCGGCGCCGCCGACTGCATACCCAGCGAGATGCGCGTGAACCCGGCACGCAGCAACCAGTCGAAGAACTCCGGCGACGTCGATTCCGGGTTGGCTTCGGTGGTGATCTCGGCACCGTCGGTGAGATCGAAGTGGCGGCGCACCGCATCGAGAAGCCGGGTCAGTCCGTCGGCGCCCAGCAGCGACGGGGTGCCCCCGCCGACGAAGATCGTCGACACCGGGCGCGACGGCCGCATCGTGGCCGCCGCGAGGGCCAGTTCGCGTTCAACGGCGGTGAACCAGGACTCCGGCGACGCCGAACTGCCCAGCTCACCGGCGGTGTAGGTGTTGAAGTCGCAGTAGCCGCAGCGCGAGGCGCAGAACGGGACGTGCAGGTACAGACCCAGCGGCGGGGCCGGGTCGACGGCCTCACAGGCCGCGTGGACCTCGGCCGGGATCGCCGGGACGGAAGTGCTCGTCACGCCTCCATGATGCGCGCCCGGACCGTCGGCGACCCAATCGCGACGCGGGGAATACCGGCGGCGCGGGCCGCCTTGCCCCTCATATCGCTGTGATGGCGACCCGTGCCGGCTCGGCCGGATCACCGGTGGCGATGTCGCTGCGGGGCGAGTTTGCCTCATCGTGGTCAAAAGTATTCCCAAGTAGACGCAAGGCGGATGGACGTGGCACTATGGACCGCGTGAATTTCCCCGGGGTGTGGCTCGCCGCTCGGCGCCACGTCGATCTCAAGCGCGTCTGCAGCGCTACCTGTCGTCCTTAGACGACGTCCGGCCCCGGAGAGTCCCCGCATTCTGTACGCGGGGTGCCGCCACGTCACAGCCCAAGACCGTGCGATAGCCGGTGCATGCGTGTGCCGGCCCAGGAGAATTCATGACGTCCACCACAGACATCACCGCGACCGGGGATTACGGCTCATCCGAGAAGCCCACGCCGCCGCGGGCCGCTCCCACCGCCCGGGCTCGTGCCGCCACCGACTCGGCGGCTACAGCAGGCGAACGCCCCGCACGCAAGAAGGCCCGCCCGGCCAAGCGTCGCGCGGAAGGCCAGTGGAAGCTCGGCTACCGCGAACCCCTCAATCCCAATGAGCAGGTCAAGAAGGACGACAACCCGCTCAACGTCCGCGCGCGTATCGAGAACATCTACTCCAAGCAGGGCTTCGACTCGATCGACAAGCAGGATCTGCGAGGCCGGATGCGCTGGTGGGGTCTCTACACCCAGCGCGCCGAGGGTTACGACGGCACCTGGACCGGCGACGAGAACATCGACATCCTCGAGGACAGCCACTTCATGATGCGCATCCGCTGCGACGCGGGCGCCCTCAACGTGAAGCAGCTGCGCACCCTCGGTCAGATCTCCACCGAATTCGCCCGCGACACCGCCGATCTCTCCGACCGCGAGAACGTGCAGTATCACTGGATCCGGATCGAGGACGTACCCACCATCTGGGAGCGGATCGAGGGCGTCGGACTCAAGACCACCGAGGCCTGCGGTGACTGCCCGCGCATCATCCTGGGGTCCCCGCTGGCCGGCGAGGCCGTCGACGAGGTCCTCGACCCGACCCCGGCGATCGACGAGATCGTCCGCCGCTACATCGGTGACCCGCAGTACTCGAACCTGCCCCGCAAGTTCAAGACCGCCATCTCGGGTCTGCAGGACGTGTCGCACGAGACCAACGACATCGCCTTCATCGGCGTGAACCACCCCGAGCACGGCCCCGGTCTGGACCTGTGGGTGGGCGGTGGGCTGTCGACGAATCCGATGCTGGCCCAACGGGTCGGCGCCTGGATTCCGCTCGACGAGGTCCCCGACGTGTGGGAGGCCGTGGTCTCGATCTTCCGCGACTACGGCTACCGTCGCCTGCGCACCAAGGCACGCCTGAAGTTCCTGATCAAGGACTGGGGCATCGAAAAGTTCCGTCAGGTCCTCGAGGACGAGTACCTGGGACGCAAGCTGATCGACGGGCCGGCCCCGGAACCGTTGACGCAACCCCGCGACCACGTCGGTGTGCAGAAACTCAAGAACGGCCTCAACTCGGTCGGTTTCGCCGCCATCGCCGGCCGCGTGACCGGCACCAAACTGACCGCGGTGGCCGACGCCGCGGAGCGGGCGGGTTCGGACCGCATCCGGTTCACCCCGTACCAGAAGCTGGTCGTTCTCGACGTCCCCGACGACAAGGTCGAGGAACTCATCGGCGACCTCGCGAAGCTGGGCCTGCAGGCGCGGGCGTCGAACTGGCGTCGAAACCTGATGGCCTGCAGCGGAATCGAGTTCTGCAAGCTGTCCTTCACCGAGACCCGTAAGCGTTCACAGGTCCTCGTCCCCGAACTCGAGGAGCGGCTGGCCGACATCAACGCCGACCTCGACGTGCCGATCACCGTCAACATCAACGGCTGCCCCAACTCGTGTGCGCGGTCCCAGATCGCCGACATCGGCTTCAAGGGTCAACTGATCGAGGACGGCGAGGGCGGACAGGCCGAGGGCTTCCAGGTCCATCTCGGCGGAAGCCTCGGCCAGGACGCCGGATTCGGCCGCAAGCTGCGTCAGCACAAGGTCGCCTCCTCCGAGATCGGCGACTACATCGACCGCGTGACGCGCAACTTCGTCGCCCAGCGTGAGCCCGGGGAGCGGTTCGCGCAGTGGGCGGTTCGCGCCGACGAGGAGGCACTGCGATGACCACCGGCACCACCACCCGCGCCACCAACGGGCGCCGGTTCAGCGAGGACGAACTGCGGACACTCGCCGAACGCGGTGCCGCCGAACTCGGACCCGACGCCACCCCGGAAGAGCTGTTCGCCTGGACCGCACGCACCTTCGGCACCAACTTCGTCGTCGCCTCCAACATGCAGGACGCCGCACTGGTCGACCTCGCGGTCAAGCACGTCGACCGCGACCTGATCGACGGTGACCCGGTGAAGGTCCTGTTCCTCGACACCGGCTATCACTTCGCCGAGACCATCGGCACCCGCGACGCCGTCGAGCAGGTCTACGGCGTCGAGATGGTCAACCTCACCCCCGAGCACAGTGTCGCCGAACAGGATGAACTGTTGGGCCGCAACCTGTTCGCCCGCGATCCGGGCGAATGCTGCCGACTGCGCAAGGTGGTTCCGCTGAAGGCCGGGCTGTCCGGCTACGACGCATGGGTGACCGGCATCCGCCGCGTCGAGGCGCCCACCCGCGCCAACGCGCCGCTCATCTCGTTCGACGAGGGTTTCGGCCTGGTGAAGATCAACCCGATCGCACCGTGGTCCGACGACGAGATGCAGGACTACATCGACGCCAACGGGGTGCTGGTCAATCCGCTGGTCGACGAAGGCTATCCGTCGATCGGTTGCGCCCCCTGCACCGCCAAACCCGAACCCGGATCCGATCCCCGCAGCGGCCGCTGGGCCGGCCGCGCCAAGACAGAATGTGGGCTGCACGCATCATGACCATCACCGAGACCACCGGCATCGAATCTCTCGAGGCCGACGACTTCAGTACCCTCGACGCGCTCGAGTCCGAGGCCATCCACATCTTCCGCGAGGTCGCCGGCGAGTTCGAGCGTCCGGTGATCCTGTTCTCCGGCGGCAAGGACTCCACCGTCCTGCTGCACCTCGCACTCAAGGCGTTCTGGCCTGCGCCGCTGCCGTTCTCGCTGCTACACGTCGACACCGGGCACAACCTGCCCGAGGTGCTCGAATTCCGCGATCAGGTCGTCGAACGACACGGCCTGCGTCTGCACGTCGCCAAGGTGGAGGACTACCTCGCCGACGGTCGGCTCACCGAACGTCCCGACGGTGTGCGCAACCCGCTGCAGACCATCCCGCTGCTCGATGCCATCACCGAGAACCGCTTCGACGCGGTCTTCGGCGGCGGCCGCCGCGACGAGGAACGCTCCCGCGCCAAGGAGCGGATCTTCTCGCTGCGCAACGCCTTCGGCCAGTGGGATCCGAAGCGTCAGCGCCCCGAGTTGTGGAACCTCTACAACGGCAGGCATGCGCCCGGCGAGCACGTCCGCGTGTTCCCGCTGAGCAACTTCACCGAACTCGACGTGTGGCGCTACATCGCCCGCGAGCAGGTGCTGTTGCCGTCGATCTACTACGCGCACGAGCGCGAGGTCTACCAGCGTGATGGCATGTGGATGACCGCCGGGGTGTGGGGCGGACCGCGTGATGGCGAAGCGGTGCAACGACTTTCGGTGCGATATCGCACCGTCGGCGACGGCTCGTCGACCGGCGCGGTGCTCTCGGATGCCACCACCAACGAGGCCGTGCTCGCCGAGGTCGCCGCGTCCCGGCTGACCGAACGCGGCGCCACCCGCGGCGACGACCGCGTCTCCGAGGCCGCCATGGAAGACCGCAAGCGCGAAGGATACTTCTGATGACCCACTCCCCCGACCTCCTCCGCATCGCCACCGCGGGCAGCGTCGACGACGGTAAGTCCACCCTGGTGGGCCGGCTGCTCTACGACACCAAATCCGTTCTCGCCGACCAGATCGACGCCGTCACCCGCGCCTCGGTGGACCGTGGCCTCCAGGGCCCGGACCTGTCGCTGCTCGTCGACGGACTGCGGGCCGAGCGTGAGCAGGGCATCACCATCGACGTGGCCTACCGCTACTTCGCCACGCCCGCACGGTCATTCGTGCTCGCTGATACCCCCGGCCACGTGCAGTACACCCGCAACACGGTGTCCGGCGCGTCGACCGCGCAACTGGTGATGTTGCTCGTCGACGCCCGCAACGGTGTCGTCGCCCAGACCCGCCGCCACGCCGCGGTGATGGCGCTGCTCGGCGTGCCGCAATTGGTGTTGGCGGTCAACAAGATCGACCTCGTCGACGACGCCGAGAGCGGAGCGAGCGGGTCGAATGACAGAGACGCGGCATCCGTTTTCGCCGAGATCTCCGCGGAGTTCGCCGAGCTGACCCATACGCTGGGCTGGTCGCCCGAACAGGTGCAGGCCATCCCGGTCTCGGCACTGCACGGCGACAACGTCGCCACCCGATCGGACAAGACCCCGTACTACGACGGCCCGACGCTCATCGAGCATCTGGAGACCGTGCCGAATGTCACCGACCGCAAGCAGGTCGGACTGCGCTTCCCCGTGCAGTACGTGATCCGGCCGCGCACAGCGGAATTCCCGGATTACCGCGGCTACGCGGGTCAGATCGCCGCAGGCCGCGTGTCGGTGGGCGACGAGGTCGTCGTGCTGCCGTCGGGGGTGCGCACCACCGTCACCCAGATCGACACCGCCGACGGCCAGCTGGCGACCGCGCACACCGGTCGCAGCGTCACGCTGTTGCTCGCCGACGACGTCGACATCTCCCGCGGTGATCTCATCGCTGCGGTCGCCGATGCTCCCGAACCCGTCCAGCAGTTCACCGCGACGGTGTGCTGGCTGGCGGACAAGCCGTTGCGGCCGGGTGCGCGGGTGCTGCTCAAGCACGGCACTCGCACCACCCAGGCCATCGTCGGCGCCCTCGACGCCCTCTTCGACGAGCAGAACCTGTCGGTGTCCGAGACACCGGACACCGTGGAGCTCAACCAGATCGGGCGTATCTCGATCCAGACCGCCGAGCCGATCCCGGCCGACGACTATCAGGTCAACCGCGAGTCGGGCAGCTTCCTGCTGATCGATCCGCAGGGCGGTAACACCCTCGCGGCGGGGCTCGTCGGCGACGCACTGGCCTCGTTGCACCTCAAAGAGCTGGTGTGAGTCCGACCCTTCTGCTGGTCGCCCACGGGAGCCGGGACCCACGTTTCGGCGACACCGCTCGGCGTGTGAGAGCGGCTGTCGCCCAGCAGCTTCCGCACGCCGAGGTGGTGTTGTCGTTCCTGAATCTCGACAGCCCGACGGTTTCCGAGTGCCTCACCGGACTCGGCGACGACCGTGAGATCATCGTCGTGCCGTTGCTGCTTGCGCCCGGTTACCACAGTGAGGTCGACCTGCCCGGGATCGTCGCCGAGGCCGACGCCGCCGCTTCGGTGACGATCACCGATGTCGTCGGTCGCACTTCGCTGACCGACGCACTGAGCGACCGCTTGCACGAGGCGGGCCTGCGGCCTGACGACGGGATCATCCTGACCGCGGTCGGCTCCACGAATCCGGCGGCCGAGTTACTCGTTCGACGCCGCGCCGTCGAACTGTCCACCCGGCTGCACCGCCCCGTCGACGTCGTCTTCGCCACCCGACTCGGCGGCGGAGACCGGTACCTGCGCAACGCCATTCGCCGCCTGAAGAAGGCCGGCGCCGCGCGGATCGCGGTGAGTCCCTACTTCCTGTCGGCCGGCCTGTTGACCGAACGCGTCGAGACCGCCCTGGACCGTCTCACCCCGGATTGCCTGGTGGCCGGTCCGATCGGTGCCCACCCGGCACTCGTCGATGCGGTGACCACCGCCTACCGTCGGCACGCCTGGACAGGTATCTCCGTCCACTGACGGCGCTCCCGGTGACGTTGACAGCGCTCACCTCAGCGCTGACAGCGCTCACCTCAGCACTGTCAGCGCCCTCGACGCTCAGATCTCCGAGAGAGCCGCCACCTTGGTGGCTCGCGCGTATACGGTCTCACCGGCGTTGAGGTTCAACGCGTTCTGGTCGCCGCGGGTGATCTGGGCCGCGAATTCCTCGCCGGTGGCCGCCGACGTCAACTCGACGCGGGTCTCGAATCCGAGGTTCACCACCCGGTTCACCGTCGCCTTGATGACCCCGGTGTCCAGGCTCGGGTCCGCGGCGGGCAGTGCCAGTTCGGGTTTGCGTCCGATGCGGATGTCGTGGGGCCGCACCAGTTCTCCGTTGAGGCGCACCGTCGATCCGAGGAAGGATGCGACGAATTCGTTGGTCGGTCGGTCGTAGAGATCGTCGGGCGTGCCGACCTGCTCGATGCGGCCCTTGTTCAGTACCGCGATCCGGTCACTGACGTCGAGCGCTTCCTGCTGGTCGTGGGTGACCAGCACGGTGGTCACGTGGACCTCGTCATGCAGGCGACGCAGCCAGCGGCGCAGGTCGTCACGCACCTTGGCATCGAGGGCACCGAAGGGTTCGTCGAGGAGCAGCACCTTCGGGTCGACGGCGAGCGCGCGTGCCAACGCCATCCGCTGCCGCTGGCCGCCGGAAAGCTGTGAGGGAAAGCGCTTCTGGAACACCGTCAGACCGACCACCTCGAGCAGTTCGTCGACCTTCGCGTCGACCTCGGCCTTCGGTCGCTTGCGGATCTTGAGGCCGAACGCGATGTTGTCGCGCACCGTGAGGTGTTTGAACGCCGCATAGTGCTGGAACACGAAACCGATGTCCCGCTTCTGTGGTGCCTTGCCGGACACGTCGTTGCCGTTGATGACGACCGTGCCGGAATCGAGGGTGTCCAGCCCTGCGATGGCCCGCAGCAACGTCGACTTCCCCGACCCGGACGGCCCGAGCAGCGAGGTCAACTGACCGTCGGCGATCTCGATCGAGACGTCATCGAGGGCGGCGAAATCGCCGTACCGTTTGTTGGCACCGATCACCGAGATGGACATGTCAGACGCCTTTCTTGCCTGCGGCGGAGTGGGAGTGGGTGTGGACGACCTGCTCGGCGTCGAGCGATTCGGGGCCGTGCGGGACCGTCAGTTCCGGTTCGACGGTGTCCACCTCGCCGGTGACGGACGTACTGACATCGGCCAGACGCGATTTGGCCCGTCGTTCGATCAGCGACATCAGCACCAGCACCAGGATCGCGACCATCATCAGCAGTGTTGCGGCCGCGTAGGCGCCGAATTCGTTGTAGTCGTCGGTGTAGCGGGAGTTGACGAGCAGCGTCAACGTCTGCGAGATACCCGGATAGTTCGACGACACCATCGTCACCGCGCCGAACTCGCCGAGAGCGCGGGCGACGGTCAGCACGATGCCGTAGGTCAGGCCCCATCGGATCGCCGGCAGGGTGATCCGCCAGAACACCTGCCAGGCGTTGGCGCCCAAGGTGGCCGCGGCCTCTTCCTGCTCGGTGCCGATCTCGCGCAGGACGGGTTCGACCTCGCGTGCCACGAACGGCAGGGTGACGAAGAGGGTGGCCAGCACCAGTCCGGGGAAGCCGAAGATGACACGGAAGCCGAGGCTTTCGATGCCACCGAACCAGCCGCCGTAGCCCCACAGCAGGATCAGCGCGACACCGGCGACGACCGGGGACACCGCGAACGGCAGGTCGACGACGGCCTGCAGCACCCCCTTGCCGGGGAAGCGGCCACGCGCCAGGGCCAGGGCGATCAGCACCCCGAAGATGACGTTGAGGGGCACCACGATCACCACGATCAGCAAGCTCAATTGCAGCGCCGAGATCGCCGCCGGGGTGGTGATCCACTCCCAGAACTGCACGATGCCGTGCTCGAAGGCGCGGTAGAAGATCGTGCCGACCGGCACGACCAGCAGGATGAACAGGTACACCAGTGCGATCGTGCGCAGCCCGTACCGGGTCAGTGGCGAGACTTTCATCGGTCGGCATCCTCCCGCTTGGACTGCCACCGGCCGGCGATACGCAGGATCAGCAGGGTGACGAAGGCGATGAGCAGCAACACCACCGAGATCGCCGCGGCACCGACCGGGTTGTCGATCTCGATCTGCTGCTGGATGTACTGCGAGGCGACCTGCGTATCGCCGGGGATGTTGCCGCCGATCAGGACGACCGAACCGAACTCACCGATCGCGCGGGTGAATGCCAGTCCGGCGCCGGTCAGGATGGACGGCAGCAGCGCCGGCAGGATGATCTTGCGGAAGGTCGTCCAGTTGCGCGCGCCGAGCACCGCCGCGGCCTCTTCGACGTCGACGTCGAGTTCGATCAACACCGGCTGCACCTGACGCACCACGAACGGCAACGTCACGAAGGTCAACGCGATGATCAACGCCGGTTTGGTGGCGTTGAGATGGATGTCGATCGGACTGTTCGGCCCGTACAGACTCAGCAACACCAGGCTGGCGACGATGGTCGGCAAGGCGAACGGCAGGTCGATGATCGCGTTGACGAATCCTTTGCCGGGGAAGTCATCCCGAACGAGCACCCAGGCGATCAGCGTGCCGAAGACGACATTGATCAGTGCGGCGACGAGAGAGACGAGCACCGTGATCCAGAGGGTGTCGAGTGCCGCGGGAGCGGTCACCGCATCCCAGAATCCACTCCACCCGTCGTCGAAGGACTGCACAGTGATCGCCGCCAGCGGCAGCAGCACGATGAGGCTCAGCCACAGCCACGCCACCCCGATGGTGATCGGACTGACGCCGGCGAAGGTCCGCGAACGTCCGAGGAATCCGCCCGGCGGCTGCGAACCCACCGCCTCCGGTCGCGGGGCCGGTACGGTTTCCGAGGTCACTGGACACCCCCTGCGTCGTAGATCTTGGTGATGGCGCCCTTGGTGCCGAAGAGTGCGCTGTCGACGGCCTTCCATCCCGTGAGGTCCACGCCGTCGTTGTCCGCGGCGGTGCCCTGGCCGAGGACCTTGCCGAGTTCCTTGATCGTCCACAACTTCTCGATGTCACCCGGGAAGAGGTTCGCGGTGGCCGCGGCGACCGCCGGCACCACCGGCCGGAAGCCCTGTCGCGCCCAGATGTACTGGGCCTCATCGGTGAACAGGTAGTTGACGAAGGCGCGCGCGGCGGGCAGGTCATCGGAGGTGTTGACCACCGCGACCGGGTTCTCGATCTTGAACGTCTGTGGCGGAATGACGTACTCCACCTGCGCGGACGGCGCCGCCGAGGCATTCGCCCGGTCGAGCATGATCGCCTCGTTCTCGTAGCTGATCAGCACATCGCCCTGTCCCTGCTCGAAGGCGGTTGTCGCCTCGCGGCCCGACTTGGGCACCACGCGCACGTGGTCGCGGACCAGTTCGGCCACGTAGTCGAGGCCGGCCTGCGAGTTCTGACCCCCATTACTCATCGCCGCGTAAGGCGCCAGCAGATTCCATTTCGCCGATCCCGAGCTGCCCGGGTTGGGTGTCACCACCTGCACGCCGGGACGCAGCAGATCGTTCCAGTCGTGGATGTTCTTGGGATTGCCCTTGCGCACGACCAACGCCACGACCGACCCGAACGGGGTGCTGTTGTAGGGCGCCTGGGTCTTCCAGTCCTTGTCGACCAGACCCGCTTTCACCAGTCGGGTGATGTCGGGTTCGACGGAGAAGTTGACGACGTCGGCGGGGACGTGGCGGGCCACCTTGCGGGATTGGTCTCCGGAGGCCCCGTAGGAGGCCGAGAACCCGATGTCGTGGCCTTCGGGGGTGGCACGGAAGGCCGGGATGATGTGGTCGAATCCGAGCTTGGGCGTCGCGTAGGCGACGAGGTCCAGGTGGCGGGAGCCGCTGGAGATGTCGACGCCACCGGGTTCGTCGGTCGATCCGCCGCCACAACCGGCCACCGCGACCATCGCCAGGGCCAGCAGACACACCAGTATCGGCGTCCTGCGTCGCGGGATGGATGCAGCGTTCACTACAGGCTCCTCCGAGGATGTGATTTCGACGCCGGTCGACATGGGCCGCGACCAGCGGACGAATTACGCTAACAACCCTCGTGGGGCTCACCGAAACCTGCGAGCAACCTTCTGGCCCTCGCCGGCGGAAGGTGCTATCGAGTGAGGAGCCAGGCCAAGAGAACGAGAACGATGAGCGCGACGAGCGCCCAGGTCACACGCGAGCGGAACACCACCTACAAACCTTTCTGGTCGTCGTCGGCGAACCGGCGACGATCAATCACCGACATCACGCCGTCGACCAGCGCATTCAGCGCGATCGCGGCGGCGATGGCGCAGGGAACCAGGACCACCAGGGTGACCAGGAGTTGGGGAACGAAGGCCAGACCGGTCAGCCATTCCTCGACACCGTCCCACCAGGCGAGTACCCCGTTCACACCCATCACCTCGTCAGTCCCCGCTCGGCTGTGGACTTTCATTCAGCCTGATTCGAACTCTCCGATCCGGCCGTCGCCACTCAAGTAGCGGCATTGCGGACCGGTCGCAATGATATATCCATGACGGCCACAGACGACTCCGCCCTCGACTCGGATATCACCGATGCGGCGGTGGCCGAGCCGGATGTACCGCCCATGCCGGTCGAGCCGGAGGCCGCAGCCTTCTCCCCGGCGACGCATACCGTCACCTCCTTCCCGCCGATCGGCGACTACGCGTTCCTCTCCGACACCGAGACGAACTGTCTCATCGCCCGCAACGGGTCAGTGGAATGGATGTGCGCACCACGACCCGACTCGCCGAGTGTGTTCGGGGCGATCCTCGATCGCAGCGCGGGCCACTTCCGTCTTGCGCCGTACGGCGTGAACGTTCCCGTCGATCGTCGGTATCTGCCGGGCAGCCTGATGGTGGAGACCACCTGGCAGACCGACACCGGGTGGATCGTCGTGCGTGACGCGCTGGTGATGGGCCCCTGGCATGACAACGAGCGCCGCTCGACCACTCATCGCCGTACACCGACCGATTGGGACGCCGAGCACATCCTGCTCCGCACCGTGCGCTGCGTGTCGGGCACCGTCGAGTTGGCGATGAGTTGCGAACCGGCCTTCGACTATCACCGTGCCCGCACGAAGTGGGAGTACTCGGGTCCCGCGTACGGCGAGGCGATCGCCACGGCCATCAACACCGACGCCACCTGTCCGACACTGAAGTTGACCACCGATCTGCGGCTCGGCCTCGAGGGTCGCGAGGCTCGGGCGCGGACCCGGCTGGTCGAGGGTGACGACCGGTTCGTCGCCCTGAGTTGGTCCAAACAGCCCGCCCCGCAGAACTTCACCGAGGCCGCGCAGAAGATGTGGGCCACCTCCGAATGCTGGCGGCAGTGGATCAACATCGGGTCCTTCCCCGACCATCCGTGGCGTACACATCTGCAGCGTTCCGCGTTGACGCTCAAGGGGCTGACCTACTCCCCGACCGGCGCACTGTTGGCCGCGGCCACCACATCACTGCCGGAAACACCTCACGGCGAACGCAATTGGGACTATCGGTACGCCTGGGTGCGTGATTCGACCTTCGCACTGTGGGGGCTCTACACCCTGGGCCTCGACCGCGAGGCCGACGACTTCTTCTCCTTCATCGCCGACGTCTCCGGCGTGACCAGCGGCGAACAGCATCCGCTGCAGGTGATGTACGGGGTGGGTGGCGAACGCACCCTGGAGGAGGAGGAACTCGGGCACCTGACCGGCTACGACGGCGCCCGACCGGTGCGGATCGGCAACGGCGCGTACAACCAGGCGCAGCATGACATCTGGGGCACGATGCTCGACTCCGTGTACCTCAACACCAAGTCCAGCGAGTCGGTGCCAGAGACGCTGTGGCCGGTGCTCAAGGCGCAGGTCGACGAGGCGGTTCGCAACTGGCGCAAGCCCGATCGCGGCATCTGGGAGGTCCGCGGTGAACCGCAGCACTTCACCTCGTCGAAGGTGATGTGCTGGGTGGCCCTCGACCGCGGCGCCCGACTCGCGGCGTTGCACGAGGAGAAGGAGTACGCCCGGGAGTGGGCGGAGATCGCCGATGAGATCCGGGAGGACATCCTCGCGTTCGGCGTCAACGACCGCGGCGTGTTCACCCAACGCTACGGCGACGACGCTCTGGACGCCTCGCTGCTCCTGGTTCCGCTTCTGCGATTCCTGCCATCGGACGACTACCGCGTCCGCAACACCGTCCTGGCCATTGCCGAGGAACTCACCGATAACGGCCTCGTCCTGCGCTACAAGGTCGAGGAGACCGACGACGGCCTGTCCGGCGAGGAGGGCACCTTCACCATCTGCTCCTTCTGGCTGGTGTCGGCGTTGGTCGAGATTGGCGAGTTGGAACGCGCAAAGACCTTGTGCGAGAGGCTGTTGTCGTACTCGAGTCCACTGAAGTTGTACGCCGAGGAGATCGACGCCAAGACCGGTCAGCACCTGGGAAACTTCCCGCAGGCCTTCACCCACCTGGCGTTGATCAACGCGGTCATGCACGTCATCCGCGCTGAGGAGGCCGCCAGCCATGGGCAGTTCCAGCCGGCCAATCACTGAGTCGGTGCGCCCGCTGGTCTCAGTGCAACGCTCGTGCGAGCTTGCGAGCCCGTGGCGTGTCCGCCGGGCCGAGCTTGTCGAGGTCGAGGCCACTTTCGCAACCTGATGCCGGAAACCGATTGCAGCGCAGCACCACCCGACGGTAGGCCGACGGCAGCCGCCTACCGCGGGTAGGTGGTGATGGTTTCCCCGGTGACGGGGTCGCGCCAGATGACCGCCCGATCGGCGAGCATGGTGGGGATCAGCAAGCCCATGTGTTTTCGTTGGTGGTCCGGGGTACACAGCGGCATCAGGTTGAATTCCACCGTCCAGCCACCGGTGATCGGATCGCGGTGCACGAACTTCACCAGGTGATCGATCTGGCAGTCACTGGCCGGCCGCCCGCACTGCGGATACCGGCAGGTGCCATCCAATTCGATGATCTTCTCCCGCAACCAGGCCGGGATCCGATATGTCAACGCACCCGGTGGTGGGAGGAGATAGCCGCCGTGTCCGGTCGGGTCGATCGGGGTTGTGGGGAACGGGTCGTCGAGGCGACGCCAGGCCGCCGGTATCCGTTCCAGCGAGGTGGCGGTGCTGATGGTGGGTATGTCCAGGGTGGGAAACTCGGTGACGGTCACCAGCTGTCCCGAATTGATCAGCGTTCGGGCGTGAGCTTCGTCAATCACGCCGAAGTATTCCAGCCGGGCTTCCCGCTGCCCGGACGGATCGGTGATCAACGACAGCGACAACTGCAAATCGTTTTCGGGTTCGGTGTCGGTGTCGGTGTCGGTGTCGGATTCGGTGTTGGGGTGCGCCTCGACGGTATCTGTTGCCGCACAATCAGCGTCGTCACAATCAGCGTCGTCGTCGGTGACCGTCTCGGGATCGTCGGTCGTCTCGGGTTCGGTGGTCTCGTCAGCCTCACCGCGCTCGGCTTCGACATCGCCAGACAGATCAGTCGCGTCGGGGTCGATGTCGAGGTCGGTCAGGCTACTGGGTTCTTCCGGCAGCGGGATCGCGCGCGAGCAGTCACCCCGCCCGCATTCACACGACAGGTACGCGCCGGGTAGTCCTTGGATTTCGGCGAATGCCGCGACCTGCACCTGTCCGCGGCGGCGTGGATCACGTGGGCAGATCCGCTGACTGATCATCTGTGCGATCCGCGCCGCCAGATGCGCACCCATCTCGCCGGGGGCGTAGACGGAGATGCTGCAGTGCGCGTTGGTGTCCCGACGGACCCGCACGTTCTGATCGCGTGCGGCAGCTTCCTCGCGGCGGTCGGCGGCACCGTCGGGATCCAGCGCGATCACCATCTCGGCGACCTGATCCCGCAATGTCGTATCCGCCTGATTACGTCCGGCCAGTTGCAGTGCACGGGTTTCGGCGAACGCACGCACATCGTCATCGGACAGCACGACGATCTCGTCGGCGATGATGCGGATACGTTCCAACGACTGGTCACCGGCCAAGAACGCCGCGGTCACCGTCGGAAGCGTCGACAGCAAGAAACTCAACCTCATCCACGCGGTGGCCTGCGGCACCGACACACCCAGCGCGGCCGACACCTTGCCGGTCGCAGCCTTGTCGACGCCACCGGTGGTGTGCACGTTGGTCTGATGACCCGACAGCAGCATCTCGTCGTACACGGCGTACCCGACCCGCGCCGCCGACAGCACCTTCCGGGCGATCACCTGCCGTTCCTGGCGTTGCAACGATCGGGCCAGAGCGGTGGCCTGCTCGACAGGAAGGTGATCGATCAAGGCCGCGTCGTCGGCGGTCATCGACAGTTCCGGCGCGGTAGTCGTGCGAATTGTGGTGTCGGCCATGATGTTCACCCCCTCTGCTCGGTCGCTCCAACTGAACTGACTCAAGTGTAGCGACGACCACCGACAAGTTTCTTCGGCGCGGAAGCGTTTGGGGGTGAACGCTGTCCGCGTCAGCAGATCTGTGTTCGGTTGGCGGCAGGATGGTTTCGCTGTCGGGCTGCGGATTCTCGACACGATCCTCCGTTTCGACGGAGCTCAACGCGGCGGCTATCGCTCCGGACCGACTCGACCGACGGAAAGGCCGGCTCGGCCGGCGGGACAGGTGGATCGGCCCGCTCATCCTCAGAGCTTGAGCATGCCTTCGGAAAGCTGCCTACAAATCCGCATGCCAGGACCAGACGGGTCTGCGGGATCTGGGAATCCCCACTCGCAAAGACCCTGTTCAAGTACCGACGAACGGCATCTGAAAGTCGTCGGCGACCAGGGTCCTCTGGCCGATCGATCGGGCAGGAAGAAACCTTAGGGAGCGCCGCCACTGATACTGGCCTTGTGGAGCCGATCGGGAGCCGCTACGAACCGCTCGACCGGCCATCTCGTCGCAGACACTCTGGGCGTCTTCGAGAACGTCTGGGTGACGGACGGAGCCGCCGAGCTGACGAAGTTCGTGCCACACCGCAAGGCGACCCCCGCCCGATACCGCTCGAGAAGGGTCACGCCCCGCCCGACTCCGAACCGGCCGCCACCAACCCGCGCCGACGCATCAACGGACCGATCTGCGGCGTATGACCGATCAGATGCTCATGCGCCACAAGTGGATCCACGCTGTCGCCGCGCGACAACGTCGAGTCGGCGAAGCGTTTGCCGTTGTTGCGTAGCAAGCCGCCCTCGGCGAGGAACCACTGTTCGGTCTCGGCGTCGAGAACCTCGGACCAGATGTAGGAGTAGTAACCGGCCGAGTAGCCGCCACCGAAGATGTGGTTGAAGTAGGCGCTGCGGTACCGCGGTGGGATCAACTCGGTACCCACACCGGCCTCACGTAATGCGGTGGCCTCGAACACCTCCACATCGTCGACGGCCGCGGCCTGCTCGACGGAAAGCCGATGCCAGGCCAGGTCGAGGGCAGAGGCAGCCAGGTATTCGATGGTGCCGTGCGCGGTGTCGGCGCCCGCGTTCGCGCGCGCCGCGTCCGCGAGTTCTGTCGGGATGGATTCTCCGGTCTCGTAGTGGCGTGCATAGTTCGCCAGGACGTCGGGATGCAATGCCCACATCTCGTTGACCTGCGACGGGAATTCGACAAAGTCCCTGGGCACCGACGTTCCCGACTGCGAGGGATAGTCCACCGCCGACAGCAGCCCGTGCAGTGCGTGGCCGAATTCGTGGAACAGGGTGGTGAGCTGATCGATACTCAGTAGTGCCGGTGAATCCCCGTCCGGCTTGGGCACATTGAGCACGTTGACGATGATCGGCTGGGTTGCCAGGATCGTCGACTGATCGACGATGTTGCTCATCCATGCCCCGCCCCGCTTGGACGGCCGCGCGAAGTAGTCACCGAGGAATAACCCGATGCTCGTGCCGTGCTCGTCGAAGACCTCCCACACGCGGACGTCGGGATGGTAGGCGTGCAGATCGGGTCGTTCGGTGAAGCTCAGTCCGTAGAGCTTGCCCGCCGCGTAGAACACCCCGCGGGTGATCACGGTGTCGAGTTCGCAGTAGTCGGCGAAGGCATCGAGGTCGATCTCCGACGACGACCGCCGCTGTCGTGCAAGCCAATACGTGACGTCGGCGGCCCCGATCTTCGCATTGGGGTCGACCGAACGCGCGAACTCGGTCAGGGTGGTGAGTTCGGCACCACCGGCACGCATCGCAGCCGTGATCAGTTCGCCGAGAAGATCATCGACGGCCGCCGGATTCGGTGCCGTCTGTTCGGCGATGACGTACCCCGCATGATCGCGGTACCCGAGCAACTCGGCACGCCGCGCCCGCAGGCGCACGATCTCCAGAACGGTCTCGCGCGTATCGAAGTCATTGCCACGCGAACACCGACCGACCGATGCGTCGAACACCCGCTGCCGCGTGCCGGCATCACCCAACTCGGTCAGCACCGACTGACTGGTCGGGAGTTCCAACGTCAGAAGGTAACCCGATTCGTGGCCGGCGTCCGCCGCGGCACGGCGGGCCGAGGCGATCGCTCCCTTCGTCATCCCCGCGAGTTCCGCGACGTCGGTGACGAGGACCGCCGAATCGTTGGTGTCGTCAAGGATCTTCTGCGAGAACGTGGTGCTCAGATACGCCAGACGCGACGAGATCTGACGCATCTCATCCTGCTCGGTCCCGTTGAGTCCGGCGCCCGCCCGCACCGCGTCGCGGTAACGAGTATCGAGCAGCCGCCGCTGCGCCTCGGTCAGGCCGAGATCGTCGGCCTTCTCGTGCAGAGATGAGATCCGTTTGAACAGTTCCGGATTCATCGCGATGGAGTTCGCATGATCGGTCAGCCGGGTCGAGAGCTCCTGCGAGATCTCGTTGCGCTTCGGATTCGTATCCGGGCCGACGAGATTGAAGAAGATTCCCGAGGCCCGCGCCAGGTCGCGGCCGGAGAACTCCAGCGCCTCGATGGTGTTGGCGAAGGTGGGCGCCACCGGGTTGCCGGCAATCTCGGCGATCTCGTCGAGATGCGTGGCCATCGCCTCACCGAACGCCGGCAGAAAATCGTCGTCGGTGATCGACGCGAAGTCCGGTAATCCGTGCGGCAGATCGCTATGGGCGAGAACAGGGTTGACTGCAGGTCCGGCTGAGGTCATCACTTCCCCTTCGGTTTGTCACCCATCGAGTCGGTCGACAACGCCGCAACGAACGCCTCCTGCGGCACATCCACGCGACCGATGGTCTTCATGCGCTTCTTGCCTTCCTTCTGCTTCTCGAGCAGCTTGCGCTTGCGGCTGATGTCGCCGCCGTAACACTTGGCGAGCACGTCCTTGCGGATTGCCCGGATATTCTCGCGCGCAATGATCTTCGAGCCGATGGCGGCCTGCACCGGCACCTCGAACTGCTGCCGCGGGATGAGTTCCTTGAGTTTGGTGGCCATCTTGTTGCCGTAAGTGAACGCCGCGTCGCGGTGCACGATGGCACTGAATGCGTCGACCGCCTCACCCTGCAGCAGGATGTCGACCTTCACCAGGTCGGCCTCCTGCTCACCGGCCTCCTCGTAGTCGAGGCTGGCATAACCGCGTGTCCGCGATTTCAGCGAGTCGAAGAAGTCGAAGATGATCTCGGCCATCGGCATCGTGTACCGCATCTCGACGCGGGTTTCCGACAGGTAATCCATCCCGCCCAGTTCACCACGCCGCGACTGACACAGTTCCATGATCGCGCCGATGAACTCACTCGGTGCGATGATGGTGGTCTTGACGATGGGCTCGAAGATGTTGCGGGCCTTGCCGTCCGGCCAGTCCGACGGATTGGTCACGACGTGCTCTTCGCCGTCCTCCATGACCACCCGATAAACGACGTTGGGGGCAGTGGAGATCAGGTTCAGGTCGAACTCACGCTCGAGGCGTTCCCGGGTGATCTCCATGTGCAGCAAACCCAGGAAACCGCAACGGAATCCGAACCCCAGCGCCACGGAGGTCTCTGGCTCGTAGGTGAGTGCGGCGTCATTGAGTTGCAGCTTGTCCAAGGCGTCGCGAAGCACCGGATAGTCCGATCCGTCCACCGGGTACAGACCCGAGTAGACCATCGGACGCGGTTCCCGGTAGCCGGTCAGCGGCTCGGTGGCGCCGTGCCGGGCGGTGGTCACCGTGTCACCGACCTTGGACTGACGCACGTCCTTCACGCCGGTGATGAGGTAACCGACCTCGCCGACGCCGAGTCCCTTGGACGGTTTCGGCTCCGGCGAGACGATGCCCACCTCGAGCAGTTCGTGGGTGGCGCCGGTCGACATCATCGCGATCTTCTCGCGGGGCACGATCTTGCCGTCGACCACACGCACGTAGGTGACCACGCCCCGGTAGGTGTCGTAGACGGAGTCGAAGATCATCGCGCGGGCCGGGGCGTCGGGATCACCCTGCGGCGCCGGTACCTGCCGGATCACCTCGTCGAGCAACTCCGGGACACCCGCACCGGTCTTGCCGGACACCCGCAGCACCTCGTCGGGTTCGCATCCGATGATGTGCGCGATCTCGCCGGCGTACCGGTCGGGGTCGGCGGCGGGCAGGTCGATCTTGTTGAGCACCGGGATGATGGTGAGGTCGTTCTCCATCGCCAGGTACAGATTGGCCAGGGTCTGCGCCTCGATCCCCTGGGCCGCGTCGACGAGCAGCACCGCACCCTCGCATGCCTCGAGCGCCCGCGACACCTCGTAGGTGAAGTCGACGTGGCCGGGGGTGTCGATGAGGTGCAGGACGTAGTCGTCGTCGCCGACCTTCCAGGGCAGCCGGACGTTCTGCGCCTTGATGGTGATGCCGCGTTCCCGCTCGATGTCCATCCGGTCGAGGTACTGGGCACGCATCTCACGTTCCTCGACGACGCCGGTCAACTGCAGCATGCGGTCGGCCAGCGTCGACTTGCCATGGTCGATGTGGGCGATGATGCAGAAGTTCCGGATCTGCGCGGGATTGGTGAAGGTGGTGTCGGCGAAACTGGGGATGTCACTCACTCCTTGGACGGCGGGCCGGGACACCGGCACATATCACCTCTGAGTTTCTCACGCCGCCACCCGTCCCAGCGAACTCGACGCCACTCACTGCCCCTCAGCCTTGACAGGCGTACACCGAGAACGCAGCGGTGGCGGTACGGTTCACGCCCCGTCGGGTGGCGTGAGGTCCGCCATGACGACGACGAGCGGATCGACTTCGACGACCGCGGACAATTCCCTCGACCCACTGAATTAAGTTGGCTGGCATGATCACCGAGTCCCGCTCCGCCGACGGCGTCGTCGCCGATGTGCACCGACCCGACACCGAACCGATCGGCGTCGTGATCCTCGCCCACGGCGCCGGCGGCAATCGTGACGCGAAGATCCTGCACGCCTACGCCGACGAGTTCTGCCGCCGCGGCTATGCGGTGGCGCGAATCGACCTGCCGTATCGGCAACGACGACCCAAGGGCCCACCGAGTCCGTCGACGGCCGCCGCCGACCGCGACGGCATCCGCGCGGCGATCACACTGCTGCGCGACGAGGCGTCCGGGCCGCTCGTCGTCGGTGGGCACTCCTACGGCGGACGCCAGGCGTCGATGGTGATCGCCGAGGACGGCGGCGGCGCGGACCTGTTGCTCCTCAGCAGCTACCCGTTGCATCCGCCCGGCAAACCCGAACGGGCCCGTACCGAGCACCTGCCCGACATCAGCGTCCCGACGGTGATCGTGCACGGCTCGACCGACCCGTTCGCCACCACCGACGAGATCACCGCCGCCATCGCACTGATCGGTGCGCCGCACCGACTCGTCGAGATCGACAAGGCCGGGCACGACCTCAAACCCGACCGCAAGCCCACCGCTCCCCTGGCCGCCGACGCGGTCGCCGACCTGCTCACCGGAGGAACCCGATGACCCCGACGCCGCAATACCGGCCCACTGCCGACCTCGCGCGCCACGTCGTCTACGCCCCTGACATCGACGGCGCAGCCGACCCGGGCGAAATCGTGTGGACGTGGGTGGTGTACGAGGACGACCCGCATCAGGGCAAGGACCGGCCGGTCCTGGTGATGGGCCGCACCGCCCGCGCCGACGCCGACGCCGACGACATGCTGCTCGGGCTGATGTTGTCGAGCCGGGACCGCCGGCGCGACGACGAGAACTGGATGGAACTCGGCAGCGGCACATGGGATGCCGAGGGCCGCGACAGTTTCGTCCGCCTCGACCGCATCATCCTCGTCGCCGAAACCGGCATCCGTCGCGAGGGCGCGATCCTCGAGCGCGCGCGCTTCGATCGCATCGCCGCCCGGCTGCGCAGCGAATACGGCTGGGCCTGAGCACGGCCGGCCCTGAGGGCCCGCGGCTCAGGCCAGTCGGGTGATCTCTACGACGACGTCGAGATCGGTGGCCTGACCACCGGTGTAGATGCCCTTGAGCGGCGACACGTCGGAGTAGTCGCGTCCGACACCCACCGACACATGCTGTTCGCTGATCGGGGTGTCGTTGGTCGGGTCGTACCCCCACCAACCACCGGTCCATGCCTCGATCCACGCGTGACTCTGGCCCTCGACGGTCTTGTTGATCGCCGCATTCGGTTTCGGATGCAGATAGCCCGAGACGTATCGCGACGGGATGCCCAGGCCACGCAGCATCAGCAGCGTCAGGTGGGCGTAGTCCTGGCACACACCCTTGCGTTCGTTCCACGCGTCGACGGCGGTGGTATGCACGCCGGTGGTGCCCGGAACGTACTCCATCTCCTGGTGGACGTACCGGCAGATCGTTTCCACCGCCTCCTCCGGATCCAGCCCCTTGGTCAGGCGCCGGGCAGTGGCCACCAGCGACCGGTTGCGTGGCACATAGGCGGTGTTGGACAGCATCTCGTCGTAGCGGTCCTCGACCTCCGCGTTGCGGATGCCCTCCCAATCGCGTTTGCGGTCATCATCGGGGCGTTCGCCGGGCTCGGTCTCCACCACCGACATCCCCGACACCTCGAGTTCCTCGTGCGGGGCGTGCAGGTCGAAGGCGGTGACCGCCGACCCCCAGTAGTCGGTGTAGCGGTAGGAACGGGTGGCCGGCACCGTCTCGACACGGTTGACGATGACGTTCTGCCGGTTGTCGCTGCGCGGAGTCAACCGGGCCTCGTTGTACGACGAGGTCACCGGACTCTTGTAGGCGAAGCCCGTCGAATGCACGACCCTCAGTCGCCAGCTCACAGTTCACTCTCCTCGATGACGTGCTCTTCGCCGTCGCTCACCCGGGCATCGGCCCACGACACATACGGCGACACATGGAAGTACTGGCCGGTGACGGCTTCGTTGACCGCTCGGCAGGTGTCCTGCAGGTCGAGCAGACGGTCCTGTAATCCGTCGAGCAGATCACCCGGCTCCAGGAATTCCAGCGAGCTACGCGCCCGACCCAGCAACAGCACCGCCTCGGCCTGGGCGCCGGTGCGGCTGGGGCCCTTCTCCAGGTCGGCGAGGTTGTGTTCGGCAACCGACAGCGCATGGAACACCGACCTCGGGAACAGGCGATCGAGCAACATGAACTCGACGATGTTCTCGGCGTTGAGCACGCCTCGGTAGGTGCGCAGGAAGGTGTCGTGGGCACCCGCCGACACCAGCACGTTGACCCACGCGGGCGAACCGGCCCGGTCACCGGCACGGGCCAGCAGCATGCGGATGGTCATGTCGACGCGTTCCACCGACCTCCCCAGCAGCAGATAGCGGTAGCCGTCGTCGTGGCTGAGGGTCGCGTCGGCCAGGCCGGCGAACATCGCGGCACGATTCTTGACGTAGCTGAGGAACTCGTGCGGACCGAGGCGCCGGGCCCGGCGCTCGGAGTCGGCGAGGCCGTTGTACGTGGTGTTGAGGCACTCCCACATCTCGCTGGAGGTGACCTCCCGGGCGCCGCGGGCATTCTCGCGGGCCGACCGGATCAGATCGACGATCGATCCGACGGCATCCTTGTTGTAGACGACCCGCTCGGTCAGCGCCCACACGTCGAGGTCGTCGTCGACGTCGGGAACCTCGAGACCGAGGACCTTGATCACCAGGCGCACATGTTCGTCGACATCGGCCGTGGTGTACTCGAGCAGCTGATGAATCGCCACGTCGAGAATGCGGGCCATGTCGTCGGCTCGTTCGACGTACCGTCCGATCCAGTAGAGCGACTCGGCGTTACGCGCGAGCATCATCGGAGATCACCGCCTTGTCGGGAACGCTTCTGCGACTGGGATTGGGATTGGGACTGCGACTGGGATTGCGGGTGACCCTGCCCCGACTGCTGTTGTTGCTGCGTCTGCTGGAGCAGCGGATCCGGGGCACTCTCGGCCGGACGTGCCGCGGCCACCCCCCGCTTGCTGACGACCTTCACCCCGGCGAGTTCACGCTCCCCCTCGGAGCTGCGTGAGGCCAGCACCCAGGTGTCCTTGGATCCACCGCCCTGGCTGGAGTTGACCACCAGCGACCCCTCCGGCAGGGCGACTCGGGTCAACCCGCCGGGCAGCACCCACACCGACTCGCCGTCGTTGACCGCGAAGGGCCGCAGATCCACGTGCCGCGGGCTGAGCTGATCGCCGGCCTTCGTCGGCACCGTCGACAACTGCACCACCGGCTGCGCGATCCAGCCGCGCGGATCGTTGCGGACCTTGCGTGCCAGGGTGTCGAGTTCGGCCTTGGTGGCGTCGGGACCGAAGACGATCCCGTATCCGCCGGAACCCTCCACCGGCTTGACGACGAGTTCGTCGATGCGATCGAGAACCTCCTCGCATTCCTCGGGCAACCAGCACCGCAGGGTGTCGACGTTGGAGATGATCGGTTTCTCACCGAGGTAATAGTCGATGATCTCGGGCACATAGGTGTAGATCAGTTTGTCGTCGCCGACGCCGTTGCCGACCGCCGAGGAGATCACCACGTTGCCCGCCCGTGCCGCGTTGAGCAGGCCTGCCACGCCGAGCATCGAATCCGGACGGAACTGCATCGGGTCGAGGAAGTCGTCGTCGATGCGTCGGTAGATCACGTCGACGCGTTGCTCACCCTCGGTGGTGCGCATGTAGACGACGTTGTCGCGACAGAACAGGTCTCGGCCTTCGACGAGTTCGACGCCCATGAGCCGGGCGAGCAGCGAATGCTCGAAGTAGGCCGAGTTGGCCACACCCGGGGTGAGCACGACGATGTTGGGATCGGCCTCGTTGAAGGCCGCCGACGCGCGCAGGGCGCGCAGCAGGTGGCCGGGGTAGTCGGCGACGGCCCGGACCCGGTGGGAGGAGAACAGGTCGGGGAAGACCCGGGCCATGGTGCGCCGGTTCTCCATGACGTAGGACACGCCCGAGGGTGATCTCAGGTTGTCCTCGAGCACCCGGAAGTCGCCGTTGGCATCGCGGATCAGGTCGATTCCGGCGACGTGGATACGAACGCCGTTGGGCGGGCGGATGTTTGCAGCCTGCCGATGGAAATGTTCACACGAGTGCACCAGGCGTTTGGGCAGCACGCCGTCACGCAGGATCTCCTGCTCGCCGTAGATGTCGTCGAGAAACAGTTCCAGTGCCTGCACCCGCTGGGTGATCCCGGCCTCGAGTTTGGACCACTCCGATGCCGAAATCACGCGTGGCACAACATCCAACGGGAAGGGACGTTCCTTTCCCGACAGCGAGAAGGTGACGCCCTGATCGATGAAGGCGCGTCCGAGCGCGTCGATACGCGCGTCGATGTCGGCGCGTTCGGATTGCGCCATGACCTTGAAGATGCCGCGGTAGGCCGGGCGGACCTCGCCGTCGGCGTCGAACATCTCGTCAAAGGCCCGGCCGAACGACTTGGCATTCTCATATCCCGCGAAAATCCCTGTTGCCGTGGGCTTTTCGGATACCTTGACCGATTTCGACCGACCGCCCCGCCCATTCGACGCCGACTTGGCATCCGCGGACTTCGGGGTGGAGGCCTTTCCGGCGGCAGTCTTGCGCGCCTTCTTGGCCGACGAATCAGTCGATGTAGGGCTCATGGGTGACATGTTGCCTCAGATCGCCCGACTCGGCATGGTGGTCGGGCCGCGCGTCGCGGCCACCACCACCATCACGCGTCCCGCGAAACCCTCCGCAGGCCGAGCAGGCGTCGTCGGGAGCGCCGCACGACATCCTTCGCCCGCGTGCGCAGACGCCGCGCCTCGACCGGGATCGGCATGACCTTGATCACCTCGGCCAACGTGTCCAGTGCCACATCGAGGACCTCGTCGGTGGACGGTTCGACCGTCGCCGGGTCGACGTCACGGCTCACCCCGAGATCGGTGATGCTGCCGACCACCCGGTATCCGGCCGAGGTGATCGCGGCGGTCATCGCCTGGGCCTGGTTGGCCGCCCACACCCGGTGTGATGCCGACAGTCCCTGCGCCGGCCCACGGGGTTGAGCGCCCATGATCTGCGCGACGACGATCTTCTTGACGATGTTCTCGTAGCGCTGCCACTCGATGTCCTCGGGCTGCAGCCGCAGGTTGAGCGCGCGGACGCAATCCGCCTGCGCGGCCGACAACGACAGGTTCAGCTCGGCCACCTCAACGGTCAACGGGTCGGGATCGACGCCGAGGACACCCAGGAATCGCTCCCACAGGCCGTCACCTGCCACCCCGCGGGTGCGTGGCACCGTCACCACGTGGACCCGATCGCCGCCGACCTGCGCGGCCCATCGCGCCAGGATCGCGACGTAGTCCTGGAATTCCCAGAAGGGTTCCTCCTCGACCGCCACACCGGCGGGCAGGTCGGCGGGAGCGGGTTGCCCCGGCCCCGGCCGCGAATGCGCACGCACCGACTCGACGAACTCGGTGAACGAGGCCCGGCGCTGATTCTTCACATTCTCCTGCCACGACGACGGAAGCTGGCGGGCGAGGTCACGAACGGTGGCGATCACGTGCACCTCGTCGGCGAAGGACACGTCGTCGAGCAGGGTCGCGATCTGTGCCTCGTTGGCCGTCGAAAACAACTCGTGAGAGATCAACGACGACCCCGGCCACGCCTTCATCTGAGCGACCATCGTCGGCCAGACGTCGGCGAACGCCGGATCGACCCAGTCCAGATACCGCTCGGGCTGCAGATGAACGGCGGCGTGGAAGTGATCAGCCATCGAGTTGCCCGGATACAGCAGTCCGGACTCCCGCAGCGCGAGGTCACGGTTACGCCAGAGCCGGTTCTGCACATGGGTGGTGCCGGTCTTGGGAAGTCCTACATGGATGTATACAACTGACATGATGGGAGTCACCGTAGCGGTGATTCCCCTACGTTCACTGTGCACCGCCCCGGAGGTGCTCCCGCGACGATTTGGGTGCGCCGGTTTCCGGCTGGTAAACTCGATCGCTGTCGCAGTGTCGATCCGGACCGTCCCTGGCCACCGTATCCGACCTGCTCGGGGCTGGACCCGGACGCGGCGCGCGAGCGCAACTCCGGAACCCGCCGACGAAGACCAGACACCGAACGACCAACAACACCGAACGAACAGACGAGGTAGACACGCGTGGCAAACATCAAGTCGCAGATCAAGCGTAACCGGACCAACGAGGTCCGCCGTCAGCGCAACCAGTCGGTGCGCTCGTCGCTGCGTACCGCCATCCGCGGATTCCGCGAGGCCGTCGACGCCGGCGACAAGGACAAGGCCGGCGAGCTCCTCGCCAGCACCAGCCGCAAGCTGGACAAGGCTGCCGGCAAGGGCGTCATCCACGCCAACCAGGCCGCCAACAAGAAGTCGGCGATGGCGCTGGCTCTCAACAAGCTCTGATCCTCGACTGAGCCGACAACGGCCCGCAGCGCGCCCCAACCGAGCGGCAGCGCCGGGACGTTGACACGCACCTTCCACCCCGGTGACTCCCACGCGGTCACCGGGGTGGAGTGCGTGGTGGCGCCACGACATGTCGACGCGACGCCGAGTACTGGAGCAGGTCGGGCGACGATGCGCCGGAATTCGCCTCGCTCAGCCGGCGCGGCGCCGGCCACCCGGACGCAGCGAGGCCACCCGCGCCACGGCGTCCGTCAGTGCGAAGTCCGCGTCGGCAGCCTGACCCTTCACATCCCCGTTGAGGCCGGCCACCACGACCACCGCCGCGGCGATCGACTCCGAATCCCACGCCCGGCCCTGCGCCTGGGCGTTCTTCACGCGTTTCGGTGACATGCCGAGTTCGGCGGCCGCGGAGGCGTCGACGTTGCCCAGGGCCCGGACCCGGGCGATGGCGTGCACGGCCTCGGCGAGCGCATCGGCGAGGAGCACGCGGGGGACACCGTGATGCATCGCCCAGGCCAACGACTCCAGCGCTCCCGACCGATCCCCCGCCACGGCCTTGTCGGCCACCTCGAATCCCGTCACCTCCGGCCGGCCCTGGTAGTACAGACGCACCGAGTCCTCGTCGACCTTGCCGCCGGTGTCGGCCACCAACTGACTGCACGCCGCGGCCAGTTCTCGAAGCTGAGCCCCCACCGACTCGACGATCAATTCCACGACGTCGTTGGACACCCGCACCCCCAGGGTGCGGAACTCGTTGCGTACGAAGGCAATCCGCTCCGACGGCCACCGGGGCGCGACACATTCGTGTTCGACGGCACCGGCCTTGCGCAGATCGCCGGCCAACGCCTTGGCCCGGCCGCCGCCGGTGTGGATCACCAGCAGGGTGATGCCGCCGGGCAGAGCGCGTGCCGTCTCGGCGATCAGCGCGGCCGGTTGTTTCCCCGCCTCGGCGGCGGACTCGATCACCACGATCCGCTCGTCGGCGAACAAAGACGGACTGAGCAGTTCGGCCAGCTCGGGACCGGTGACATCGCCGGCCCGCACCCGGGTCACGGGCACGTCGACCCCACTCGCCGCCGAGCGTTCGGCGGCGACGGCGTCGACGACGCGGCCGGTCAGGAAATCGTCGTCGCCAGTGAGCAGATGCAGACGTTCGGTCACGGCGCCCATCGTGCCAGACCGCGCCGACACCGGGCGAGGGCTCCTCGCCCCACCGCAACGCCATGCGGTGCACCGAACCGGATGAGGACCGCCGCCACCACCGTGGCCACCCCGACCCACAGCGCGCCCATCGCGCCGTCGGGCACCTCGAACACCGCCCACCGCAGCCCACCGAGGTGACGCGCGCAGCAGATCAGCCACCACATCTCCGGTGCCATCGTGCGAATCAGGAACTCCGAGACCATGATCGGCAGCCCGTGGTCGACGCCGAAGGCACCGACGACCGCCGCCGACGTGCCCACCAGCCCGATCACCGCCACCACCGGCGCCACCGCCACATTGGCCACCACCGACACCACACTCACGGTCCCCGTCAGATACGCGATCATCGGCGCGGACACGAGTTGCGCGGCGATGGCCATCGCCGCCAGCTCCGCCACCCCGGCCGGAACCCGAATTCGCCGCAGTCCGTCGCGCAATCCCGGCGCCAGCACAACCAGTCCCGCGGTCGCCACCACCGACAGCACGAATCCCGGTTCCCTGGACAACTCCGGCCACCACAACACCGCACCGATCACCGCGGCACCGAGCGCCGGCAACGCCTGCGCGCGCCGCGCCGACAGCACCGCCAGCAGGCCGACGGCGCCCATGATCGCGGCACGCAGCACGCTCGGCGACGGCCGCACCAGAATCACGAATCCGAGGATCGTCACCGCCCCCGCGACGGCGACCACCCGGGGCGAACCACCCGCGAGCCGCACGGCCACGATCACCACACCCACCACCAGCGAGAAGTTGGCGCCGGAGACGGCCGTGAGATGGAGCAGTCCGGCGGCGCGGAAGTCCTCCCGCAGATCCTCGGACACCGCGCTCTCGTCGCCGAGGACGAGCCCGGGAAACAGTCCCGACGCGTCGGGGGCCAACGCACGGGACGCGCTCTGCTGCAGACGGTTCCTGATGTGGGAAGCGGCCCGCTGCAGCGGCGGCGGACGGCCGAGGAGGTGGGGCGCTCCGACCGCGTCAAGTCGGGCCACCGACAGGGTGGCGGGGCGGGGTGGACGCACCGAGACCACCACCTGCAACCGCTGTCCGGGCACCAGCCCCACCCAGTCCTCGGTTCGTCCGGTGAGTTCGGCACTCGCCCGCCGGACCGGCCGACGGGCCAGGGTCTCGATCTCGACCCGGGCCCGGATCCGTCCCGCCGCCGCCGGACCGAACGCGGTCGGATCCTCACGCAGCGTGATCACCATCGTCGTCTTGCCGTGCACGTCGGTGACGGGGTGACGATCGGACACTTCCAACCGCAACGCGATGGCAGTCGCGGCGCTCACCGCCAGTCCCGCACAGATCACCACGGGGCCGACGAGATCCCACCGCAGGGTCCCGGACCACCACAGCCCGGCCATCACGACCCCGCCGACCGCGGCGATCACGGCCACCGTCATCGCTCCGGCCGGCGAACACGACAGGCAGAGCGCCGTCACCGCCCAGACCACCACCGCGGGCCCCACCAACCGCGCATCCGCGTCCCGCATTCACACGGTGACCAGATCGCGCAGCTTGGCCAGGCGGGCCGGACCGATTCCGTCGACCTCGCCGAGCTGATCCACCGAAGAGAATCCCCCACTGCGGCTGCGCCACTCGATGATTGCCTTGGCGGTCACCGGCCCGACACCCGGCAACGCATCCAATTCGGTTTCCGACGCCGTGTTCAGATTGACCAGCCCACCACCGGACGCCGTCGCACCCGACCCACCCGCGCCGGAGCCCGGTGCCCCGCTTGATGCGGTCCCGGAATCCGTTGCGCTCGAAGCGGTTCCCGCACCCGACACGACAGCACTGCGCATCGTCATCCGCCCTTCCGGCCCGGCATACCCGACCAGCACCTGATCGCCGTCCCGCAGCACCTGAGCCAGATTGAGCGACACGGTGTCGGCACCCGGGCGCGCACCGCCCGCGGCTGCGATCGCATCGGCCACCCGGGCCGAGGACCGCAGCGTCACCAGTCCCGGACGGTGGACGAGCCCGACGACGCTGACCACCAGGGTGGCCGTCGGCGTCGGCGGTGCCACCACCTCCGAGGATGCCGAGGCGCCCGGTGACGCCGGCGCCGGTGCCGGCGGTGAACTCGCCCCCGGTGCCGGGAAGTCCACGGCCGGGGCCGCTTCCGATGTCCGAAGAAGTCCGAATCCTGCTGCGGCACAGGCGATGATGCCGATCAGAATGATGGCGATGGCCGCCGGGGGCGCCACCGCGAACCGCCGCGCCGGCGGATCGCCGTCCGGCTCGTCATCGTCGTCCCGCCCGTCGGGATCATCGAGGTCACCGATCCCGAAACCGGTCGGACCGGGCGACGACGACAACGGCGGCGACGACAACGGCGACGACGAACGAGGCGATCCGCCGGCCGGGGTCAGCCAGGCCGGCGTCGCCACCTCGGGCCACCCGTCGCCATCACCGCCCGGGCCGGGCCCCGCGTCACCATCCACATCTTCCTCGGTGGAATCATGTTCGGGCGCAACATATTCTGGAGGAACATACTCTGGAGGCACGTACTCTGGAGGCACATGGTCGGGCTCGCCGTGGTCCGGTGCACGATGATCCGGAACGGGGGAATCCGCATCGCCCGGGTCGGGGCCGTCACCTCCGGGCGCTGCGCGGCCGACCACCTGCCGGGCGGGGACCGCGGCCAATCGATCCAGCGCGGATCGGCGTCGAGGGTTGCGGTGTCCGCCATCGCCGCCCGATCGAGGGATCTGTGCCGAATCGCTCATGGCGACGACGGTAGGAGATCACCCTCGCCCCGATCGTGCGCATTCGCCCGGCCCGCCCGATCCTGTGGACGCAGGCCCGATTGTGGACAGTCGCTCGTCGCGCAACGCGGCGCCGTCGGCGTCAGGACAGGTCGTCGGCGCCCACGATCGGGTCGAGATGGCTGGTCAATACCACCCCGACCGCGCCCGGCCCGATGTGGCTGCCGAGGATCGGTCCCAGATCGACGGTCAGCTGAGATGTCACCCCGCGGAGTCGACCGCGCAGGGTCTCGGCGACCTCGGCCGCGAGGTCGGGCGCCTGACAGTGCTGGATACCGAGGGTCATCGGGCGGCCGTCGGCGAACTCGACGGCGGCGTCGACCATCCGCGACATCGCCTTCGAGAAGGTACGCTGCCTCTCCCGCAGGACCAGCAGGCCGTCGTCGATCGCCAGGATCGGTTTGATCGACAGGGCCGATCCCAGCAGTTTGCTGGCCGCGCTGATCCGTCCGCTGTTGCGCAGATTGTCGAGATTCTGCACACAGATCATCGACTCCGTCACCGACGCCTGCCGGATCGCGGCCTCGTACACCCGGTCGCGATCGTCACCGGCCGCGGCCCCCTGAGCGGCCCCGATGGCCGCGAACCCCAGTCCCAGCCCCACCGCACGCGAGTCCACCACCCGGATCTGCCCGGGATACTCCTCGGCCGCCAACCGCGCCGCACTCCAGGTGCCGGACAAGCGCCGCGACATCATCACCGCCACCACACCGTCACCTGCGCCGGCGTCCACCGCCCGGCCGAATACCTCGGTCAACTCCCGCGGATTGGCACCCGAGGTGGTCACCCCGGCACGGGTGATCAGGTCGTCGGGGATGTCGTCGACGCCCTCCCGGAAATCGTCGCCGTCGAGCGCCAAATGCAACGGCACCACCGAGATCCGGTAGTGATCGGCCACCGCTTGCGGGATCCGCGACGAGGAATCTGTGACGACAACGACAGGCACCCGTCTACGGTAGCCGGTGCATCCACATCCGCTGTCGACGGTGCAGATCACCGCGGCACCCCCGGACATGACGCACCCGCCTCATCGGCGGAGTGCGGTCTCCGCGACCGCGGCGACGGCGTCGGCGATCTGACGATGGCAGTCGAAGCCCCAGTGGATGCCGTCCGGATTCATCTCGGCCGCCGGATCGGCGAAGGCATCACGGGTGATCGGATGGAGATCGACGATCGGCAAGTCATGCTCACGAGCCCACCGTCGCATCGCCGCGGTCGTCGGGATGCGCCCCGAATGCACGTGCCCGTAGTACGGGCTGCGATGCGTCGACGGCAGACACACGACGATGGGCAGATCGGGCCGCAGGTGGGACAGTGCCGCACGCGCCTTCTCGAGGTACTCGACGGTGACACGCGGCGGCAACGCCATCGGCCACCCCGCGCGCGACGCCCGCGGTTGCACCCACTGATAGCCGTCACGCACGACCTGCCGCAAGCGCGCCGGGCGCACATAGCGGATCTGCTCCCGCAGCGCCGTCGGCAGCGGCGACGGCAGACTGTCCATGCCACCCACCGCCAAGATCGCCACCCGGGCGCTCGGGACCGCCGCCCAGATGTTCGGGTCCTGCGTCAAAGCCCACCAGATGTCACGACTGGTCCAGCCGACCCGACCGAACAGGCGGGTCCGCAAGCCGAGCCGTCGCCCCACGATCGACGGCCAGATGCGCTCGTCGTCGGCGGGCAGCCCACCGGCAGGACCGTAATACGCCAAGGAATCCGACAGCACCAACAGCCCGGGCTCCCCGACCGGACCCGTCCGCCGCTCCCCCGTCGACACCGACGTCACTGGATCGCCGAATCGGCCACCTCGGCCGAGGCATTCCAGACATCCAGACGCCACTTCGGCGGTTCACCCGCCGGGCCGTGCCCCGACAGCTGCACCCAGCTCGTGTTGGCCAGGCCGCCGAGCACCGGCCACCGCGCCACCGGCAGATCCAGCAACGCCGCTGTCAACGCCGCGATGATCCCACCGTGGGCAACCAGCACCACCGGACCCTCGCCCGACTCACCGGTACCCCAATCCTGCGCTGCCGCAACCAGTTCGGCCACCACCGGCACCGACCGGGCCGCCACGTCGACGCGACTCTCCCCACCCGGCGGACGCCACGTCGCATCGTCACGCCACACCGCACGCGCACCCGGCATCGCCGCATCGACCTCCAGATGCGTCATCCCCTGCCAGTCACCGAGATGGGTTTCACGCAACCGCTCGTCGGTGCTCACGTCCAGCCCCGTCGCCCGCGCCAACGCCTCCGCCGTGTCCCGGGCACGACGCAGATCCGACGACCGGATGCTGATCGGATTCTTCTCGGCGAGAGCCGAGGCGACCGTTTTCGCCTGCTGCACACCGAGTTCGGACAAATCAGTGTCCAACTGTCCCTGCATCCGGCTCGTCGCGTTGTACCCGGTCTGGCCGTGCCGCAACAGAATCAACCGACGCACCACCGGCGTGAGCCGTTCGACCGAGGTATCCCCCTGGTCGGGGTCGCCGCTCACTGTCCGGAACCGATCTCGGGGTCGGATACCTCGGTATCGGACACCCCGGGGTCGGACACCTCGGTATCGGACTCGGCGGTATCGGACTCGGCGGTATCGGACTCAGCGGTGATCTCGACCGTCGGACAGTCCTTCCACAACGCCTCGAGCGCATAGAACGCACGCTCGTCGCTGTGCTGGATGTGGACCACCACATCGATGTAATCCAAGAGTGCCCAACGACCTTCGCGGGTACCCTCGCGGCGCACCGGTTGATATCCCGCCTCGCGCATCTTGTCCTCGACCTCGTCGGTGATCGCATTGACCTGCCGCTCATTGTCGGCGGATGCGATCACGAACAGGTCGGTGATGACGAGTTGCTCGGACACATCGATGACCGACACGTCATGGCCGAGTTTGTCCTCGGCCGCCAACGCGGCCACCCGCGCCATCGCCAATGCCTCCGGTGATGCAGTCACACAAGTCCTTTCACTGCGTTGCACTCCACTGCCGTCGGTGCCGAACACCCGACGACCGATACCTCCGTCACGGCGCCGACACCCTCGGCGAATTATTCCGGAGCGGACGGTACAACCGACGTTTCGCGATGTATTGCACCACACCATCGGGCACCAGGTACCACACCGGGCGGCCCTGCGCCGCCCGCTCACGGCACTCCGTCGACGAGATGGCCAGGGCCGGGATCTCCAGCATCTGCAGGGTATCCGGCGGCAACTTCTGCAGGTGCTGGGCCAGATGGCTGGCATTGAGCTCATATCCGGGGCGAGACACACCCACAAAATTCGCGAGCTCGAACAATTCCTCCCAGTTCTGCCAGCCCAGAATCGACTCCAACGCGTCCGCACCGGTGATGAAGTACAACTCGGCATCGGGCAGGATCGCCCGCAGATCACGCAAGGTGTCGACCGTGTAGGTGAAACCCTCCCGATCGATGTCCACACGACTCACCGAGAACCGCGGATTCGACGCCGTGGCGATCACCGTCATCAGATACCGATCCTCGGCGGGACTCACCGACCGGCTGTGATCATCCTCGCCGGACGCCGTCGCAGCGCCCTCAGACCCATCGGCCCCGCTCGCTCCGCTCCCGGCGTCGGCCACACTCGACCCGCTCGCTCCGCTCCCGGCGTCGGCCACACTCGACCCGCTCGCTCCGCTCCCGGCGTCGGCCACCTTCTGCCACGGCCGCCCCGTCGGCACGAAGATCACCTCATGCAGCGAGAACCGGTGCGCGACCTCACTGGCGGCCACCAGGTGACCGTTGTGGATGGGATCAAACGTCCCACCCATCACACCGATACGACGGCGCACCTGCGGGCGGTCGGAGGACATGAAGGGTCAGTCTAGCCGGTCGGGCGGCGCGAGCCGCCGATCAAGGCGCTCATACCGGCAGCAACTCGCCGATCACCTTCGCCAACTGCGTGGCGTTGCGGCACTCGAACATGTCGATGACCTCGGCATACTCATCGGCGGCGGAGTCGCCGGTGCCCCAGTCGCGCCCCTCCTCCGGGTTGAGCCAGTACGCATGGCGGGCCCGTTCCACCAGCTGTGCCAGCAACTCCACCCGCGCGAACCCGAAGTTGGTGCGGGCATCACCGAGGATCAGCAACGCGCCACGATGGGTCAACGAATCGGCGTACTCGTCGACGAACCCGCGCAACATGTTCCCGTAGTCGGAGTGGCCGTCGCGGGTGATCAGCCGGGCGGTCGAGATCATCCGGTGCATCGCCGCCTTCGCGTCACCACCGAAGCCGACATCGGCGTCGTTGCGCGGGTCGAAGAGATCGGTCACCTCGTCGACGGTGTCGATGAAGGCGAACACCCGCACCTTGGAGAACTGCTGACGCAGCGCGTACACGAGATTGAGGGTGAACTGCGAGAACCCCGCCACCGACCCCGACACGTCACAGATCACGATCAGCTCGGGCTTGCCGGGCCGCGGTTTGCGGTGCCGCAGGTCGATCGGCACTCCCCCGGTCGACATCGACGCACGCAACGTCGACCGCACATCCACCGCACCCCGATGGGCGCGTCGACGACGGATCTCCAGACGAGACGCCAACAACCGCGCCAGCGGATCGATCGTCCGACGCAACTGCGCCTGCTCCCTGGCACCCGCGGTGAGGAAGGTGATGTTCTCCGGCAACGACGGCACCGCATACTGCCCGACCCGTTCACGACCATTGCGGCCGGCCATCCGACGCTGCGTCTCCCGCTCGATCGCGGCCCGCACCGCAGCCGCCCGATCCCGCGCGGCGCGACGGAACATCGGTTCGGTACCGACCTCGAGATCGGCCGGGGCCCCACCGGCCATGGCCGCCGCGATCCGCGCGATCAGGGTCTGCGGATCGATGGACGACAACGCCTGATACGCCGAATATGCTTGACCCCGAACCGATTCGTACCGCCCGAGCTGCTCGACGATCTCGGCGACCATCGCATCGAGACGGCCGTCGGAGTCGGCCTCCGGATCGGCGAGCAACGCCGCCAGCGCATCCCGCGTGGCCGCGATGTCGACCTCACCGTCCTCGGTGGTCGGCAACTCGTCGACGACAGTCCGCGCACCGGGTGCGGCGGGGAACCACAGATCGAAGAGCCGATCGAAGGCCGGACGATGCAGATGATCGTCGAGCAGGGTGGCGGCCAGGCCCTCGCGCAGACTGGTGCGGTCGAGCAGGTCGAGCACCTCCACCGCGCGCGCCGCATCGATCAGATTCGACGGACCCACCACCATCCCGCGGCGACGCAACTCGTCCACGAAGCCCGTCAGATGCGCGATGAACGGCGCGGTCTGCACCTCGACACCCATCACCGCCTCCGATCCCGAGGTGTCACCCCAGTTTGAGTTCTTTGATCGCTGTCGTCAGATCCGGCCGATGCTTGAGCACCACGCCCAGGGTCCGCGCGATCAGTCCGTTGTCCAGACCCCGCCCGGACGGGGCACCCTCGACGCCGTCACCGACACCGAGGGCCAGCAGCGTGTTCGCCCAATCGATGGTCTCGGCGACCGACGGCTTCTTGCGGATGTCGAGAGTGCGCAGCACGCCGACGACGCGCACCAGTTCCGCCGCCAGCGAAGCCGACAGCGCAGGCACCCGGGACGCCAGAATTTCCTTCTCCCGCTTGGCATCCGGGAAATCGATGTAGAGATACAGGCAGCGACGTTTGAGAGCCTCCGACAACTCACGGGTGGCATTGGAGGTCAGCAACACCACCGGACGTCGCGCCGCGACCACCGTCCCCATCTCCGGGATCGTGACGGCGAAATCGCTCAGCACCTCCAGCAGCAGACCTTCCATGTCCACGTCGGCCTTGTCGATCTCGTCGATCAACAGCACCGTCGCCCCCGGCCGTGAGATCGCGGTCAGCAGCGGCCGCGGCAACAGGAACTCCTCGGAGAAGATGTCGGTCTTCGCCTCGGCCCAGTCACGGGTGCCGGTGGCCTGGATGTGCAGGATCTGCTTGGCGTGATTCCACTCGTAGAGCGCGCGGGCCTCGTCGATACCCTCGTAGCACTGCAGGCGCACCAACTCGGCGTCGGTCGCCGCCGCGATGGCGCGGGCGAGTTCGGTCTTGCCGACGCCGGCCGGCCCCTCCACCAGCAGCGGCTTGCCTAGCCGGTCGGCCAGGAAGGTGGCGGTGGCCGTCGCGTCGTCGGCGAGATACCCGGTGTCGCGCAGCCGGGCGGCCACATCGGGAACGCCGGAAAACGACGGCTGCACAGACGATTCGGTGGCAGTCATGACGTCGACTCCCCTCACGCCGGCCGGATGTGGCCGTCGCCCCACACGACCCACTTGGTGGAGGTCAGCTCCGACAGCCCCATCGGCCCTCGGGCATGCAGCTTCTGCGTGGAGATACCGATCTCGGCGCCGAAGCCGAACTGCTCACCATCGGTGAACGCGGTCGACGCGTTGACCATCACTGCGGCCGCATCCACCCGGTCGGTGAACTCTTGTGCCGCAGCCAGATCCGTGGTGATGATCGCCTCGGTGTGTCCGGTGCCGTAGGTGTCGATGTGATTGATCGCGGCGTCGATGTCGTCAACGACCTTCATCGCGATATCCAGGGACAGGTACTCCTCCGCCCAGTCGGTGTCGTCGGCGGGTTCCATGTCCGCCTCGTCGCCGTGGATCACCACCCCCTGCGACCGCAGGGCCTGGGTGATCTTCGGCATCGCCTCGGCCGCGATCGCCTTGTCGATGAGCACGGTCTCGGCGGCATTGCAGACGCTCGGCCGCCGCGTCTTGGCGTTGAGGACGATACGTGTCGCGACGTCGACGTCGGCGAGAGCGTGAACGTATACGTGGCAGTTGCCGGTGCCGGTCTCGATCGTGGGCACCGTGGCACCCGCCACCACCGCCTGGATCAGACCCGCACCGCCGCGCGGGATCACCACGTCGACGAGCCCGCGGGCGCGGATCAGTGCGGTGACGCTGGACCGATCCTCGCTGGGCAGCAACGCCACCGCATCCGGGGTCACCCCGTTGTCGCGCAACACCTCCCGCAGGATGCGCACCAGTTCGGCGTTCGACGACGCCGCCGACGACGATCCGCGCAGCAGCACCGCGTTGCCGGATTTGAAGGCGATGCCGAAGGCGTCGACGGTGACGTTGGGCCGCGCTTCGTAGACGATGCCGACCACACCGAGCGGTACGCGTTCCTGACGCAACCGCAGCCCGTTGGGCAGGGTCTTGCCGGCGATCACCTCACCGATCGGATCCGGTAGAGCCGCCACCTGCCGCAGTCCACCGGCGATGCCCGCGACGCGTTCGGGCGTCAGGCGCAGCCGGTCCAGGAGACTGTCCTCCATACCGAATTCCTGCCCGCGCTCGAGGTCGTCGGCATTGGCGGCGACGATCGACTCGGTGGCCGCCTCGATCGCATCGGCAGCGGCGATCAACACTTCGTTCTTGGCGATAGTGGTCAGGCGGCCCAGCGATCGTGACGCGGACTTGGCGGCCTTGGCCAGCGCGGTGACCGCCAGCTCGACGTCGGTGTCGGCGGGGCTCACGGCGGGTGCGCTCATCGGTTCCTCCCGGGGGATCTCGCACGGTCGGGCGCGGACTATGTCGACCACCAGACTACGTGCGGTGTGCCCCTCACCCAACGACGACCCCGACTCCCACATTCCGGTGTCCGCACGCGATCGGGTCAGTCCTGCACCCGAAAGACCCGGCTGTGCCATCCGGTGGCGCCGTCGGGGATGGGCGGCACCCGATCCTCCGGTTGAGTGGCACCGGTGGCGTCGGTGGCCCGGCATTCGACGGTGTGCAGTCCCGGTGCGGCGTCCCACTCCCAGGACCATTGCCGCCACGTGTCGGTGGAGTACTCGCGGGCGAGTCTCGCCGTCTGCCACGGTCCGCCGTCGACGCGGACCTCGACCCGACGCACCCCGCGATGCTGTGCCCATGCGGTACCGGCGACGACCACCGGGCCGGGCGGCAGGACCGCCAGCGGGGCCGGCCGGTCGATGCGGGAGGCGGTCTTGATCGGCGCCCGCACGCCCCACCCGCGTCGCGTCCAGTAGGCCTGCGCCTGATCGAAGCGCGTGATCTCCCAGTCGACCACCCACTTGCATGCCGAGACGTAGCCGTAGAGGCCGGGAATCACCTGCCGCACCGGATAGCCGTGTTCCAACGGCAACGGCTCACCGTTGAGTCCGATCGCCAGCATCGCGTCACGACCGTCACGGACCGCCGACAGCGGGGTGCCGCCCGTCCACCCGTCCACGCTCGTCGACAACAGCATGTCGGCGTCCGGGTGGATCCCGGCCCGCTCCAGCAGCGGCCGCATCGCGTACCCCAGCCAGCGACCGTTACCCGCCAGGTCTCCGCCCACCTCGTTGGAGACACACGTCAGGGTCACGATTCGCTCCATCGCCGGTAGTGCGGTGAGGTCCTCCCACGTCAGTGTCACCTCCTCGTCGACCATGCCGTGAATCCGCAGCGACCACTCGTCGGTGGTCAGCGACGGCACCGCGAGCGCGGTGTCGATGCGGTAGAAGTCCGCGGCCGATGTGAGGAAAGGGGTGGTGCCCGGCACACCGATGTCGACGCCGTCTCCGATCGGCGGCGCCGGGTCGGCTGCGCCGGGCAGTCGTAGTCTCATCCGTTCGGCCATCGCGCCACCGGCGGCCGAGATCGCGCGTACCGCATACTCGGTTGCCGCGATGGCCCCGGCCAGTACCACCGCCACGCCGAGGAATCGGCGCCGCGACCATCCGGCGGCAATCCTCGGATGCCCGCCACAAGGGTCATCACCGGTGTCGTGCCCGGCCGCATCCCGCGCAGACCGGATCGCCGACCGGCCGAACAGCACCAGGACCACCGCACAGACCACCCCCGAGATCAGCGGCGGCAGCACATAGAGCCAGGTGCCGGCGGGACGCAGTACTCCGGCGGTCACTCCGACCGCGGTGAAGGCGACCACCAACCCCACCGCCACAAGCGGAGCGCGGGGGTACACCAGACCGGCGACGGCGGACAGCACGACGACGGCCGCACCGACGCCGATCAGCAGCGCGATCTTGTCGTGCACCCCGAACGTGTCGATGGCCCACTCGCGGGCGAACGCGGGTGCGTGGTCGACCAGCAGCGCCCCCACCACGCTGATCGGCGCGGCCCGCGGCGCGATCAGGGCCGCGAACAGATCCCCGACCGCCAGCCCCGCGCCCACCGCCAGGACACCGGCCACCGCGGCGCGTGGCCGGCTCACCTGTCCGGCCGCCGGCCGGTCGTGCTGCGTGCCGTGCACATCGAGTTGTCGGGTCATGCCCGGGCATTCGACCGCCGACACGACTCGGATGGGTCGGGCGCCGGGCCGGCGAGCAGGGCGTCGATTTCGGGCGATTCTCGTCGGTGACCCATCCGCCCGACGCCGCCGCCCGAATCACCCTATGAGACCGGCCAACAGGCCGGCCCTCACGTCCACAGACGGGAATTCCCCATGCGTTTCACACCATCCACCCGGATCACCATGGCCGCAGCGACTCTCGTGCTCGGCGCCGGGCTCGTCGCCGGCTGTTCCAGCGATTCCGATTCGTCGTCGTCGACCGGCGACATGTCGTCGATGACGGGGATGTCGTCGATGCCCATGTCATCGATGCCGATGTCGGGCTCGGCGATGAGCAGCGCCGCCCCCGCTGCGGATCTTGTCGGAAGTGGTTGTGCCGCTTACGCGGCCGCCAATCCGACCGGTCCGGCGTCGGTGGACGGGATGGCGACGGCCCCGCTGGCGACCGCGGCAGCCGCCAATCCGATGCTGAAAACCCTGACACAGGCCATCTCCGGCGAGTTGAATCCTCAGGTCAACCTGGTCGACACCCTCAACAACGGGCAGTACACGGTCTTCGCGCCGACCGATGACGCGTTCGCCAAGCTGCCCGCCGCCACGGTCGACAGCCTCAAGACGGACTCGGCGATGTTGACCAAGATCCTGACGTATCACGTTGTGTCCGGCCAGGTTCCGCCGTCGGAGATCGACGGTACCCACAAGACCCTGGAGGGTCAGGAGGTCACCGTCACCGGGTCGGGTGACGACATCAAGGTCAACGACTCCTCCTCGGTCGTGTGTGGTGGGGTGAAGACCGCGAATGCCACGGTGTATCTGGTCGACACCGTGCTGATGCCCCCGAACTGACAGCCACCGTCGTGGCCGGCGCACCGAGGTGGCCGCGCCGGCCACGGATCGAGGTCAACAAGTTTGTGGCTCAACGGGATTCCCGCAACAGGAGTCCGGCTCGGCGTGATCGCCGCGATCGCGCCGCAGGATGTGGTGACGCGGGTCGTCGATCGGGTTGTCCGGCGGGATGTCTCCGGTCGCGACGATCCGGAACCCGGCCCGCTCACAGGCCCGCCACGACCGACGATTCGCGGCCACGACGGCGACGACGACGCACGGTGTGTCCGGGTATCTGTCGAAGGCGTCACAGGCGGCGGCATCGATCATCGCAGCACCGACGCCGTGACCGCGGTCGGCCGGCGCACCGACGAGATAGTCGAGGGTGCGAGCGCCCACCGGGAGGTCGGGGAGCAACCGACGGAAATGCGCCTCGTCCTCCGAATAGTCGCCGACACGACTGCGTTGCACGAGACCCACTGCCCGCCCGTCGATCTCGGCGATAAGATCCTCGCCGGGTTCGTCACCGTCGACGCCGGCACCGAAGTCACGTTCGACGGCCGCGGGATCACTGTCGTGGCACCACCAGCGCGCCACCTCGGGATCGGCCAGCCATTCGCCGAGCAGGCCGAAGTCGGCTCGGGTCAGACGGCGGAAGGTCCATCCCGTGGAGAGGTTCCATCCCATGATCTCGATGGGACCAGATCATCGCCGTCGGCGACGACGTTTTGCGCCGATGGGTGCTCAGCCGATGGGTTCTCAGCAGTCCTCGAGTGCATCGCGCAGCACCCGCACCGAGCCCGCATCCAGCGACAACCCGTATCCGGCGGACACCTCGACGAACTGGACCGAGTACCGACACCGGAATCCCGAGAGCTCCGGCATCCAGCGGGCGGGTTCGGAATCGCTCTTGTCCTGGTTGGATGCGGCATCCACCGCCACCAGGTTCGCCGGGTCGTTGGCGAAGTCCGCGCGGCGTCGCGCCGGCCATGACCACGCCCCCATGTCCCAGGAATATGCCAGCGGGACAATGTGATCGATCTGCACCGCGCCGGCGGCGCGGTCGCGCCGGAAGGTGACGTGATCGCCGGTGTAGGGACTACGGAACTCGCCGGCGAGCACCGCCGTCGGGCAGCTGCGCACCGCGCCGGTGGTCTGCTCGGCCAGGTCCCGCGACAGGATGTCGTTTCGTGTGTCGCAACCGTTGCCGCCGCCGGTCACCGACACCGCATCACTCCACGCGGTCCCGAAGGCGGTGCGTTGATAGTCGTCGCGGGAGGGTCGCTGCGCAAGAATCGGCACACCGGCAAGGACGGTGAGCGCGTGGTAAGCGGCCGCGCGAAGTCCGTCGTCGGCGGGTGGTCGGTCGAGGTTCACTGTCACCGCGACGGCGACCACGGTGCCCACCACCGCGATCAGAACGGCCCAGCGCCGAATTGGCCAGCTGATCTGCGGGGTGCTCAGCCCACTACGACTTGTCCAGGTAGTCGATCTTGTCCGCCACCAGGATCGAACCGACCAGCGCAGCCATCTCGTGGTGGTCGCGCAACGTGAGATCCTCCGCGACCACCTGCTGCGCGAGGGCACGTGCGTCGGCGAGGACGTCGCCGTCCTCCAGCAGCGACAGGAAATGCAGTGACGTCTTGGCGCCGGACTGCAGCGAGCCAAGGACATCACCCTCCTTTCGGTGCGTCAGATCGATCTCGGCGAGTGTGAATCCATCATTGGTCGCGGCGACGGCCCGTAACCGTTGCATGGTCGGCGATTGGGGATGAATCCCGGTCATCAACAGGCACAGGCCCGGTAGTCCCCCGCGGCCGACGCGGCCACGGAGTTGATGTAGCTGGCTGACGCCGAACCGCTCGGCGTCCATGATGACCATCGTCGTCGCGTTCGGGACGTCGACGCCGACCTCGATCACCGTCGTCGACACCAGGATGTCGATCTCGCCGCGCGAGAACGCATCCATGACGGCGGCCTTGTCCTCCGACGCCATCCGTCCGTGCAGCAGCCCGATACGGTGTGTGCCGAGGGGCCCGGCGAGGAGTTCCTCGTACTGTTCGACAACCGAGATGGTGTCGTCGTCCGGGGCCGCGGCGGCCTTCTTCTTCGGTGCGGCCGGCGCGTCGGGATCCTCACCGATCCGCGAACACACCACATACACCTGGCGCCCGGCGGCGACCTCCTCGCCGACCCGCTCCCATGCCCGGGCCACCCATGCCGGTTTGTCCGCGGGTACCACGGTGCTGGTGATCGGTTGCCTACCGGCCGGCAACTCGGCGAGCACCGAGGTGTCGAGATCACCGAACGCGGTCATCGCGACGGTCCGGGGAATCGGTGTCGCGGTCATCACCAGCAGATGCGGAACAGCACCGTCACGACCCCTGCCGCGCAACGTATCCCGTTGTTCGACACCGAAACGATGCTGCTCGTCGACGATGACCAGTCCGAGATCGAAGAAGGTGACGTTCTCCTCGAGTAGTGCGTGTGTGCCGATGATGATGCCGACCTTCCCGGTCACCACATCGAGCAGCGTCTGCCGTTTCTCCTTGGTCTTCATCGACCCGGTGACCAGCGCCACGGCGGTGGCACCCTCGGCCGCATCGATCCGCTCCCCGTATCCGAGATCGCCGAGCATCGCGGTGATCGACCGAAAGTGCTGTCCGGCAAGGACTTCGGTGGGAGCCATCAGCACGCACTGATGGCCCGAATCGATCACCCGCAGCATCGCGAGCAGCGCCACCAGCGTCTTACCCGATCCGACCTCCCCCTGGAGTAGGCGGTTCATCGGTTCGGTACGCGCGATGTCGACGTCGATGTCCTCCGACACCGTCACCTGACCACGCGTCAGGGTGAACGGAAGCCGTTGCCGCAGGCGATCTTCGAGACCGCCGTCGACATGCGGGCAGGCCGGCGCCGCGGCGTCGCGGCCCACCAGCCGACGCTGCGCGAGCACCAGCTGGATCGCCAGGGCCTCGTCGAACTTGAGTCGGTCCTGCGCCGCGTCGACCTCCGACATCCGATCGGGCAGATGCACCGTGCGGATCGCCTCGTCGGTCGTCATCAGGTCACGCCGGCGCCGCTCGCTCTCGTCGAGGGCCTCCGGCAGCGGCCCCAGCATATCCAGCACCTGCCGCACCGCCGTCCAGATCTCCCAGCTCTGGATCTTGCTGGTGGCCGGGTACATCGGCATGATCGGCCGCTCGAAGATCGTCGCCGGGTTGGGTGCCCCGCCATCGTCGCCGAGACGGTCCCGCTCGAAGTCCCACAACTCGGTCAGCATCGCCGAGCCCCTGACCTTGCCGTCGGGATCGTCGTCCGCGGGTAGCAACAGCCACTGCGGATGTGTCAACTGTGGTTGCCCGCGAAAGAACTTCACGGTTCCGGCGAGCATCACCCGGGTTCCGGGAACCATGATGCGACCGATGGCCGCAGCGTTGAAGAACGTGGCCTCGTACACCTGCCGGTCGTCCTTCACGACCACCTTCAGGAAGCTGCCGCGACGGGTCGTCATCCGCTTCGTGGCGGAACTGACGACCTCCCCGACGATCGAGAGCCATTCCCCCGCTTCGATATCCTGCGCTTGGGACACCTGCCCGCGCCGCACCCACCGGCGCGGGGCGTACCGCACCAGCGCCCCGACGGTGGTCACCCCGATGGACTCGAGGCCGGCCAGCGTCGTGGGCCCGAAGATGCCGTCGAGCGGATCCGACAGATCCAGCACTATTCGATCCCGATCTGGATGAGATCGTCGGATTGACCGGTGTCGTAGGTGGCGAGTTCGACGCCGGCAAAGTTACGCCGGAGGTGCGCATCGAGCGCCTCGACGACGCCCGGATCGACGTCGGCACCGACGAGGGCGGTGACCAGCTCACCACCGGTGGCGAGCATCAGATCGATCAGGGCCGTCGCCGCCCCGGTCTGATCGGCTGCGATCACCAGCACGTCGGAACCGATGAGTCCCAGGACATCCCCGACCTCACAGGTGCCGGCCAACGTCATCATCCTGACCTCGGCGCGACGCAGCGAACCCCAACGGGCTCCCGCGGCGGCCTCGGCCATCGCGTAGGCGTCGGCGTCGGCCGATTCGCTCGGGTCGTGGACGGCCAGCGCCGCCAGGCACTGCGCCATCGACGAGGTCGGCAGCGACACCACCGAACGCTGGCTCGATCGGACCTCGGCGGCCACCGACACCAGGTCCTGACTGGTCATCGACCCGTTGGCCATCACCACCACGTGTGCGGCGTCGGTGGCGCGGATGGCGCGGGTCAATTCCTCGGCGGTGACGCCGTCGTCGGCGCGGATCACCGCGGCGCCGGCGTCGGCGAACAACGACGCCGCGCCCTCGCCCTTGACGATGGTCACGATGGCCCGCTTGTGCCGCGGCGGCGGTTCGGCGGTGTCGATCTGGGAGCGGATGGCGTCGAGCGCGAAACAACTGATCCGGATCTCCGACAGGGCGCCCGCGGCGAGCCCAGCCTCCACCGCGCGCCCCGGTTCGCAGGTGTGCACGTGCACCGAGAACCGTTCCCCGTCGCCGCCGGAACTGTCGCCGACGATGACCACCGCGTCACCGATCTCGTCGAGCTCGGCGCGCAGCACCCCGATGGACTCGCTCGCCGCGCGGTCGAGCAGGTACATCACCTCGAAATCCATCTCCGAGGCTCCGGTGCACGTGTCCTGATCCGGGTGGCCGGGCAGGCCGCCACCCATCAGAGAGCCGCGGTACCGCCGTCGGCGTGCCGCCACCCCGGTGACCACGAGCACCATCGCGTCGAGGATGACGAGGAAGCCGCGGGCACCGGCGTCGACGACGCCGGCCGAGGCCAACTCGGGAAGCTGGGCGGTGGTCTCGTCGAGGGCCAGGGCGCACTCGTCGGCGACCGCGCGTACGAGGTCGGCAGGCGCGTCGTCGGCATGGCGGCTCGCGGTCTCCGCCGCCACCCGGATGACGGTCAGGACGGTGCCCTCGCGGGGTTCGCTGACCGCACGACGTGCGGCCAGACCGGCCAGCCGCAGGCCCGCGCTCGCAAGGTACGACAGGCTCAACTCACCGGGCGCGGCGAGTTCGACAGCGTCGGCCACACCGACGAGGACCTGGGAGAGAATGATTCCCGAGTTGCCTCGCGCAGCGGCGACCGCCGCGTCGGCGAGGGACCGCGCGACCACCGAGAGGGCGGCATCGGCGGGAAGGTCGGCGACGGCCGCAGCCGCGGCGGCCATGGTGAAGGCCATGTTGCTGCCGGTGTCGGAGTCCGGGATGGGAAACACGTTGAGGTCGTTGATCTCGCCGCGCACGGCCTCGAGGCCGTCGGCGCAGGCCTGTGCCCAGTCACGCAACAACTGCGGACTCATCGTGTGCGTCAGACCACCGTCGAACGCCGCCACATCCACCTCCTCGATACCCTGCAGATGAGGCGGACCTCCCCACCCGCCGCCACGTCCGAAGAACTGTGGTCGAGATTACTCGTGGACTCCGACGACCCCGCGACGGCCGCCCGATCACCTCGCGCTGCGCGGGCCGGATTTGGTCGGGGCGCCGCCCTCCCGCTATCCTTGCAGGGTTGCCTTGCCGCGAGTCGTGGTGGTCGTTTCGGTTGATGCCCTTCGGGCACGCGCCGATCGCTTCCCATTCCGACGGCGGGCCGAGAAGAGAACACCATCCATTTACCCTCGAGGAGTTCGATATGGCTGCCGTCTGTGACGTCTGCGGCAAGGGTCCGGGCTTCGGCAAGTCCGTTTCGCACTCGCACCGCCGCACCAACCGTCGCTGGAACCCGAACATTCAGTCGGTCCGCGTCGAGGTCGCCCCGGGCAACCGGAAGCGCAAGAACGTGTGCACCTCCTGCCTGAAGGCCGGAAAGACCACCCTCGTCTGATCATCGGTGGTCCTCGGACCAGCTGATGTCGTCGAGCAGACCCGACCCACCGAGCAAACGCTCGGCCCGGGGTCGGGTCTTTTGCATGCCGAGGATAAGGTGACCGTATGACAGGGATCACCGATACCGCAGCAACCGTCGACACCCCCTCCGTCGACACCCCTTCCGTCGACACCCCGACCACCTCACCCGTGACCCAGACGGGATCGGTCCTGACGATCGCCATGTCGAGTCCGGCCGCCGGAACCTCCCTCGATGACCGTGCCCTGGCCGACGGCACCGCCGCCCTGCACGAGGTGGCCCGGCGAACGTGAGGTCGGTGCGATCCTGTTGCGCGGAACCGGCGCGAACTTCTGTGCCGGCGGTAATGTCCGTGCCTTCGCCGCGGCCGCGCACCGCCCGACCTACCTGCGGGATCTCGCCGACAATTTCCACGCCTTCGTCCTGGCGCTCGCCGCCGCCGACCGCCCGGTGGTCGCCGCGGTCAGCGGCTGGGCGGCCGGCGCGGGTATGAGCATCGTCCTGCATGCCGACATCGCCATCGGCGGTGCCGGCACCAAACTCCGGCCGGCCTATCCGGGTATCGGGCTGACCCCGGACGGTGGGATGTCGTGGATGCTGCCCCGCGTCGTCGGTCTGGCGCGCGCACGCGACATCATCCTGAGCGACCGCGTGATCGACGCCGAGGAAGCCCTCGCGATCGGGATCCTCTCCCGCATCGTCGACGACACCGAGGTGGCCGCCGAGGCCGCGGCCGTCGCCGAGAAACTCGCCGCCGGCCCCCGCTCCGCTCTGTCGGCCACCCGTCGACTGCTGACCGCGTCGACGACCGATTCCCTCGCCGAACATCTTGCGGCCGAGGCGGCGTCGATCTCGGCGCGCAGCGGCGAACCGGAGGGCACCGAGGGTGTCGATGCCTTCCTCGGGAAGCGACGTCCGGATTTCGGTGCCGCACGCGGACACTGACGCCGAGACCGGCTTCGGACCCGACTTCCTCGCCGAGCTCGACGTGCTGCTCCGGTTGCGTCGCGACGTCCGTCGTTTCCGGATCGACCCACTCGACCCACAACTGGTCGAGTCGATTCTCGAGCGCGCCGAACTCGCTCCGTCGGTGGGCAATTCGCAACCCTGGCGATGGGTCGAGGTCTCCTCGGCGTCGGCCCGTGCGCAGATCCGCGCGAACTTCGTCGCGGCCAACGCCGACGCCCTCGCCGGCTACCACGGGGACCGGGCCCGCTCCTACGCCGACCTCAAACTCGCCGGGCTCGACGAGGCGCCCGTGCACCTCGCGGTGTTCACCGACGAGACCTGCCTTCAGGGGCATGGTCTCGGCCGCGCCACGATGCCGGAGACACTCGCCTACTCCTCCGTCGCGGCGATCCAGACACTATGGCTCGCCGCGCGGGCCCGTGGGATCGGCCTGGGCTGGGTGTCGATCCTCGACGCCGACGCCGCGACCGCGACGTTGGAGGTGCCCGACTCGTGGCGATTCACCGCCTACCTCTGCCTCGGATATCCCGAAACCACCGGCGAGGTACCCGAACTCGAACGCGTCGGATGGCAGGCCCGTACCGATCCGAACACGCGCAGATTCATCCGCTGAACCACCGGCCCCGGGCGGACGACGCCGGTTAGGGCAGCCGCCAGTCGACGGGTTCGCCGCCGAGGTCGGCGAGTTCGTCGTTGGCGCGGCTGAACGGCCGTGATCCGAAGAATCCGCGGCTCGCCGACAGCGGCGACGGGTGCGCGGAGATGATCGTGGGGACGTCCGGCATCCACTGCGCCAGATCGGCCGCATCGCGACCCCACAGAATCGCGACGAGGGGCTCGTCACGATCCACCAGCGCCTTGATCGCGCATTCGGTGACCGCCTCCCAGCCCTTGCGCCGATGCGATGCCGGCTGCCCAGGGGCGACGGTGAGGACGCGATTGAGCAGCAACACTCCCGCCCGGGACCACGGTGTGAGGTCGCCGGTAGCCGGACGCGGGTACCCGAGGTCCTCGCAGTACTCGGTGTAGATGTTGGCCAGTGACCGCGGAATCGGCGAAACATCAGGCGCCACAGAGAAACTCAACCCCACCGCATGTCCGGGTGTGGGGTACGGATCCTGCCCGACGATGAGAACCTTGACCTCGTCGAAGGGCTGGGTGAAGGCGCGCAACACATTCTGCCCGGCGGGCAGATAGCCACGGCCCGCCGCATTCTCGTCGCGCAGGAACTGTCCCATCGCGGTGATCACATCTGCCACCGGTTCCAGCGCCCGGGCCCAACCCGGGTCGATCAGTTCGGCAAGGGACTTGGGCGCCATCGTCAGTCGATCCTCCGCAGCGCGGTCCGGTAATGCGTCGCGTTGTGGAAGTACATGTCCACGTTCAGATCGATGTGCCCGACCGGAACCCGGTATCCCTCCCGCACCCGCGCCGGAACACCCAGTGCCATGCAGTGTTCGCCGATCTCGGCGTTGAACGGCACCACCGCTCCGGCGCCGACGATGGAACCCTCCCCGATACGGGATCCGTTGAGCACCACCGATCCCGACGCGATCAGGCAGTGATCACCGATCGTGGCGCCCTCGATATGCGCATTGTGGCCGACCACACATCCCGCACCGATCACCGTCGGGTCGACCGGTGTGCAATGGATGACGGTGCCGTCCTGGATGTTGGTGCGCCGCCCGATGGTGATCGTGCCGTAGTCGCCGCGCAGCACCGCGCCCGGCCACACCGACACCCCGTCGGCCAATGTCACCGCACCGATGACGGTCGCGTCGGGGTGGACGTAGACATCTTCACCCAGATCGGGTACTCGGTCATCGAGTGCGTAAATCGCCATACCGAGGATCTAATCACCCGGCGATCGGGACCTGGCCCACCCACCCGGGGTGAGGTCAGCGAAACGCCTGCCAGCCGTGCATCGTGTCGGCCCGTCGACCGTCGACGGTGACCGACGCGGGCCCCGGCGCCACCTCGCCGATCACCACCCACCCGGACGGCACCGCCGCGGGCGGCAGCGCCGCCAGCAACTGGTGGTCCTCCCCTCCGGTGAGCACCCACTCGTCGGCGTCGGCGCCGAGCAGCGCGGCCACGTCGGTCACCGCCGGCAGCCGCGGAATGAGTTCACTGCGGATCGCGAGAGCCACCCCCGACGACACCGACATCGTCACCAGTTCTTCGACGAGGCCGTCAGAGATGTCGGTCATCGCGTGCGCACCGGCCCGCGCCGCACGGACTCCTTCACCGAGATCGGGCGCGGGAACCAGGAATGCCTCGACAACCGCGGCCCGGGCATCGGCGTCACGGCGCCAGCGGGCCATCGGGGCCACCCCGGACCGACCGATCACCGCCAGACCCGCGGCTGCTGCACCCAACGGCCCACTGACGGCCAGCACATCCCCGGCGCGGGCCCCCGACAGCGTGACCGGCGCCAGTCCGTCGAGTGCCCCCACCGACGTGATACCCACCACGATCTCGTCGGCGCCGACCAGATCACCGCCCAGCACACGCGCGTCGAGCGCGTGGGCGGCGTCGACGATCCCGCCGTTGAGATCGAGTAACCACCCCACCCCGGTATCCGCCGGACAGGCCAGCGAGACGACGACGCCGACGGTGCGACCACCCATTGCGGCAATGTCGGCGGCACTCTGCACCACCGCGCGCGCGCCGATCTGGGCCGGAGTGGACCACTCGAGCCGAAAATGGCGCCCCTGCACCACCGTGTCGGTGCTGATCACAGTCGGTCCCACATCGAGGACGGCGGCGTCGTCGCCCGAACCGATCACGATGTCCGGTCCACCGTCGGCGGCCGCTGTGGTGAACATCGCGATGATCGCGCGCTCACCGACCTCAGCCAGCGTCTTGGTGCGGTCGGGTCCGGACCCATCGGGGTCGCGGACGGCGTCGGACGGCACGATGAGCCCCTTCGATTCTGCTGCCGACTCGCCTCCCGCGAGGTTGTCAGCGACAATGTGTGCCAGCAGTGTAGTGGTCCGCGGGTCTGTCTCCCCCGATCGCCACCGCACCGCGGCGGGGTCATCAGCCCGATTCCCGCGACGTGGCAGACATCGAGAGGATGGCCGTGGTTCAGGCATACATACTGATCCAGACCGAGGTCGGACGGGCGGCACTGGCCGCAGCGACCATCGCAGAGATCTCGGGGGTCGCCTCGTCCGAGGAGGTCAGCGGACCTTACGACGTGATCGTCCGTGTGGATGCTGCCGACGCCGCGCACCTGAGCAACGACGTGGTCCCCCAGATCCAGAAGGTCGACGGCATCACCCGAACCCTGACCTGCCCGGTGGTGACCACCGGCCACTGAGCGCCACGAGGCCCAGCAACCCCGGCGGCGCGACGCAGATCCCGGTCGATCCGGACCGAACAGCGTGTACGGGGACATGACCTAGGGTGGGCTGGTGAGTTCTCCCGACACCGGGTCCGGTCCCCGCTTGAGTCCGGCACTGATCGCCACCCTCGTCGCCGTCCCGGTGATGGTCATCGTCGGATTCATCACGTTCGCGGCGATGAAGTCGGCCCAGTCGAGCGACACACCCATCGCCTCCTACGCCTCCGCCGAGTCGGCGGTGAGCGCTGATTGCGCGAAACTGCTTGCCGCCCTGCCCAACGCCTTCGAGGGCTTCGGATCGAAGTCGGTCGACGGCGACACCGCGACCTGGTCCGGCACCGACGACGGTGACCCGGTGACGGTGCGTTGCGGGGTCGATCGTCCCGGCGAACTGGCCCCGTCGAGCCGCCTGCAGACGGTCAACGGCGTCCAGTGGTTCATCACCGACACCATCGACGGACGGGGGCAGGCCTACGTGTGTGTCGACCATCGTCCCTACGTGGCCCTGTGGGTGCCGGTCACCGGCGGCAACGCCTCGATCACCGATGTGTCCGCGGCGATCGGCAAGGTGTTGCCGTCGGGCCCACTCGATTTCGGCTGACGCCGACAGGGCACTCGATTTCGGCTGACGCCGACAGGGCACTGACGGGGTCAGTGGCACGAGGGTCAGTCCCGATACACCTCGGGTTTGGTGGTGCGCCCCAACAGTGACGCCACCGCGTCGGCCACCGACACCCCAGAGTGACACACCCCGTGCACCGCATCGGTCAGCGGCATCGACACTCCATGCTTCTCGGCGAGGGCACGCACCGACGTACACGACTTCACGCCCTCGGCGACCTGACCGTGGGTGGCCTCCTGGGCCTCCTCCATCGTCGCCCCCTCACCGAGGCGGGCACCGAAGGTCCGGTTGCGCGACAACGGCGACGAGCACGTCGCCACCAGGTCACCGATTCCGGCCAACCCGGCGAGAGTCTCGATCTCGGCACCGAGCGCCGCACCGAGCCGGATGACCTCCGCCAGCCCGCGGGTGATGATGGTGGCCAGGGTGTTCTGACCGAAACCGACACCGCTGGCCATCCCGCACGCCAACGCGATGACGTTCTTGGCGGCCCCGCCGATCTCACAGCCGACGACGTCGGTGTTGGTGTACGGACGGAAATACCCGGTGGCGAAGGCGGATTGGAGGGTGGTGGCACGCGCCTCGTCGACGCACCCGATCACCGTCGCCGCCGGCTGCCCCTCGGCGATCTCCCGCGCCAGATTGGGCCCGGTGAGCACCGCGATCTGGGCCTGCCCGAATCCGGTGACCTCCGCGATGACCTCGCTCATCCGCATCAACGTGTGGGTCTCGATACCCTTCGCCAGAGACACCATGGTGGCATCCGATCGCAGATGCGGGGTCCAGTCGCTCAGATTGTCCCGCAGCGACTGTGAGGGCACCGCGCAGACGACGATGTCGGCGTCGGGCAACACCTCGGCGATGACGCTGGACGCGCGCAGTTGCTCGGGCAGGGAGATGCCGGGGAGGTAATCGGGATTGGTGTGCTCGGCGTTGATCGTGTCGGCCAGTTCGGCCCGCCGTGCCCAGATCGTCGTCTCGGTGCCGGCGTCGACGAGGACCTTCGCCGCCGCCGTACCCCAGGAACCGGCACCCATCACCACCGCGCGCACGTGTCACATCCTTCGCTGCTCACCGAACGTCACTCTCACCCTAGTGTCCCGCCGCCGCCGCGTCGTGAACTTTCCGTCGAATCCCGATCCGGGCCCCGGCCGGGGTTGCCCGCACCCGATCGTCGGGCTCGTCGCCCGTCGTCCATCATGGTGACGTGAGACCCGATGGTGTGGTGCGTGGCGACGGTGCGCCCGCGCATACCCTTGGCGGCGGGGTCGGGGCGGTGTTGGTGGTCAAGAACCTCGACGCCGCCAAGACCCGGCTCGCGGCGTCGCTGCCGATCGCCGGCATCGGGCGAGGACCGGTGGATCACCGTGCCCTGGTGCTGGCGATGCTCCTGGACACCATGACCGCCGTTCATCTCGCCGGTCTGGACCCGATCGTGGTGGTGAGCCCGGATGCCGCGGTGCTGGGCGAGGTCACCGCCGCCGGCGCCCACGCGGTCCGGGAGATTCCGCGCACCGATCCCTCGCTCAACCACGCCTACGCCGAGGGCATCGACTGGATCCGCCGACACCGACCCGAGTGCCCACGGGTGCTGTTGGTGCAGGCGGACCTGCCGGCGGCCGACGCCCACAGCATCCGGCAGGTCATCGACGCCGCCGATGCCCTGCCGCAGGCGCTGGTCACCGACGCCGCCGGCGATGGCACCGCGATGCTGTTGCGCCCGGTCGAACTGAACATGCTGCCGCGCTTCGGAATCGACTCGGCGGCCGCGCACCGCGCCGACGGGGCCGTCGATCTCGACGCCACCCGGAGCCGCTGGGCGGACCTGCGCACAGACGTCGACACCGCCGCGGATCTGCGTCGCGCCTGGGCACTGGGACTCGGGCGGCACACGCGGGCGGCACTGGGGATCGACCCGTCCCACGATGCCGGCGGACGCGGGTGAAGCGCCGTAGGTGACAGGTGCGGCTGCGCAACCATCCGATGATGGGTCATCATTGACCGGTGACCCCAGCAGACGACACCGGGACGCAGACCGTGACGGCGATCCCCGGCGCCCCACCCGCAGCGACGTTGACGCCGGAAGAATCGGCCGATCTGCCCGAAGACCGGTACCTGAACCGGGAATTGAGTTGGCTGGACTTCAATTCGCGGGTGTTGGCACTCGCCGAGGACACCTCCCTTCCCCTGCTCGAGCGGGCCAAGTTCCTGGCAATCTTCGCCTCGAACCTCGACGAGTTCTTCATGGTGCGGGTCGCCGGCCTCAAACGGCGTGACGAGACGGGCCTGTCGGTCCGCTCCGCCGACGGCCTGTCGCCGCGCGAGCAGCTGCTGCGCATCGCCGGCCGCACCCAGACGCTGGCCGACCGGCATGCCCGCGTCTTCCTCGACTCCGTGCGGCCCTCCTTGGTGGCCAACGGAATTCATGTGGTCACCTGGGCCGAACTCGATGACGATCAGCAGACGCGGATGGTCGAATACTTCCACGAGCAGGTGTTCCCCGTCCTGACCCCGCTGGCCGTCGACCCCGCCCACCCTTTCCCCTACATCTCGGGGTTGTCGCTGAACCTGGCGGTCACTGTCAAGGATGCACACGAGGGCGGCGAGCACTTCGCGCGAGTCAAGGTGCCCGACAACGTCAATCGGTTCGTGCGTGTCGACCAACTCGCGCCGGGCTCGGCCGAGACCGACGGGCGCGGACATCATCCCGCGGTGCTCCTGCCGATGGAGAACCTGATCGCGGCCAACCTCAAGCATCTGTTCCCCGAGATGCAGATCGTCGATCACCACGTCTTCCGGATCACCCGCAACGCCGATTTCGAGGTGGAGGAGGATCGCGACGAGGACCTCCTGCAGGCACTCGAACGAGAACTCGCCCGACGACGGTTCGGGTCACCGGTCCGTCTCGAGGTGGCCGACGACATGAGCGAGCACATGCTCGAATTGTTGCTGCGTGAACTCGACGTCAACCCGGCCGACGTCATCCAGGTACCCGGATTGTTGGATCTGTCGGCATTGTTCGAGGTGTATGCGCTCGACCGACCCCACCTCAAGGACCGGCCCTTCGTCCCCGGAACGCATCCGGCCTTCGGCGAACGGGAAACCCCCAAGAGTGTGTTCTCCACACTGCGCGAGGGTGACGTCCTCGTCCATCACCCCTACGACTCGTTCTCCACGAGCGTGCAGCGGTTCATCGAGCAGGCCGCCGCCGACCCGCAGGTCCTCGCGATCAAGCAGACGCTGTATCGCACCTCCGGCGATTCGCCGATCGTCAACGCGTTGATCGACGCCGCCGAGGCCGGCAAGCAGGTGGTCACCCTCGTGGAGATCAAGGCGCGTTTCGACGAGCAGGCCAACATCAAGTGGGCCCGGCAACTCGAACAGGCCGGCGTGCACGTGGTCTACGGCCTGGTGGGCCTCAAGACGCACTGCAAGACATGTCTGGTGGTCCGTCGCGAGGGCTCGACGATCAAGCGGTACTGCCACATCGGCACCGGAAACTACAACCCGAAGACCGCGCGGCTCTACGAAGATGTGGGTCTGCTCACCGCCGCACCGGACATCGGCGCGGACCTGACCGACCTGTTCAACACGCTCACCGGATACTCGCGGAAGAAGGAGTACCGCAACATCCTGGTGGCCCCGAACGGGATTCGCTCGGGCATCATCGAACGTATCAACCGGGAGATCACCGCCTTTCACGAGGGCAACGAGCGTGCCCGAATTCGTTTGAAGGCCAACGCGCTTGTCGACGAGCAGGTGATCGACGCGCTGTATCGGGCGTCGCAGAACGGGGTGCCCGTCGAGATCGTGGTCCGCGGGATCTGCGCGTTGCGACCCGCCATGCCGGGCGTCAGCGACAACATCACGGTGCGCTCGATCCTGGGCCAGTTCCTCGAGCACTCCCGCATCCTGCACTTCGGTGCCGCCGACGAGTACTGGATCGGCAGCGCAGACATGATGCACCGCAACCTCGATCGACGGATCGAGGTGATGGTGCAGGTGCGTGACGAACGGCTGACCGGAGAACTCAACGACATCTTCTCCTCTGCCCTCGATCCCCGAACCCGCTGCTGGGTGCTGCACTCCGACGGCAGCTGGGTGGCGTCGCCGGCGGCCGGCGAGGAGGTCCGCGATCACCAGCGACAGATGATGCGGCGCAATCACCGCCGGGATCAGGGTGCGTGAGTACGCCCGGGTGCGGGCGCATCGTGCCGCCTGCCGACACCTGCCGATAACCCGCGCGTACTAGTATCTGCGGCGATGTCAAAGTCACAGGGATCATCCCCAGGCCGGGAACGCACGTCCGGATCGTCCCCGGGCGCCAAGACGATCTGGGCGGCGGGCGGTGTGTTGTGGCGCCACAGCGGTGAGTCCGTGGAGATCGGGCTGGTCCACCGCCCGCGCTACGACGACTGGACGCTCCCCAAGGGCAAGACGGATGACGGCGAGACCCTGATCGACACCGCGGTGCGCGAGATCGCCGAAGAGACCGGTCACCACACCCGGTTGGGGCGCCTGTTGTCCACGGTGTCCTACGATCTCCCCAACGGGCGCAAGCACGTCCGCTACTGGTCGGCGGAGTCGACAAGCGGTCGATTCGAGCCCAACCACGAGGTGGATGCCATCGAGTGGTTGCCGGTGGATCAGGCGGATCACCTGCTCAGCTACCGACTCGACCGCAAGGTGCTCCGCGAGTTCGTCCGCCTGCCGGTGGATCTGACGACCTTCGTGATCATCCGGCATGCCCGCGCAGGCCGCCGGTCGAAGTACCGCGGAGACGATCGGCTACGCCCGCTGGACACACTGGGCCGCGCGCAGGCCGCGGCACTGGCGCCGCTGCTGAATGCATACGGCGTCACCGAACTCCACAGCGCCGACCGGGTGCGGTGCGTGCAGACCCTCGAACCCACGAGCAGCGCGACCGGGCTGCCGATCGTCGACGAGCCGGCCCTGTCCGAGGAGGCCTACGCCGCCGATCCGGAATCGACCCGCCGTCGGTTCCGCGAACTCGCCACCACGTCGGGTCCGGGCCAGGTGCGGGCAGTGTGCAGTCAGGGCAAGGTGATTGAGCCACTCCTCGCGTGGTGGGCCGGGCTCGACAACGTCGAACTGCCGCCGGCGCGCAACCGCAAGGGCAGCGTGTGGGTGCTGTCCTTCGACGACGGTCGGCTGGTGGCCGCCGACCACGTCGACAGTCCGCTTCCACTGCAGACCGGCTGAGTCGTCCGGGGCATCGGCCGGCATCGACCGCCCGCGTGCCGCTCCGCCGCCGGAAGTGCCGTCTCCACACAGCAACTCACCCCTGACGAGGGAAGGGCGTCAGGGGTGAGTTGTGCGGTGTGTCGAGTCGCCGACGCGAACGTCAGCGGCGCGTGGTCTTCTTGGCGGGAGCCTTCTTGGCCGCAGTCTTCTTGGCGGGAGCCTTCTTTGCCGGGGCCTTCTTGGCCGCGGTGGTCTTGGCCGGGGCCTTCTTCGCCGGGGCCTTCTTGGCCGCGGTGGTCTTGGCGGGAGCCTTCTTCGCCGGGGCCTTCTTGGCCGCGGTGGTCTTGGCCGGGGCCTTCTTCGCCGGGGCCTTCTTGGCCGGGGCCTTCTTGGCGGCCGTGGTGGTCTTCTTCGCCGCGGTCTTCTTGGCCGGGGCGGCGGCACCGGCGCCACGCTTCACCGCGGGGCCCGAGGCCGACAGCTTCTGCTTGCCGGCGACGACGGCCTTGAACTGCGCGCCCGGGCGGAACGCCGGAACCGAAGTGGCGCGCACCTTCACGGTCTCGCCAGTGCGTGGGTTACGGGCGACGCGCGGTGCGCGGCGACGCTTCTCGAAGACACCGAATCCGGTGATGGTGACACTCTCGCCGCGGTTGACCGCGCGGACGATGGTGTCGACGACGAGCTCGACGGCTTCGGTCGCAGTCTTGCGATCCGCGTCGAGCTTCTTGGTCAGCTCATCAATGAGCTCTGCCTTGTTCATGGGAATACCTCCGCAAGCTGTTCTGACCGATCGGTTGAGGCCAGCTAACCCCACACGGTAAACGTCGAAGACGAAAACGTCCATCTTCCACGCCAATCGACGGGCCGTGTTGCGAAAATGTGAGGTGCGCAACCACGTTCCGTCGATCGCGTCGCGGGGTTGTGCCGCGGGCGGATCAGTGAACTCTACATGGTCACCGGCTTGAAAGGCGGACGGCCGCTTTCGTACTCGGAAATGGCTTCTACCTGCCGCAATGTCAGTCCGATGTCGTCGAGACCCTCCATCAGACGCCAGCGGGTGTAGTCGTCAATTGTCAACGGCACCACGAGGTCTCCGGCGGTCACGGTCCGCTCCGGAAGGCTCACCGTCAATTCCAGGCCCGGCTGCTCCTCGAGTCGCTTCCACAGCAGCTCGACGTCGGGTTGCTCGACCTGCGCGGCGACCAGGCCGGCCTTGCCGGCGTTGCCGCGGAAGATGTCGGCGAACCGGGACGAGATGACGACCCGAAAACCGAAGTCGGACAGTGCCCAGACGGCATGCTCGCGCGACGATCCGGTTCCGAAGTCCGGTCCGGCCACCAGAACCGAGCCGTGGCTCCAGGGCTCGGCGTTGAGGATGAAGTCCGGGTCGCTACGCCATCCGGCGAAGAGTCCGTCCTCGAAACCCGTTCGCGTCACCCGCTTGAGGTAGACGGCAGGGATGATCTGATCGGTGTCGACGTTGCTGCGGCGCAACGGCACCCCGATCCCGGTGTGGGAGATGAAGGGTTCCATGAGGGTGGCTCCGCTCTGTGAGGTGAGGTATGCCTGAGGCAGGGTTGATCTGGAGTTGAGAAGCGCCTGAACGAATCCGGAGCTTCGGCCCGCTAAAGGTCGGCCGGGGAGGACAGGGTTCCGCGGACGGCGGTCGCGGCCGCCACGGCCGGCGAGACCAGGTGCGTCCGACCGCCCTTGCCCTGTCGGCCTTCGAAATTCCGGTTCGACGTCGAGGCGCAGCGCTCACCGGGAGCGAGCTGATCGGGGTTCATTCCCAGGCACATCGAGCATCCCGCCTGCCGCCATTCGGCTCCCGCCGCGGTGAAGATGTCGCCGAGCCCTTCGTCGTCGGCCTGCGCCCGCACCCGCATCGAACCCGGGACGACGAGCATCCGCATACCGTCGGCGATCTTGCGGCCCTTGAGGATCTCGGCGACCGCACGCAGGTCCTCGATGCGGCCGTTGGTGCACGATCCGACGAAGACGGTGTCGACGGCAACCTCGCGCAGCGGGGTTCCGGGTGCCAGATCCATGTACTGCAAGGCCTTCGCCGCGGCGGTGGCGGCGTTCTCGTCGCCGAAGTCGGCCGGATCGGGCACCACCGAGCCGAGCGGCGCGCCCTGCCCGGGGTTGGTGCCCCAGGTGACGAAGGGCGACAACCGTGCGGCGTCGATGTGCACCTCGGCGTCGAACTGCGCCCCGTCGTCGGTGCGCAGCGAATCCCAGTAGGCCACTGCGGCATCCCAGTCGTCGCCCTGCGGGGCGTTCGGACGTCCCTTGAGGAAGTCATAGGTGATCGCGTCGGGCGCGATCATGCCGGCGCGCGCACCCGCCTCGATCGACATGTTGCAGATGGTCATTCGGGCCTCCATCGACAGCTTCTCGATGGCCGGGCCGCGGTACTCGAGCACATAACCCTGCCCGCCACCGGTTCCGATCTCGGCGATGACCGCGAGGATCAGGTCCTTGCTCGTGACGCCGGGGGGCAACTCACCGTCGACGGTGATCGCCATCGTCCGGAACGGACGCAGCGACAGCGTCTGCGTGGCGAGCACATGCTCGACCTCGGAGGTGCCGATGCCCATCGCCAGCGCCCCGAACGCACCGTGCGTGGAGGTGTGGGAATCGCCACACACCACCGTCATTCCCGGTTGCGTCAGCCCCAGTTGCGGGCCGACCACGTGCACGATCCCCTGCTCGGCATCGCCCATCGGATGCAGCCGGATGCCGAATTCCTCGCAGTTGCGGCGCAGGGTCTCCACCTGGGTGCGCGAGACCGGATCGGCGATCAGGTCGGTCTTGATGGTCGGGACGTTGTGGTCCTCGGTGGCGATCGTCAGGTCGCGGCGCCGCACCGGACGCCCGGCGAGGCGCAGACCGTCGAAGGCCTGCGGACTGGTCACCTCGTGGACGAGGTGCAGGTCGATGTAGATGAGGTCGGGTTGCTCGCCGTTCCCGCGAACGACAACGTGGTCGTCCCACACCTTTTCGGCAAGCGTGCGCGGTGCGCCGTGCTGCACGGCGCCGGTCGGGCTGTTCGTCATGGCTGCACTCACATCCATCTCGGTCACGTCGGGGGCGGCGACCGAAGCGGGCTGAATCGGCCATCGACGTGCATCTCACTATTTGGACAGTTAGTATCGTCCTATGGGAAAGGATAGCGCATCGGAACCGACCAGCGGAATCGGAGTCCTCGACAAGTCGGTGACCGTGCTGCGCGCCATCGCCGAAACACCGTGCAATCTCACCGAGTTGTGTGACCGCACCGCACTGCCCCGGGCCACCGCCCATCGTCTCGCGGTCGGACTGGAGGCCCATCGGCTGCTCGCACGCAACGCGGCGGGACGCTGGTACCCAGGTCCCGCACTCAACGAACTGGCCTCCTCCGCACACGATCTCGTCCGCGAGGCATCCCTGATGGTGCTGCCACGCCTACGCGAGATCACCGGGGAGTCGGTGCAGGTCTATCGCCGCGAGGGGTCCGAACGCGTTTGCATCGCGGCGATGGAACCGCCGACCGGGCTGCGCGACACCGTGCCGGTGGGTACCCGGTTCCCGATGAGCGCGGGGTCGGCGGCGAAGGTCTTGCTCGCCTGGGCCGACCCGCATACCCAGCGTTCGCTGTTGGCCGACAGCGTGTTCAGCGACCGTGCGCTGCATGAGATCCGGCGGCGCGGGTGGGCGCAGAGCGCGGGCGAACGGGCCGCCGGCGTGGCCAGCGTCTCGGCCCCGGTGCGCGACGCCGACGGCGAGGTGATCGCGGCGATCTCGGTGTCGGGTCCGATCGACCGGATGGGCCGCCGACCCGGCGCCCGGTGGGCCGCCGACCTTCTCGCGGCCGCCGACGCGATCCACAAACGCCTCGTCACCCAGGGCTGAGTTCGGGCCAGAAACGTGATCTGGGTTACCACACCCGGATTCAACCCACTAGCGTCATCGGGCATGGGAACCAATCAGAGACAGCAGATCGTCATGTCCGAGGACGAGATCACCGACTTCATCGCCCGCAGTCGCACCGCGACCTTGGCCACCACCGGCCCGCAGGGCCAGATCCATCTGGTCGCCATGTGGTACGGCGTCGTCGACGGTGAGATCTGGTTCGAGACCAAGGCCAAGTCGCAGAAGGCGGTCAACCTGCGCCGCACTCCCGCGTGCTCGGTGATGATCGAGGACGGCGACACTTACGACACGTTGCGCGGCATCGCGATCGAGGGCACCGCGGAGATCCTCGACGGTCCGGACTCCTGCCTGAAGGTCGGGATCTCGGTGTGGGAGCGCTACACCGCGCCCTACACCGAGGAGTCCAAACCGTTCGTGGAGCAGATGATGAACAAGCGGGTGGCGGTGCGCTTCATCCCGAACCGGACCCGGTCCTGGGATCACCGCAAGTTGGGTATCCCGGCCATGCCTGCGTCGGGGTCGACCGCGGAATACCTCTGACCCCGTCGAGTGTGCGTCCGAACCCGTCGAGTGTGCGTCCGAACCCGTTCACCGTGCGTCCGAACCCGTTCACCGTGCGTTGCTCGCACAGCACACCGCGCTCACTCCTCCAGGAAACCGGGACCGCAAAAGGGGATGATCTCTTCGACGCGCCGCCAGAGCAATGACTCGGCGAAGGTCACCTCGTCGGCGGTGACCCGAATCCAGGTGATCTGGCCGTCCTCGTGCAGGAGCACCGGGTCGAGTCCATGCAGCCAGGTCTTCTCGGCGGCGACGATTCGCTGCAGATCGATGAGAATCTCTTCGCGCGGGGGCGTCGTAGAACTTCTTCTCCGACCGACTTACCAGGGGCCGGCCCGGCCGACCGTCACGGTCGTGGCCGAAGTGATACTTCTCACGCCACTTGAGCACGAACCATTCGGGCAACTCGAGGGGGCAGGTCTTCGGACATCAGCAGTGACCGGTACCCCACAGGTCCCCACTGATCGGCGCGCCGCATGCGCGAACGCGTAAGAAAAAGACCCCCTCCCCGGTGTTCCGGGAAGGGGGCCTTCTTGTAGCCCCGACGGGATTCGAACCCGCGCTACCGCCTTGAGAGGGCGGCGTCCTAGGCCGCTAGACGACGGGGCCATGGACCTTGTGTGGTCGCTGGGGTACCAGGACTCGAACCTAGAATGGCTGAACCAGAATCAGCTGTGTTGCCAATTACACCATACCCCAAGGTTTTCTCTTTTCCTCTCGGAAAAGAACCTGCGATAGATTAGCAGAGGTCTACCGTGCAACCACAAATCGGCTGGTCAGAGGCTATTTTGCGGCCAGTTCGCGAGCCGCTCGCAGTCTGGCCAGGCTGACGTCGCGGCCCAGCAACTCCATCGACTCGAACAGCGGCGGACTCACCGCGGAGCCCGTCACCGCCACCCGCACCGGCCCGAACGCTTTGCGTGGCTTGAGCCCCAGATCGTCGATCAGCGCGGCGTTGAGGGCATCGTGCAGCGCCGTCGTCTGCCACGAGTCCAACGACTCCGTCGCCGCGATGGTGGCGTCGAGTACCTCGACGGCGTCGGCACCGAGATTCTTGGCCGCGGCCTTCTCGTCGATGGTGAAGTCCGCCTCGTCGACGTAGAGGAACGAGATCAGTCCCCACGCATCGCCGAGGACCTGGATGCGGGTCTGCACCAGCTCCGCGGCGACGGCGAACGCCGCGTCATCGACGCGGGCCGGCAGGTGCCCGTGCTCGGTCAGGTAGCTCTTGAGGCGTGCGGTGAAGTCGCCGAGTTCGAGCATCCGGATGTGTTCGGCGTTGATCGCGTCGGCCTTCTTCTGGTCGAAGCGGGCCGGGTTGGAGTTGACGTCGCCGACCTCGAACGCGCCGATCATCTGCTTAAGGGTGAAGACGTCGGTCTCGTGCGAGTATCCCCAGCCGAGCAGCGCCAGGTAGTTGAGCAGGCCCTCGGGCAGGAAGCCGCGATCGCGATGGTGGAACAGGCTGGATTGCGGATCCCGCTTGGAGAGCTTCTTGTTGCCCTCCCCCATCACGAACGGCAGGTGCCCGAACTCGGGAACACGCTCGGCGACACCGATACCCATCAACGCCTCGTAGAGCGCGATCTGACGCGGCGTGGAACTGAGCAGATCCTCACCGCGCAGGACGTGGGTGATCTTCATCATCGCATCGTCGACGGGATTGACCAGGGTATAGAGCGGATCCCCGTTGGCGCGGGTGAGCGCGAAGTCGGGCACCGTGCCGGCCTTGATGGTGGTGGTGCCGCGCACCAGATCGTCCCACGCGATGTCGCGATCCGGCATGCGAAGTCGCACAACGGGATTACGGCCCTCGACGCGGTAGGCGGCGCGCTGCTCGTCGGTCAGTTCCCGATCGAAGTTGTCGTAGCCGAGCTTGGGGTCACGGCCGGCGGCACGGTGGCGGGCCTCGACCTCCTCGGGGCTGGAGTACGCCTCGTAGGCCGCACCGGATTCCAGGAGGCGACGCACCACGTCGAGGTGGATGTCGCGTCGCTGCGATTGGCGGTACGGACCGTAGGGGCCGCCGACCTCGGGGCCCTCGTCCCAGTCCAGACCGAGCCACCGCAGCGACTCCAGAATGGCGTCGTAAGACTCCTGGGAGTCACGTGCGGCGTCGGTGTCCTCGATACGAAAGACGAAGGTGCCCTTGTGGTGACGCGCCGCGGCGAAGTTGAACAACGCGGTGCGCACCATGCCGACGTGGGGCGTACCCGTGGGCGACGGGCAGAAACGAACCCGGAAGGCGTCGGTGCTGACTGGATCGGTACTGGCCATGGCGCTCAGCGTATCGAATGCGCCGATGCCGAGGTCAGTCCCGGTGGCGGTCGCAGAAGTCGACGATAAGCTTGTTCACCTCGGTGGGTTGCTCGAGATAGCCGAAGTGGCCGGCCCGGGCGACCTCGGCGTACTCGGCGCCGGGGATCGCCTCAGCGACCTCGCGGGCCAGTTTCGCCGGCAGGGTGCGGTCGTCGGCGAAACCGACCACCAGCGCAGGCCGGGAGATCTGGCGGTAGGCGGCCAGCCGGTTGAGCTCGCCGTGGTGCAACTCGAGCTGCGCCCGCACCCCCGGCGTCACCGTCTGCGGGGAGAACCCGATGATGTCGAGCCAGTCGCGTGCGGCGCGGTCGTCGTCGAGGGTGTGCGGTGAGAGGTTGAGGTGCGCGGTGATCGCGGCCGCGTAGTCCGGCGGCAGGGTGATGCCCCGGTCGTAGAGCGCGCGCTCCCCCGCCGAAATCGCTTCCTGCAGTGGAGTATTGCGCCCGTAGGTGGCGAGCATGACCGCACCGCGGACGAGGTCGGGGCGAGCCAGGGCCAGTTCCTGGGCGATCCGGGCACCCAGTGACGTCCCGACGACGAACGCCGGTCCGCCGAGATGCTCGATCAGTGCCGCGGTGTCGGCGACCATGTCGTCGAGGGTGAAGCCGTCGGCGCACTCCGACGACGGCGCGATACCCCGGTTGTCGAAGAGCGCCACGCGATAGCCGGCCTTGCGCAGCGCCGGTTCCTGATTGGCCTTCCACACCCGGCCCGGACTTCCGGTGCCCATCACCATCACGACCAGTGGACCGGTTCCCGCGACCTCGTAGGCGATGTCGATCCCGTTGACGCGCACGGTCTGCGCGGGCGCGGTCACGGCTTGTCCACCACCGGATTGGTCAGGGTGCCCAGGCCTTCGACGCTGACCGACACCCGTTGTCCGGCCACCATCGGGCCGACCCCGTCGGGTGTGCCGGTCAGGATGACGTCGCCGGGCAGCAGCGTCATCACCCGGGAGATCCACTCGATGATCGCCCCCACGTCGTGCAACATCAGTGAGGTGCGGCTGCGCTGACGGACCTCACCGTCGAGTTCGGTGGTGATCTGGGCGTCGGCGGGATCGAAGTCGGTGTCGATCCACGGGCCGAGCGGGCAGAAGGTGTCATAACCCTTGGCCCGGGTCCACTGACCGTCGATCGACTGCTGATCACGCGCGGTGACATCGTTGGCGATCGTGTATCCCAGGATCGCACTCTTGGCGTCGGCGGCCTTGACGTCCTTGCAGGGCCGTCCGATCACGACGGCCAACTCCCCCTCGAAGTCGACCCGCTCCGACGACGGCGGCCGCACGATCGGCACCTCGGGACCGACGATGGAGGTGTTCGGCTTGAGGAAGATCACCGGCGATGCGGGTGCCTGCCCACCCATCTCCGCCACATGTGCCGCGTAATTCTTGCCGATGCAGATGACCTTGGTGGCCAGGATGGGCGCGAGCAGTCGGACGTCGGCCAGCGGCCACGAACGTCCGGTGAACGTCGGTGTGCCGAACGGATGCTCGGCGATCTCCTTGGCGACGATCCCCTCCGGGGAATCGTCGAGCGAGACAAACGCGACACCGTCCGGACTGGCGATTCGACCTAGGCGCATAGATGCGAGGGTATCGCACCGCAGATGTCCACACTTCGAGACGTCGGTTGGTCCCGCGACACGATCCGGTTCTAGAATGTGGAAACTGATTCTCAATATTTGAGATTCGCCGATCCTGCGGAGGTGTGATGCGCACTGTCGAGAACGTCGGCACCACCCGGAGGTGGGTGATGCTCGTCTGCTCGCTGGTCGCCGCGATGACGACCACCTGCGTGGTCAGTGGCGTCGCCTATCTCATTCCCGCACTGCATGCGTCGGGTATGACCGTCTCGCAGGCATCGGTCCTCGCGGCGATTCCGACCGTCGGTCTGATGCTGGCGATCCTCGGCTGGGGTGCGCTGCTGGACCGCCACGGCGAGCGGCTGATCCTGACGGTGTCCCTGTCGATCACCCTTCTCGCCGCGGTGGCCACCGCGATCGCCGCCGCCACCTCGGCACCGTTCTCGGTACTGGCGGCCTGCCTGTTCCTGGGCGGACTCGGGTCGGGCGCGGCCAACGGGGCATCCGGGCGGATCGTGGTCGGGTGGTTCCCACCGCAGCAACGCGGCACGGCGATGGGCGTGCGGCAGATGGCCCAGCCGTTGGGCATCGCCGTATGTGCGCTGACCATGCCGGTACTCGCCGAACGGCACGGAATCGCTGCGGCCCTGGTGGTTCCGGTCGCCGTCACGCTCATCGGGCTGCTCGCATGCCTGCTGGGAATCGCCGATCCACCACCGCTCCGCCGAGCCGACGGCACCGCACCGGAATCCACCCGAAACCCCTACCGGCAGGGCTGGTTCCTGGCCCGGGTGCACGCGGTCAGTGTGCTGCTGGTGATCCCGCAGTCGATGCTCTGGACGTTCGTGCCGACCTGGCTGATCGTGGCGCGGCACTGGTCGCCGGCCACGGCGGGCATCCTGGTCACCATCACCCAGACCATCGGGGCATTCGGCCGGATCGCGGCCGGCCGCTGGTCGGATGCGTGGTTGTCGAGAATGCGTCCGATCCGGGTGATCGCGGTGGCGGCCGGGTTGTCGATGGGCGTGTTGGCATTCACCGATTGGCGCGACAGTTCGATGTCGGTGGTGCTCATGGTGATCGCGTCGATCGCGTCGGTGGCCGACAACGGCCTGGCGTTCACCGCGATCGCCGAGTTCGCCGGCCCGCGCTGGAGTGGACGCGGTCTGGCCGTGCAAAACACGGCCCAGTACCTCGCGACCGCGGTCACGACGCCGATCTTCGGGGCTGTCATCACCGCCGTCGGATTTCCCCTCGCGTTCGCCGCGGGGGCGATCGCCCCGGCCATCGCCGCACCGTTGGTCCCCGATGACCCGGCGCCCCGGCCGGAGTCGGTGAGGCAGGGCAGCCAATGAAACAGCGCCTCTACGTCTTCTCCTGCGCCACAGTCGCATTGATGAGCCCCGCGGCCACCGCGGCGTCGTCGACGACGACGAGGTCACGCCGCCCGTCGGATCGGGTGACCAGCAACGCGTCTCCGGACCGGATCACGAATCCCTGTGCGCCGGCGAGGGGTCCGCGTATGGCGATCCGCTGACCGTAGCCGCCGAAGTCACGCAGCGCGTGCACCCTCACCACCTCGGCGCGGACGATGTCGGTCATCGGGACGCGGATTCGCGGCCATCCGATCATGCTCTGCACGGCGAGGTGGTTGCGGTCGACGGTCACCCGGACCGACCAGAATGCCGCCATCAGCGTGGCGAGTACCGCCACCAGAATGAGCAACCACCACAGCCCGGTCACGGCCGCGACGATGATCACCGTCCCGAGTGACGCGATCACGACGATCGTCGGGATCGTCGACATCGCCACCCGGCGCTGCCACAGAAAGCGTTCTGCCGCACCGAGTTGCGCGGTGGGCACCACACCGACGGGATCACGTCGGGGCGACGGCCACGACGGTACCGCGATCGCCGACAGTGCCGCGACGCTCAGCCCACACACCGCCGCGACGACGATCGCGAGGGCCGGTGGCGACACCCGGTGGATGTCGGTGACGCCGCGCTGCGCCTCGATCGCACCGAGCAGCAGCACGGTCACGAAGACGGACAAACCGTTGGCCAGGGCCAGGATCCATCGCAGTGCGCGCGAGTCGGCCACTCGGCCGGTGGCCGCACCGACCACCGCGAGGCCGCCGACGACGGCTCCGACGACGATTACCGCGGCGAGGGTGACGCATACGCCGAACAGGCTGCTGGTGCCGTCGACTCCACTTGAACCCCAATGGGAGGCAACGGGATCGGGCAGGTCGGGCCACCACGATGTCAGGGCGAGGGCACCGGTGAGGGCCATCGTCACCGCCGGAACGGTCACGATCGCCACCACAATGCACAGCGACCGTGACGTCGGGGCCGGTCGAACGTCGTTCATGTCATCCTCCTCGTGATCTCCGCAGCCAGTTCGGGTGCGCTCACGCCGAACCGCCGCGCCACCTCCACCAGACGGTCGAGCGCATCACCCATCTCGGCGCGAACCGGTGCGTGCGCGGAGACCACCGCGCCGCGGCCCCGTCGCAACTCGACCAGTCCGTCGTCGCGCAGAATCTGGTAGCCGCGCAACACCGTGTGCATGTTGACGTCCAGGGACGCGGCCAACTCGCGTGCCGCCGGCAGTCGCTCTCCGGGATGCACCTCTCCGTCCGCGATCGACCGGCGGACCGATGACGCGATCTGGGCGAAGATCGGCGTCCGATCGGTCGGATCGATGCGAATCAACACACCCTGATCCTATAGTTCTAGTGCAAATAGAACAAGTGGAGCCGACCGAACACCGATGGCCGGTCCCCTGTTCGGGACCGGCCATCGGTGTCTGATGAACGAAAGCTACGCCGAAGCGGTTGCGCTACAGCCGCTCTCGGATGCGCTTGCCGATCTCGGACGTCGACAGCTGCGCGCCGTCGCGCTCGAGGAGATCGTCCGCGACCGCCTTCTCGACGCGGCGCGCGTCATCGGACCGGCCGACGTGGTCGAGGAGCAACGCCACCGACAGGATCGCCGCCGTGGGATCGGCCTTGCCCTGCCCGGCGATGTCGGGCGCGCTGCCGTGCACCGGCTCGAACATCGACGGGTTGGTGCGGGTGGCGTCGATGTTGCCCGACGCCGCCAGGCCGATACCGCCGGACACCGCGGCCGCGATGTCGGTGATGATGTCGCCGAACAGGTTGTCGGTGACGATGACGTCGAAGCGTCCCGGATCGGTCACCAGGTAGATGGTGGCCGCGTCCACATGGCAGTAATCGGTGGTGACGTCGGGAAACTCCTTGCCCACCTCGGCGACCGTGCGACTCCACAACGATCCCGCGAACGTCAGCACATTCGTCTTGTGGACCAGGGTGAGGTGCTTACGGCGGCGGGTGGCCCGCTCGAAGGCATCGCGCACCACACGCTCCACCCCGAATCGGGTGTTGACGCTGACCTCGGTGGCCACCTCGTGCGGGGTGTCCACCCGGATCGCACCGCCGTTGCCGGTGTAGGGACCCTCGGTGCCCTCCCGGACCACGACGAAGTCGATGTCGGGATCACCGGCCAGCGGCGAGGTTACCCCGGGCAGACGCCGCGACGGACGCAGATTGACGTGATGATCGAGCGCGAACCGCATCTTCAGCAGCAGACCGCGTTCGAGGATGCCCGAGGGCACCGACGGATCACCGATCGCGCCCAGCAGGATCGCGTCGTGCTCACGCAGCGAATCGAGGTCGGCGTCGGTCAGCAGTTCACCGTTGCGGTGGTAGCGGCGCGCACCGAGGTCGTAGTCGGTGGTGTCGACGTCGGGAACCACCGCGCGCAGCACCTCGAGTGCCTCGCCGATGACCTCGGGTCCGATGCCGTCGCCGGCGATGACTGCGAGCTTCATGACAGATCCACCTGTTCGATGAGGGTTGCGCCGACCGCCGCCGAGATCGCGTCGACCAGCGAGTCGTCGAGTTTGCGGCTGATGCGCAGCACCATGGTGGCGCCGCCGCCCTCTGCATCCTGCGACAGACCGGCGGCCAGGATGTCGACCCCGGCATCACCGAGCAGGGTGCCGATCTTGCCCAGCGAACCCGGCCGATCGGCGTAGCTGACCAGCAGGTTCAGGCCTTCGGCACGCAGATCGAAATTGCGGCCGTTGATGTTGACGATCTTCTCCACCTGATGCGGTTCGGTGAGTGAACCGGCCACGTTGTGCACCGAACCGTCGGCGAAGACCGCCTTGACGTCGACCACGCTGCGATGGTTGGGGCTCTCGGTGGCGACGGTGACCTCGCTGGTCACGCCGCGATCCTCGGCCACCTTGGGGGCGTTGACGAAGGTCACCGGCTCCTCGAGGGCCGCCTCGAACAGACCGCGCAGGGCCGACAGACCGAGCACGTCGACCTTGCTCGACGCCAACTCGCCGCGGACGTCGACGACGATCGAGCTCGGCAGTTCGGAGCTGATCGCGCCGACGAGCACACCGAGCTTGCGGGCCATCTCCAGCCACGGGGCGACCTCTTCGTCGACGGCACCGCCGACGATGTTGACCGCGTCGGGCACGAAGTGTCCGGCCAGGGCCAGCCGCACACTCTTGGCGACGTCGGTGCCGGCGCGGTCCTGTGCCTCACTGGTCGAGGCTCCCAGGTGCGGGGTCACCACGACCTGCGGGAGCTCGAACAGCGGGGAGTCGGTGCACGGCTCGGTGGCATAGACGTCCAGACCGGCGGCACGCACCTGTCCGGAGGTGATCGCGTCGGCCAGGGCCTGCTCGTCGACGAGCCCACCGCGGGCGGCGTTGACGATGACGACACCCTTCTTGGTGCGGGCGAGCTGCTCGGCCCCGATGAGGCCCAGGGTCTCCGGCGTCTTGGGCAGGTGCACGGTGACGAAGTCGGCACGCTCGAGGAGTTCGTCGAGGGAGACCAGTTCGATGCCGAGTTGGGCGGCACGCGCCGGCGACACATACGGGTCATAGGCGATCACGTGGGTCTCGAAGGCGCCCAGCCGGGCGGCGACGAGCTGCCCGATGCGGCCGAGTCCGACGACGCCGACGGTCTTGTCGAAGATCTCCACACCGTTGAACGAGGAACGCTTCCAGGTGTGCTCGCGCAGCGTCGCATCGGCGGCCGGGATCTGTCGCGCCGCCGACATCAGCAGGGCGATCGCATGCTCGGCGGCGGTGTGGATGTTGGAGGTGGGCGCGTTGACCACCATCACGCCACGGTCGGTGGCGGCGGGCACGTCGACGTTGTCGAGTCCGACGCCGGCACGTGCGATGATCTTCAGCTTCTTACCGGCGTCGAGCACCTCGGCGTCGACGGTGGTGGCGGATCGAACCAGGATCGCGTCGGCGTCGACGACGGCCTCGAGAAGTTTGGGACGGTCCGGACCGTCCACCCAGCGCACCTCTACGCCGTCGCCGAGGGCTTCCACGGTGGATGGGGCCAATTTGTCGGCGATGAGGACGACCGGCAGGCCTGCTGAGGTCACGTTTGTTCTCCAGAATCGGTTGCGAGATCGGGTGCGATGTCGTAATGACATCCGCCCCACAGCTTAGAGGCCACCGCATCGACGTCGGACAACCGGGCGGCCAACTCGGGCTCGACGCTCAGGTTCGACGTGTACATTGTGAGCGGCATTACGGAAGCATTCCAATGCAGTAGCGGAATCCTTGCGTGAGATCGATGCCTCCCCGGCGCCGGTACGGTGACTGTTCGGGGGGTCGCGTCGCCCAGTCGATCACGTGTGTCGATCGCAATGAATTGGTCCACCACCCGCGCCGGTCGCCGTGGATCAAGAACAAGAGTGGAGTGTGTGGATGAAGAAGAAGCTGACAGTACTGTTGGCTGTTCTGGCGGCAACGGTACTGGCCGGCTGGGGGGCTCCGGGCACGGCCACGGCTGCGCAACCGAAGATCTACCTCGGTGGCGGCTCCGGGATTCTGGTCCTCGAGGGCGGCAACTCGGCGGCCGCGTGCACACTGACCACCATCGGCCACGCCAAGACCGGTGAGCTGATCGGCATCACCGCCGGACACTGCGGCCAGCCCAATCAGCAGGTGCTCTCCGAGAGCTTCTCCGATCGCGGCGTGGCAGGGGTCATCACGCATTCCGACCCCAAGGAAGACATCGCGATCATCAAGTTCAACAGCAATGTCGTTCCGTTGCGCACCGTGCAGGGCGTCACCATCAGCGGCATCGACACGCGACCGATCGGCTTCCCGACCATCGCCTGCAAGCAGGGACGCACCACCGGCAACACCTGCGGCGTGGCGTGGTTCTCCGACGGCGACGTCCACCTCACCCAGATGTGCGTCATCGAAGGCGACTCCGGCAGCCCGGTGGTCGTCGGCAATCGCCTCGTCGGCATGGTCAACGCGTACTACCTGCTCGGCTGCGTCGGCCCGGAGAAGGGCACCAACGCCGCCGCGATCCTCAACTACGTGAAGTCCACCAACTACAAGGGCTTCACACCGATCTGATCGGACGGATCACCGTCGACGACGAGACCCGGGCCGCGCGTTGCGTCCCGGGTCTTGTCGTCTCATCCCCGGTGCCGTCACGGACGGGAACTGCGGCGTCACGGACGGGAGCTGCGCCAGCTGTTGATCTCGTCGTCGAGCTGGGCGCGCACCCAGGCTCCGATCCGGTTCAGGTCCGCCGGCGCCAGTCCCCCGCTGCGCCACGACCATCCGCCGGTGTCGATCCATTCGTCCATCGCCACCGCGAGGCGACGCCGGTACTCCGCCTCGCGTACCCGCTCGTCGGCGCAGAACAGCGCGTAATCGTCGGAGCGCCATTGTGCGGGCATCGGGAAGACGGTGTCGGTGATCGTCTCATCGCCCAGTGCGCCGACGACATCGCGGATCTCCGCCCGGTTCCGTGGATCGGCTCCGAGATCACGAAGCACCGCAAGATATTCCGCGGGAATCGGGGTGTCGGCTCCCCGGTCGGCCGGATCATCGGACATGGCGACCGGCGTCCTCGACGAGCGAGCCCGTGCGCAGCCGCCCCGTCGCCCGGATGTCACCGAGTTCGTCGCGCAACTCGGGGTGGCGGGCATAGAAATCGATGAGCCAGAAGGTCCCGGATGCCCCCAGATGCAGCGGGTCCAGCCGGATCTCGCCGGCGCGGATCGCTGTCGCGTCCTTCTCCGCGGTGGTGGTCATCCGGACGCCCTCGCGTCGGCTCGCCGCCGTCGGTACCGCCCGCACCGCGACCACCTCGCCCCAGGGGAGGAAGCGACGCCGGCCGGCCAGGGCACCGACGTCGACACCGTCCGGGGACACCGTGACCGCCGATCTGCCACGACGGATCACCAGCAGCGCCTCGACGGCCCCGACGACACCGACGGCGAGAAAGGTGTAGGCGGTCGGATGCCGCGGCGAGTCCTGCATCCACGACATGTCGAGGTCACCGCGCCACACCGCGACGAACGCGAGGACACCCGCCGCACCCATGCCCAGCGCCGAGGCGATGTCGCAGCACAGCGCCACCGGGTCGACGCCGAGACGCAGCGCATGCCGGTGGAAGCGGACACCCGCCAACTCGATCCGCCCGCTGCGCTGCCGCCGGCCGGTGCGACACCACGACCACGCCCACAACGCCACCCCGGCACTCCCGGATGCCGCGGCTGCGGCGGTCAGCGGATGGCCGCCGGCCAGGGTGTGCACGGCCGCCCAGCCGAGCAGCACGGCGGCACCGGCCAGGAGATATCCGAACAGGCTCAGACGCCACGAGCGGCCCAACCACGCCGACGGGACCGGGTATCCGGCAGCCGATTCGGCCGAGATCTGTTTGTTCACACCGGAATTCTCACTTGCACACCAACTGTCCGACCACGTTGCCCAGGGTCGACGCACCGAGACTGGTGCCGGTGCCGACCAGAAATGCCTTGCCCGCCGTCATCTCCGGCATCGTGGCCAGCGCCACCAGGTCGACGCCGAGCGATACCCCGCCCGCGACCCCCGCCTTGCAGACCTCGTACTGGTTCTCGGCGGTGGCGACGCTCAGTGCGGTGGACAGGATCGTCAGGCCCGGGCCGGCGACCTTGGCGCCGGCCTGCAGCTGCTGGGCCTGCACCGCCGACAGATACGGCAACCCTCGGGTCACCTGGGATTCCGTTGCCGCCATCCCACCGGCGGCCAACGCCACGGTGATGTCCTGGGAACTGGGAATCGGCGCCTGGAATCCGTCGATGTCGGCGACCGCGGTGCCGTCGGCGCGTTCGGTGACGATCACCGGGGACCGTCCCTCACGCATCAACTCGATCCGCGTCGTACCGTCGGGATTGGGTGTGCGGATGGCGGTTCGGCGGCCGGTGGGATCGAAGAACTCGGTGCGTTCACCGCCGGGTCCGGAGATGTAGACCTGCGAACTCCCGTCCAGCATCGAGACGGTGGTTTCGGTGATGCCGTTGTGGGTGGTGGTCGACGACTCGACCACACTGCCCAGCAGGTGCTCGGTCAGACGCCGGTTTTGATGGGTGCGTCCCAGTTCGGGATTCTCCCCGCGTGTGGTGTCGGCGTACGGATCCTTGGTGAAGTCCTGGGGTGCGCGTGGGTCCAGGTGGAGTTCGGGAAGCTCGATCCCGAGGTCATTGCGCGTCACCTGGTGGCGGATGAAGTTGCCCAGGTCATAGTCGGCGTAGCCCAGCGCGGTCAACTTCGGGTTCAGTTGATCCTGAAAGCCGGCGGCGGCCAGGGCGAGTGCCTTGATCACCTGCGGCGCATAGCGTTTCACCCGCGGCAGCACCACCCAGTCGTCGGCGACGAACAGATCGCCCGACTCGATCACGCCCAGCAGGTGCCGGATGCCGGTGGTGGCCTCCACCAGCTGCGGCCCGAAGCGCCCGATCCCGACGGCCGATCCGGTGGCGATCGCGACGATCTGGTTCACCCGTTCGCGACCGACCTCGACGGCCTCCTCGGCGGCGACCTGCGCCGGACCGGTCCACAACCCGTCGTGGGCGAGTCCGAGCACCTCGTACCAGGAATCGGCGACGCTGTCGGCGAATCCCTCGGCGTCGGCCCGCAGCGTGTCCCCCGCCGCGAGGAGCGCCTCGGGCCGCCATCCGTCGAAGACCGTGCGGCTCGGGATCATTCGGATGCGCCTGCAAGAGAACGGAATCGGGCGGCGAGGGCGTCATCGGCCACCTCGTAGGTGCCCGCTGCGGTGTACACCGCGTCCGCGACGCCCTGGAAGTACCGCGCCACCGCCCGCAACGGTTCACCGATCGCCTCGGCGGCGGTCGCGGCGGAATACTGCGTCGACGATCCCGGGAGGCAGTCGGCGACGGCCGCCAGATCGGCGGGCATGGGAGCCGCCGGGATCCGGTCCGCCAGGCCGGTCACCGATGCCGAGAACTGTCGCAGCGCTTCGGGATTGACGTCCACCCCACACCCCCTCGTGATTGTCGTCTGATCCGACACGATAGGTCATCGGGGCCGAATCGGCGGTCAACCATCCACAGGCCGCTCCCGCTCACGAGTCCCACCGACGGCCGCGAGATGAACCCGGAAACGACCGTGGCCCCGACTCCGGGCGGGAGTCGGGGCCACGACGGGGCGAAGGAGATCAGGCGGTCTCGGTGATCGGGCGATCCACCCAGCTCATCAGGTCGCGCAGCTTCTTGCCGGTGACCTCGATGGGGTGCTCGGCGTTCTTCTTGCGCAGCGCCTCGAGCTCGGCGTTACCGCCCTCGACATTGGCGACGAGTCGCTTGACGAAGGTGCCGTCCTGGATGTCCTTGAGGATGCCGCGCATGCGCTCCTTGGTGTCGGCGTCGATGACGCGCGGACCCGACAGGTACCCACCGAACTCCGCGGTGTCGCTCACCGAGTAGTTCATCCGGGCGATGCCACCCTCGTACATGAGGTCGACGATCAGCTTGAGCTCGTGCAGCACCTCGAAGTAGGCCATCTCCGGTGCGTAACCGGCCTCGACCATGACCTCGAAGCCGGTCTTGACCAGTTCCTCGGTGCCACCGCAGAGCACGGCCTGCTCGCCGAAGAGGTCGGTCTCGGTCTCTTCCTTGAAGGTCGTCTTGATGATGCCGGCGCGGCCGCCACCGATGGCCGACGCGTAGCTCAGGGCCAGGGCCTGACCTTCACCCTTGGGGTCCTGGTCGACGGCGATCAGGCAGGGCACGCCCTTGCCGTCGACGAACTGCCGACGCACCAGGTGGCCGGGGCCCTTCGGGGCGACCATGCCGACGGTCACGTTGGCCGGAGCCTTGATGAGACCGAAGTGGATGTTGAGGCCGTGCCCGAAGAAGATGGCGTCGCCGTCCTTGAGGTTCGGCTCGATGTCCTCGGTGAAGATCTTCGCCTGGCTGGTGTCGGGGGCCAGGATCATGATGACGTCGGCCCAGGCTGCCGCCTCGGCGTTGCTCATCACCTTCAGGCCCTGCTCGGCGGCCTTCTCCCGCGACTTGCTGCCCTCGCGCAGACCGATCGCCACGTCGACGCCCGAGTCACGCAGACTCAGCGAGTGCGCATGTCCCTGGCTGCCGTAGCCGATGACCGCGACCTTGCGGCCCTGGATGATCGACAGATCCGCATCGTCGTCGTAGAACAATTCGATCGCCACAGTTGGATTCCCTTCGATATGTGGTGTGCCCCAGGCGAATCGGTTCTGCACGCGAGGGGCGCGTTGGTGGTGCGTACGTCAGCGGTTGGCCGACATGCTCTTGGGTCCGCGTCCCAGGGTGACCGCCCCCGACTGGGCGATCTCACGGATGCCGTACGGATCGAGCATCCGCAGCAGCGCCTCGAGTTTCTCCGAGGTGCCGGTGGCCTCGACGGTCAGCGACTCCGGCGAGACGTCGATGACCTTGGCGCGGAACAGGTTCACGACCTCGATGACCTCGGTGCGCACCGTGGAGTCGGCGCGGACCTTGACCATCATCAGCTCGCGGGACACCGAGTTGGACGGATCCTGCTCGACGATCTTGATGACGTTGATCAGCTTGTTGAGCTGCTTGGTCACCTGCTCGAGCGGGAAGTCCTCGACCGAGACCATGATGGTCATCCGCGAGATGCCCTTGAGTTCGGTCGGTCCGACGGCGAGGGATTCGATGTTGAATCCGCGCCGGGAGAACAGACCGGACACGCGGGCGAGGACGCCCGGACGGTCCTCGACGAGGACGCTGAGGGTATGGGTACTCATTTCTTCTCACCCTCCTGGCCGAGATTGGTGTTCTGGTTGACGACCTCGTGGATGTCGGCCGGATCCGACGCCGACGCGTCGTCGTCGAACAGCGGCCGGATGTCGCGCGCGGCCATGATCTGGTCGTTGCCGGTGCCCGCGGCGACCATCGGCCACACCTGGGCGTCGGCGCCGACGATGAAGTCGATGACGACCGGGCGGTCGTTGATCGCGCGCGCCTGGGCGATGACCTCGTCCACCTCGGATTCGTTCTCGACGCGGAATGCCGCGCAGCCCAATGCTTCTGCGAGCTTCACGAAGTCCGGGATGCGCATCGAATGCGTCGCGAGGTCGGTGTTGGAGTACCGCTCCTCGTAGAACAGCGTCTGCCACTGACGCACCATGCCCAGGTTGCCGTTGTTGATCAGCGCGACCTTGATCGGGATGCCCTCGATGGCGCAGGTCGCCAACTCCTGGTTGGTCATCTGGAAGCAGCCGTCACCGTCGATGGCCCACACCTCTTTCTCGGGTGCGGCCATCTTGGCGCCCATCGCGGCCGGAACCGCGTAGCCCATCGTGCCGAGTCCGCCCGAGTTGAGCCAGGTGCGCGGCTTCTCGTAGGAGATGAACTGTGCCGCCCACATCTGGTGCTGGCCGACGCCGGCGCAGTAGACCGCATCCGGTCCGGCGAACTTGCCGACCTGGGAGATGACGAACTCCGGCGACATCGAGCCGTCGGCGGGCCGGTCGTAGCTCAGCGGGTAGGTGCGACGGATGCCGTCCAGATACCGCCACCACGCGGTCAGGTCGGGGGTCTCGTCGGTGGTCGCCCGCTCGGCGCGCAGCGTCTCGATCAGGTCGACGATGACGGCCTTGCAGTCGCCCACGATCGGCACGTCGGCGTGCCGATTCTTGCCGATCTCGGCGGGATCGATGTCGGCGTGGATGACCTTGGCGTCCGGCGCAAACGAGTCGAGCTGGCCGGTGACGCGGTCGTCGAAGCGGGCACCGAGGGTGATCAGCAGGTCGCTGCGCTGCAGTGCGGCCACCGCGGCGACGGTGCCGTGCATACCCGGCATGCCGAGGTGCTGCTGATGCGAATCGGGGAACGCGCCCCGCGCCATCAGCGTCGTGACCACCGGGATACCGGTCAGTTCGGCCAGTTCGAGCAGTTCGGCCGACGCGTTGGCCTTGATGACGCCGCCACCGACGTAGAGGACGGGATTCTTGGCGGCGTTGATCAGGCGGGCGGCCTCACGGACCTGCTTGCCGTGGGGCTTGGTCACCGGACGGTAGCCCGGCAGATCGATCTGCGGCGGCCACGAGAAGGTGGTCTGGGCCTGCAGGATGTCCTTCGGGATGTCGACGAGAACCGCTCCGGGACGGCCACTTTCGGCGATGTGGAATGCCTCGGCGATGACCTGCGGGATGTCGGCGGCGTTGCTCACCAAGAAGTTGTGCTTGGTGACCGGCATGGTGATGCCGGAGATGTCGGCCTCCTGGAATGCGTCGGTGCCGATGAGTGCGCGACCGACCTGCCCGGTGATCGCGACAACCGGGACCGAATCCATCTGCGCGTCGGCCAGGGGCGTGACGAGGTTGGTGGCACCGGGACCCGACGTCGCCATCATGACGCCGGCGCGGCCGGTGACCTGCGCGTAGCCGGTGGCCGCGTGACCGGCGCCCTGCTCGTGGCGCACCAGGACGTGCCGGACCTTCTTGGAGTCGAGCAGCGGATCGTAGACGGGGAGCACCGCACCGCCGGGGATACCGAATACGACCTCGACACCGAGCTCCTCGAGCGATCGAACCACCGACTTCGCGCCACTGACGCGTTCGGGGGCGACGGTGTTCTGCCGCACCGCGCGGAGGCTGCCGCCCGCCGGGGAATCCTGGCGTGGGGCGGACGCTTTTCCGCTGGTGTCCGTACGTGCTGTTGGTGCGCTCACTGCACGGTCCTTCATCTTGGTGATCATTGGGTGGGTGGATCCTGGCAACAAAAAACCCCCGACAGCGAGGCTGTTCGAGGGTGGCGCGTCGATGCTGGGGTCTCGTGAGTGACCGGTCAGGCGACGACGCGCCGGCCGATTACTACGAGAAGTTCGTCATGCATCACGTCACTCACGGTAGGACTGCAGATACTGAAGAGTCAAACCACGGTCGTCGTCATCCCACGATCTGGGAATGCACTGGTCTGCGGCACCTCACGCAGGGGCGGTCCCGCGAGAGTGCCAGAATGGTGGCGTGTCTGCTTCAGCCCCGGAACCGCAATCGTCCTCCTCGGGTTTTGCGTCCCGTCGCTCGGCATCGGCGGCCGGCGATGCCGAACCCGCCTCCGACGAGCTGGCGTTGCCGCAGGTGTTCCGGCTGAGCAAACTCGCCTACTTCGCCGTTCCGGCGGCGTTGCTGGTCGCCCTGATCCTGGCCGGCACGAGCCTGGCGTGGCTCGGCTGGACATTCGTTCTGCCGGTGCTGCTCGCGGTGTGGATCGGGCGGATCAGAACGGTGGTGACCGAGGACGGTCTGCATGTGGTGGGCACGTTTGGCGCCCGGGACGTGACGTGGGCCGAGATCGACGGACTCCGATTCACCCGATGGGGGCCGGTGCGCGCGGTGCTCGTCGACGAGACGTCGGTGCGGTTGCCCGCGATCACCTTCCAGGACCTGCCACGCCTGTCGGCCGCCAGCCGGGGCCGCATCCCGGACCCGTTCGCGGCGGCGGCAAACGCCGATTCGTGACATGCCGGCGACCACATTGCGCCGCCCGTCGACCGTGGGTTTACCGGCACCTTAACGATCGGTTTCACCGCATGCAGATTCCGGCCACCGCTGGTTAACGTTCTCGGGTGGTCACACACGCGGTCCGCCCGCACCAGGTCAAAGAGCTCATCGCCAGGGGCGAGCTCGCCGAACTCACGGATCTGATCGCCACGATGCCGCCCGGCGAGATCGCGGCGGTGGGCAACCGGCTTCCGCGTCGACAGGCGAGCATCGCGTTCCGGCTCCTCCCGAAGGACGTCGCGCTCCAGGTCTTCGAGGACCTCAGCCCCAAGGTGCAGTATCGGCTGATCGAACAGCTGGGTACCAGCGAGGTGGGCGAGTTCTTTGGGAGTCTCGATCCCGACGATCGCGCGGAACTCCTCGACGAGCTGCCCGCACCCGTCGCACACGACCTCGTCGCATCCCTGGAACGCAGCGAGCGTGAGGCGACCGGGCTGGTTCTCGGGTTTCCGGCGGGCTCGGTGGGACGTCGGATGAGTCCGGAGATCGTGCACGCCTACACCGACGATTCGGCCGCGGCAGCGCTGGACCGGGTGACCGAGGTCGGCCACCAGGTGGAGACCATCTACATGGTCCCCGTCGTCGATCGCGACCACGTCCTGGCCGGGGTGGTGAGCCTGCGCGATCTGCTGCTCGCCGATCCCGACACCCTGTTGTCGAGCCTGATGCGCACCCCGATCTCGGCCGCTGCGAGCGACGATGCCGAGCAGACGGCGTTGCTCTGCGTGGAGCGCGGCATCCTTGCGATCCCCGTCCTCGACAGCGAGCGCCACGTCATCGGCGTGTTCACCCTCGATGATGCGGTCGGGGTGATGAACCAGGCCCGCGACGAGGACCAGGCGCGTGCCGGTGCCAGCGAACCCCTCGACGAGCCGTATCTGGTGGCGTCGGTGCTCTCGATCACCCGCTCGCGCATCGTCTGGTTGTTCGTGCTGGCCGTGTCGGCCATCCTGACGGTCAACGTGCTCGAGATCTTCGAGGCCACACTCGACGAGATGGTGGCGTTGGCCCTGTTCATCCCTCTGCTCACGGGGATCGGCGGCAACACCGGTTCGCAGGCCGCGGTCACCGTCACCCGCGCGCTGGCCGTCGACGAGGTGTCCCCGCGCGATGTGGCACTCGTGGTCGGCAAGGAACTGCGCGTGGGTCTCACCCTGGGTGTGCTGCTCGGCCTCGTCGGATTCGGCGTCGCGTCGCTCGCCTACGACATGGACATCGGCGCGGTGATCGGTCTGACCATCCTGTCCATCTGCACGATGGCGGCCACCGTCGGTGGTGTGATGCCACTGATCGCAAAGTCCATCGGAGTCGATCCGGCGGTCTTCTCGACACCGTTCATCTCGACGTTCTGCGACGCGACGGGGTTGATCATCTACTTCTCCATCGCCAAGGCGGTTCTCGGAATCTGAGACGGCAGTGCCGTCACAAGGGATGGCCGGTTTTGTTTGCCCACGTCAGGCAGGAGTACCGTGGACGCTCGGTGAGATCGTCGACGCACAACGCCGACGATCGTGGTCAGCGCCGGTCGGATGGTGACACGCCCCACCCCGTCCCGATCGGTTCCGCCCGCGAATATCCGCGGCGGTGCATGCGTTGACCCGCATCAGTCCACGCGCACGTCGCACGTACGCGCGAAGAACCACCCGATCGAGGAAAAGCCATGCCAGCCTTGAGGTCACGCACCACCACCGTCGGACGTGAAGCCGCCGGAGCCCGTTCCCTGTGGCGTGCCACCGGAATGACCGACGACGATTTCGGCAAGCCGATCGTGGCGATCGCGAACTCCTACACGCAGTTCGTGCCCGGGCATGTGCACCTCAAGGACGTCGGTGAGATCGTGGCGGAGGCGGTGCGTGCGGCCGGTGGCGTGCCCCGCGAATTCCACACGATCGCCGTCGACGACGGCATCGCGATGGGTCACGGCGGGATGCTCTACTCGTTGCCGAGCCGCGAGATCATCGCCGACTCCGTCGAATACATGGTCAATGCGCACACCGCGGATGCGTTGGTGTGTATCTCCAACTGCGACAAGATCACCCCGGGCATGCTCAATGCCGCGATGCGCCTGAACATCCCCACCGTGTTCGTGTCCGGCGGACCGATGGAGGCCGGCAAGGCGGTCGTCGTCGAGGGTGTCGCGCAGGCGCCGACCGACCTGATCACCACCATCTCCGCATCGGCCAACTCCGGTGTCGACGACGACGGCCTCACCGAGGTCGAGCGCTCCGCGTGCCCGACGTGTGGATCGTGCTCGGGCATGTTCACCGCCAATTCGATGAACTGCCTGACCGAGGCCCTCGGACTTGCGTTGCCCGGCAACGGTTCGACGCTGGCCACCCACGAGGCCCGCCGCGCCCTGTTCTCACGTGCCGGTCAGGTGGTCGTGGAGGCCGCCACCCGCTGGTACCGCGACGACGACGCGTCGGTCCTGCCGCGCAGCATCGCCTCGGCCACGGCGTTTCGCAACGCGATGGCCCTCGACGTCGCGATGGGCGGATCCACCAACACCGTGCTGCACATTCTGGCCGCCGCGCAGGAGGGCGAGGTCGCCGACTTCGACCTGTCGGTGATCGATCAGATCAGCCGCAACGTTCCCTGCCTGTCGAAGGTCTCGCCGAACTCCGACTACCACATGGAGGACGTGCACCGAGCCGGCGGAATCCCGGCCATCCTCGGCGAGTTGCGCCGCGCCGGCCTGATCGACGACACCACATCGACCGTCCATTCGCCGACCCTCGCGAAGGCCCTCGACGACTGGGACATCCGCAGCGGCACCGCCACCGACGAGGCGTTCGAGCTGTTCCACGCCGCACCCGGAGGCGTGCGCACCACCACCCCGTTCTCCACGGCCAACCGCTGGAGTTCCCTGGACACCGACGCCGAGGGTGGCTGCATCCGCGACTTCGATCACGCCTACACCGTCGAGGGCGGACTGTGCGTCCTCAAGGGCAACCTTGCTGACGACGGTGCCGTGCTCAAGACCGCCGGCATCAGCGAGGACCTGTGGCACTTCGAGGGCCCGGCCCGCGTGGTGGAAAGCCAGGAGGAGGCCGTCCAGGTCATCCTGAGCAAGACCATCCAGGCCGGCGAGGTCCTCGTGGTCCGTTACGAGGGCCCGTCCGGCGGTCCGGGCATGCAGGAGATGCTGCATCCGACCGCCTTCATGAAAGGCACCGGCATGGGCAAGAAGTGCGGACTGATCACCGACGGCCGGTTCTCCGGCGGTTCGTCGGGTCTGTCGGTCGGCCACATCTCGCCCGAGGCCGCCGCAGGCGGCGTCATCGGCCTCATCGAGGACGGCGACCCGATCCTGATCGACGTGAAGACCCGACGCCTCGAGGTCCTCGTCGACGACGAGGTGCTCGCCGAACGTCGCGCCAAGATGGAGGCCTCGGAGCGTCCGTGGCAGCCCAAGGATCGTCAGCGTCCGGTCACCACCGCGCTGCGTGCCTACGCGAAACTGGCGACCTCGGCCGACAAGGGAGCCGTCCGCAAGGTCGACTGAGTCGGCTCCCCCGTCGACCGCGTAGCCCGCACCACGCCGGGCCCGAGTGGGTACTTGCCTGCCGGCCGAGTAGCCCGCGACGAAGGAGCGGGCGTATCGAGGTCTCCTTCGCATGCCGAGGCCGGAACCACTCAGCCCGGATTGCCGGGCGACTCAAGCGGATTGGCGCCGTTCAGGAAAATCCACACGACGACAGCCGCAGCGATCGCCAGCGCGAGCCACACCACCGACCCGATGAACGGCCGTCGCGCCCACTTACGTGGTCGGTCCAGGGAATACAGCCCGGGCCCGGTGAGGATCAACGCAGCGGCCGCGACGGCCAGCAGGATCTCGTACTCGACGCCACCGGCAGAGGCGAAGTAGGAGAACCCGCCGGCAAGGGTGACCCGGAACGTCGTGGCCAACAGCATCACGGACAGGATCGCGCAGGCACCGATCGGCGTGAACAGTCCGAGGATGATGAGTGCGCCACCGACGACCTCGGTCACGCCGCCGGCAATCGCCAGGATGTGCACCGCGTCGGGATGGAACCCGAGCGCGGGATCGGCGTCGTTGGCGAGGAAGTCCTGATACCCCGAGATCCCGGGTCCACCCCACCACCCGAACAGATGCTGCAGGCCGTGCGCCACCGCTGCGACGCCGAGACCGAGCCGCAGAACCAGCAGGCCCAGATCGAGGGTGCCGCGCGGTTCCCGAACCGCGGCCACCGTCACGGGTTCGCGGTCGCCGTCGTGGTCCGGCTGATCGGACTGCTCGTGCGGTTCGTCACTGTCGTAGGCGGCGAGGGCCGCCGGGGCCGGCATGGCCGCGGTGCGGCTATCCCCGTCGTCGGAGGTGTCGAAGTCCTCATCGGTCAGTGCCCGGGTGGGCGCAGGACCGTCGGACTGGGCGTCCTCGCGCCGCGTCTTCGCAAGCTCCGGGAAGGTTTCCTCGACCGACGGGATCGGTGTGGGAGGCTGCCGTGTGGTTGCCTCGGCGTCGATCTTCTCGGTCTCCTGCGCGGCGGTCTTCGCGGTCGTGGTGTTTTCCGTCGCGGCGGCCGCCGCAGGCACGCCTTGTGCCGACGACGCGCCGGCCCCCTCTTCCGCTGACGGCGCCCGATCCTCCGCTGACGGCGCCTTCGGCTGTCCGGTCGGGGTCGCCGACTTCGGCGCAGTGCCGATCTTGGCGGTGGGCGCGGTATCCGCCGCCGAGGGGCCATCGCCGGTGCGCGACGTGGGCGGGTCGACCGGGGTCACCGGCGGCATGGGCACCGGGTTGCGCCGTTTGGCCGAAGGCGGGACCTGCAGCGGCCTGGTCTCGACTTCGTCGGGCCCGATGTCGTCGAGGGATTCCACCCTTGAGACCTGGCCGGGGCGACGGCGGTGACGTTCGTAGAAGGCGTCGCGGTCGGCTTCACTGATCTCGGGTACCCGGAACGAGCCCGTCGGTTCGTCGTACGGGCTCGGCGGCTGAAAGTTATCGTCGCCGGCGTCGGACTGTCCACGCTCGCTCACATGGCCGATGCTAGAGGTTTCGACGGTGGAGGCGGTCGACCGCCGCGCGGTCGGAGGGCAACGATTGGTGATCGCTACTGTGGTGGGCATGCGACAGGGGCGGCATATTCACCGACGAGGCCGGGATTCACGGTCCCGGCGGAGCATCGCCGCTGTCCGTAATCGTGTTGCGGTCCTCTTGGGAATCTTTGGACTCGTCGTCGCGCTAGCCGGTTGTGATTTCTCCCAACAGGACCGCGATCAGGCAGCCGGACAATTCAGTGAGAACGATGAGAACTTCAATCTCCCATCGACTCCGCCGCAGTCGACTCCGCAGGAGGGGCCCAGTCCGTCGCCTCCGCCGCCGGGGCCGTGCGTTGACCCGGACCCGGCGGTCATCGCCACCTGCCTCGCCTCCACCGGCGGCCTGCGTGCCGGCGACGACCAGGGTGAGGTGACAATCGTCGCCGAGCGCACCACCGGCAAGATCATCACCACCAAGCGCTACGGACCGCCGCGGACCGTCGCGACCTTCCCGGTCGACGGTTCAGGCGACGGTGGTCTCATCGACTTCGCATTCTCTCCCACCTACGACCAGGATCAGCTGATCTATGCGTTGATCACCACCCCCAGCGACAACCGGGTGGTGCGGTTGGCGCCGGGCGACGTCCCCAAACCGATCCTGACGGGAATCCCGAAGGGCGCCACCGGAAACATGGGCGCCATGCTGTTCGCCTCACCCACCGAACTGGTGGTGGCGACCGGAAACGCGGGTAACCCGGCAGCGGCCAACGACCCGGCGTCCTTGGCCGGAAAGCTGCTCTCGATCACCGATCTGTCCTCCGGCGGCAATGCTCGCCCGAAGGTTCTCACCTCCGGGCTCGGCTCCAATGTGTCGCTGTGCCCCAACACTTCCGGCACGTTGTACATCGCCGACCAGGGCCAGACCGAGGACCGCCTGCAGTCGGTCGACGAGTCGGGCACCGCGACCGTGCTGTGGACCTGGCCGGACAAGCCACAGATCGCCGGATGCGCGGCCACCACCGGTCAGGTCTTCGTCAGTGAGACACGGGGGCAGCGGATTGAGGCGATCACCGCCCCGACACGTGACAACCCCACCGTCAATCCGCCGACCGTCGTGTTGGACAAGCGGTATGGGGCTCTCGGCAGAATGACCGCGCTGGAGAACGGCGTCATCCAGTTCGCGACGGTCAACCGCGCCTACGGCCAGCCGGTCAGCACCGATGATCGTGTCGTAAGGTTCATCGCTCCGCCGGCGGGTGAGAGTCGGACGTAGTCCAGAGCCGCGTCACAGCTCGATGGTCGGCAGACAGCTTCGTCACACGCCTGATGTCAGCCATCCGTCCGGACTACATTCGCGGCCCGACCACCGGTTTGCCGGTAATGTGCCGATGCACAATCAATGCGGAGGTGATGGGTGGCGCTCCAACCGGGCGACGAGTTCGCGGGATACCGGATCATCTCTCTCCTCGGTCGCGGCGGCATGGGTCAGGTGTACCTCGTCGAGAATCCGCACCTGCGCCGCCGCGAGGCGTTGAAGGTCATCTCCGCGGCGGGCGCTCATGACTCCGACTTCCAACGCCGTTTCACCCAGGAGGCCCAAACCGCGGCCGCCCTGAGCCATCCCGCGATCGTCACCATCTATCACTACGGCGTCGAGGACGAGACCCCGTGGTTCACCATGGAGCATCTCGACGGCGCCAACCCCACCCACCAATCACTGACCACAGAAGAGGTCGTCGAGGTCGCCGGACACGTCGCCGCAGTCCTCGACTACGCCCACCGCCGCCACGTCGTCCACCGAGACATCAAGCCCGCCAACATCGTTGTGCTCCGCGACGACGATGGCGCCATCGAACGCGCCGTCGTCCTCGACTTCGGTATCGCCAAACTCCTCGACGCCACGGGTTTGACCGCGAGCAGCGCGTTCATCGGAACGCTCGCCTACACTGCGCCGGAGATCATCGACGGCCATCCGGCATCGCCGGCGTCGGATCAGTATGCGCTCGGCTGCACCATCTACGAACTACTCTGCGGCACAATGCCTTTCACCGATTCAACGCCTTCGGCGTTGATGATGGCGCATATCTCGCGACCGTATCCGCCACTACTGGAGCAGGACCGCACCCTTGGCCGGTTTGATCAACTACTGTCAAAGGCACTCGCCAAGAGTTCACCCGAACGGTTCACAACCTGTCGCGACTTCACACATGAACTCACCTTCGAGGCACTTAAGACCTCACCCCGCCAAGACAAAACGGCAGCACAACAAGCGGCCCTTCAGTTCGCGCCGACCATCGTCCCACCCCATATGGCGATTGAACCGACTCCGTCGGAGCATACTGGTTCCGCACCAGACGCTCCTTCGGACGCATCGACCGTTGTCCAATCAGCGGGGATTACCCAGGAGCGCCGTCCGCCATCCACTACCCACGTAGACCGGGCGATTTCGACACGGGAACCGACAGGGACCGCACAGGCCAGGGTCACGAACTCAGAACGGTCACGCTTGCGCACGAGAAGGCGACGGACCATCGCCATGTCCATCATTTCGTTGCTGGTTGTCATTACTGCCGGCTCAGTCGCTGCGTGGCTGGCGGTTGATGGGCAACGAGACTCGGTTGCCGATTCGATTCGCACCGCCGCACCGGGCACGTGCGTTCACTACGAGTATGAAGGTTCGAAGATTACCGAGTTCTACCACGCCGACTGTGGGTCGCTGTCGGCCAACTATCGCGTGGGAGGTCGCGCCTCGGATCCGGAAGAATGCCCGTACAACCAGTGGGTCCGGTCGACCTCTTCAGGCGATGAAAGCGTACTTTGCCTGCTCAGAGAGAGATAGTGCCCCGTGTGTCAGCGGTCATGTAATTCCCAGGTTGAGGGGGGTGAGTCCGTCACGTTATTCCGCACCTCGGCTGTTCGTCCTCCCGGGGCCGGCCATATCTACCTGAGGTCAGCTCGCCCCTCACCATTGATTTCGTAAGGACTCCACAGAGAAACAGCGCGACCACTGCGGCACTTTATCCGAACCCACCCGGCCCGCGGCGAAACAGCCGGCAGGCCGTGAACTACTGGCAGGCAGCCAGCACAAGCTCCTGAACCCGAGCCGGATCTGCCTGCCCACGAGTCGCTTTCATGACATCGCCGACGATCTTGCCGGCCGCCTTGACCTTGCCACCGCGGATCTTCTCCACGATGTCGGGGTTGTTGGCGAGCGCTTCATCGATGGCCTTCTGCAAGGCGGAGTCGTCGCGCACGACCTCGAGGCCACGATCGGCGACGATCTGCTCGGGCTCACCCTCACCGTCGAGGACGGCGACAACGACCTGCTGTGCCAGCTTGTTGGTGAGTTTGCCGGCGTCGACGAGACCGATGACCGTGGCAACCTGTGTCGGCGAAATCGGCAAATCGGCGAGCTCGATCTCACGGGAATTCGCCTGCTGCGCCAGGAACGACACCCACCAACCACGAGCCGCCTCGGGCGCTGCGCCCGCGTCGACGGTCGCGATGATCAGGTCGACGGCACCCACGTTGACCAGGTCACGCATCACCTCGTCGGAGACACCCCACTCCTCCTGGATGCGCGCACGACGCACCCACGGCAACTCGGGCAACGTCGCCCGGATCTCCTCGATCCACGCCGGATCCGGCTGCACCGGAGGCAAATCCGGCTCCGGGAAGTAGCGATAATCCTCGGCGGTCTCCTTGCGACGGCCGGGAGAGGTGGTCCCATCGGTCTCGTGATAGTGCCGGGTCTCCTGGATGATCTCGCCACCCGCCGCCAAAATGGCTGCCTGGCGCCGCATCTCGTAGGTGACCGCAACCTCGACACTCTTCAGCGAGTTCACGTTCTTGGTCTCGGTGCGTGTGCCGAATTCGCTTGCGCCCTTGGGCATCAGCGACACGTTGGCGTCACAACGCAGTGAACCCTGATCCATCCGGACGTCGGAGACGTCGAGCGCCTTGAGCAGATCCCGCAGCGCAGTCACATAGGCGCGCGCCACCTCCGGTGCCCGCTCCCCCGCACCGACGATCGGCTTGGTGACGATCTCCACCAGCGGGACACCGGCGCGGTTGTAGTCGAGCAGTGAGTGATCGGCGCCATGGATTCGTCCGGCACCGCCGATGTGCAGCGACTTTCCGGTGTCCTCCTCCATGTGCGCGCGCTCGATGTCGACGCGCCACGTCGTTCCGTCGGAGAGCACCACGTCGAGGTAGCCGTCATAGGACGTCGGCTCGTCGTACTGGCTGATCTGGTAGTTCTTCGGCTGATCGGGATAGAAGTAGTTCTTCCGTGCGAACACACTCGACGGCCGGATCGAGCAGTTCAACGCCAGTCCGATGCGGATGGCGTATTCGATGGCCTTAGCGTTGGCCACCGGCAGCGAGCCGGGCAGTCCGATGCACACCGGGCAGACCTGGGTGTTGGGGTCGGCACCGAAGGCGGTCGGGCAGCCGCAGAACATCTTGGTCGCGGTACCCAGTTCGACGTGGACTTCCAGGCCCATCACCGGATCGAACTCGGCGATGACCTGGTCGTAATCCATCAAGTCGGCAGCTGCGGCAGTCATGGCCACCAGTTTATGCGGCGCCGAACCTCCACGACGCGACGGGTGAGAACACCCCGGACCCCGCTCGGGAAATCTCCGGGTGCGGGTTACGGGTCATCCCCGATGCGGTACTGCCCCCCGGTTCCTACCGTGGAAATCACCTGATCATCGACTACTAGGGAGCGCCCGATGGCCACCGACTATTCACCCACCCCGCTGTCGCAACCGACGCCGGAGCGACGCCTCACCCGTTCACGCAGCGACGCCTGGATCGGCGGCGTTTGCGGTGGAATCGCCCAACGCTACGGCTGGGATCCCACATTGATCCGAGTCCTGTTCGTCGCGTCGATTCTGCTCCCCGGCCCGCAGGTGCTCCTCTACCTGCTGCTGTGGATCGTCATCCCCCGCGACCCCGCCTGAGGCCGACAGCAACCCCGAGGTGCACCGGTCACCCGAAGATGACGCGGATCTCCTGATACTGATCCAACGGCACCGTCTTCGGGTTGGCCAACGCCTGATCGAAGGTGATGCGGGCGATCTCGGTGCCGTGCAACGCCACCATGTGACCCCACTCCTTGTCGGCGACGAGGTCGGACACCGCCATCCCCAGCCGCGTCGCGAGCACCCGGTCGAACGCCGTCGGCGTACCACCGCGCTGGATATGTCCCAACACGGTGGCCCGGGTCTCGATGCCGGTGCGTTCCTCGATCATCGGGGCCAGCACCTCGGCAATTCCGCCCAGCCGGGGACGGTTGAAGCCGTCGAGGCCCTTGGTCGAGTGCGCGGAGTCCATGTCCGGAAGCTTGAATCCCTCGGCCACCACCACCATCGGTGACCTGCCACGATTCTTGACACTGGTCACCCACGCACAGATCTGATTGATGCTCTCCGGCTGTTCCGGGATGAGTATCGCGTGCGCACCACCGGCGATGCCGGAGTTGAGTGCGATCCAGCCGGCGTGACGGCCCATCACCTCGAGCACCATGCACCGCTTGTGCGAGTTGCCGGTCGTGCGCAGCCGGTCGATGGCCTCGGTCGAGATCTCGACGGCCGTGTTGAAACCGAAGGTGTAATCGGTGGCGTTGATGTCGTTGTCGATGGTCTTGGGGACGCCGACGATGTTGATGCCGTCCTCGTACAAACGCTTCGCCGCCGACGCGGTGCCCTCACCACCGATGGCGATCACCCCGTCGATGCCGAGGTTCTTGAGCACCTTCTTGATGTTCTCCGGACCACCGTCGGGCTCGGAGTACGGCCCGAAACGGCTGGTCCCCAGGATCGTGCCACCCTGATTCGACAGGCCACGGACCACGCTGCGGTCGAGGTCGATGATGTCGCCGTAGACCAGTCCGTACCAGCCGTCGCGGAATCCGACAAACTCCTGGCCGTAGACGGTTTCCCCCTTGAGGACGGCTCCACGGATCACCGCGTTGAGTCCCGGGCAATCGCCGCCGGACGTGAGTATCCCGAATCGCTTGGCCATTCCGCTGAGTGCCTCCTGCCGCGTCTGATTCCGCGAACGGTTGTCCCGTCCCCGAACAGCACTCAATCTAGTGCGCTGGGAGCACTCGTGCCGGACGTGTGATGGCCCGCCTGAGCGTCGAACACTTCACTTGAGACCGTTCTCATAGGCAAACACGACCGCTTGCGCACGATCACGCAATGACAACTTGGCCAGCACACTGCTCACATGTGTCTTCACCGTCTGCTCTGCGACGAAGAGTTCGGTGGCGATCTCGTGATTGGACTTCCCGTCGGCGACAAGGTCGAGAACCTCACGTTCGCGGGGCGTCAGGATGTCGGCAGCATCGGATCGAGGGCGACGGGGACGCTGGTCGGTGATCTCGCGGATCAACCGCCGCGTGATCGACGGGGCGAGCAACGCCTCACCTGCGGCGACCACCCGCACCGCACGGACCAACTCGTCTGCGGGAGCATCCTTCAGCAGGAATCCGGAAGCACCGACCCGCAGGGCCTCGTACACGTAGTCATCGATGTCGAAGGTCGTGAGCATCAACACCTTGGTCCGGCCGGAAGCCCCGTCGGCGGGGTGCGCAGCCGTCGACGCGCCCGATCCGAGTGACGCGCCCGATCCGAGAATCTGGGCGGCCGCCCAGATTCCGTCCTTGCGCGGCATCCGCACATCCATGAGCACGACGTCGGGTTTCACCCGTCGACACACCTCGACAGCCGCCACTCCGTCGGCGGCATCGCCGAGAACCGAGATGTCCGGTTGCGCGGCAAGTAACGCCGAGAAGCCTTGACGAACCATTGCCTGGTCATCGGCGACGACAAGCGTAATCGGCACGGCCGCAACGCTACCCTGACACCGCGGCGAACCGGCCCGGTGCCTCGACGACACCGCGGCCGGCAATGGCAGGAATGTATGCACGCACGACGAAACCGCCATCGCGGGTGGGATGAGCGGTCAACCATCCACCGACTGCCCGTGCTCTATCGCTCATCCCGGTAATCCCGACACCCGCACCGCCGAGTTCGAGCGGTGCGTCGGTACCAGCCGCGTTCACCACCGTCACCTCGGCACCGTCGTCGGCGGGCACCAGGGTCACCGCGATCGTGGCACCGGGTGCGTGTCGTGTCGCATTGGCAAGGGATTCCTGCACGATGCGGTAGATGACCAGCGCCGATGACTCCGCGAACTCCGCATGATCAAGCGTGTCGGACACCGTCACCGACGCCCCCGCCAGCCGCGTGTGGTCGAGCAACGAATCGATGTCGGCGAGACCTGGATTGGGTGCTGAGCTGGCCTGTGTCCCGTCGAGACGCAGGACACCGAGGAGCTGCCGGACCTCGTCGAGCGAGTTTCGGGCGGCCGACGCGATGGCGTCGAACTCGGCAGCGGCGGCATCGCCGACATCGGGAATGCGGTAACGCGCAGTCTGTGCCATCACCACCACCATTGACATGCGGTGCGCCACAACATCGTGCAGGTCTCGGGCAATGCGGGCCCGCTCTTCGAGGACCGCGGTCACCGATTCAGCCGCCTTGGTCTCCTCGGCACTGGCCGCCAGTTGCCTGCGGGAGCTGAGCAATCCTCTGAGCAAGGCAACGACCACCGCCATCGATGTCACGCCGAACACCCACCCCACTCGGACGGTGGGCGGGGCTGCAAGCGCGAACGCTGCGGCCGACACCAACCACACCGGGGCGAGATACCGCAACGGACACCGCAGATACGCCACGAATGTCAGCACCAGTAGCGCAATGATCTGGGTGACCTGAATCGTCCACGGCCAGCCATTGGCGGTGGGCACCAGAAATCCGATCAGCTGCGCGGCGATCACACAGACCGCCCACCCCAACAGAGGCGCCGCCCACGCAAGGGCCAGCGGCAGCGTCGCCACCGCCGCCGTCACCGGCAACGCATACGACGGAAGGTCATGCGTCTCCGGAAGCGTCGGCCACGCCACGGCGAACAACACCACCGCAAAGATCAGGAAGAACCAGTTGACCGGCGACCGTAGATAGGCACGGACATCGGGATGTTGTACCACCGGCAGACCCCGGATCTCCGTGGCGGCCGCGCTGCCGATCTGACGAACTACGCGCAAGAACATGTCACTCACCTCCCGCTCCACGCTAGAGGGTGCGGACCTCCATGTCGTCATACTGCAGAGGGAGATGCGGGTGATACCGGGTGGCTACCTCGCACGTCACACCCCGCTCCGACGTCGCGAGACACAACCACCACTGCGACCGATGTGTGCAGGCGTGCGCGATTCCTAGCGTCGAGAACCATGACCTTGCTGCATGACGATGACCCGAACGCGTCCTTGGCACCGCACCCGCCGACCCACCACCGACCGACACCGCATCGACCGGTCCGCCACCGGCACCGGATTATCCGAATCATCTTCTGCAGCTTGTGCTTACTTGCAGCCGCTCTCATCCACACCGCCATTCACGTGCCCACAGCAGCGGCCGGCGGACAGTTGGCCGATATGTCGACCGCGCGCAGTTCCCCGGCCGCCACGTCGGCGGTCGACGCCCTGGTCGGCCCTGACCCTGCCCAGACCCTGCGGTACCTACCTCCGGATTTCGCACGAGTGATCGGCTACCGACCGCTCTTGACGGACGGATACCCGGTCAACCCGACCGGCCGGTGCTCCTCACCGGTACCCTTACCGCAGAGGTTTGAACCACTTTGCAAGACACACGATTTCGGCTATGACCTACTCCGCTACAGCGCGCGGACCGGTGCGCCGTTGCAGCCGTGGGCCCGGCTCGCCATCGATCGCATGCTGATCGATCGCATGCGCGCCAGCTGCACCGGCAATCCTTGTGCCGCCGCCGCGGAGGCCAGCCGAATCGGATTGGCCGTCAACACCTGGCGCCAGAACGGCGAAGCCCCGGTATCACGAGAATCGTTGTCGCACATCGTGATGACGACGATGTGGAAGATTGTCGACGGAAACCTTGGAGTCATCGGCGGCGAACGATGATTGCCGTGCGGACCTCGCGTGCCATCGAGGCACCGCATGCCTGTATCCCGATCTCAGCAGCAATCGGTCTGATGATCGCACTGTGGCCCGGCTCGCTGCCTCGCTCCACCGGCTCCTCGGCAGCTGTCGTCGCCGGATGCGTAGGAGTCGCCACGATCGCGGCACGCCTGTGCACGTGCCGACGGACCGCGGACTCGTCGCCACGCCGACGCCTGATACTGGTGGCCGCCACTCTCGCCGCGGCCTCCACCGTCAGCGCCAATGTCGCGTGGCAGAACACCATTCGCGCAGATCTCGGTGTCGCGTCGATTGGCGCGAGGTACTGGTGGGTGATGTTCGGGACCGCCGTGGTCACATTCGTGATCACAGTGTGGACATCACATCGCGCTGTCGCCATCGCAGGCCTGCTGACCGCCCTCGTCGCAGGCTCCCTCGCCCCACCCGCCCCGACGGAAGCCGCCACTGGTACCGGCCGGGAACCGACTCGCATCGACGCAGCGGCGGCCGCGCTCACCCGAGGGTGGGTCCGCAGTGGCGGGCTCGACAGCACCGCAGTGGTGATCGCGATACCGACCGGCTCCGGCTGGGTCGACCCTCAGGCCATCGCCGAGATTCGGGATCAGTTCGGTGGCAGCGAGATTCGTCCCGAAAGCCGGCTCCTGCCCGCTAGCCAGTCTTCCCCGGGCGGCCGGCACGCCGGTGTCGCGATCCTCAGCCTGCCATATGCGAATGCCTCGTCGTGGCGGGTGTTCCTCACCGACCCTGATGCGGCCGCGCGCAGCGCGATCGCACTGTTGCGTCACGTGCTCGACGCGCGTGATCGCCGACCCGGTGGTGCGCGTCTGCCCCGCGTGTATCTCTACGGGCAGAGCCTCGGTGCCCTGGGGGCGGATCGCGCCCGGGCATGGGCCGAGCGCACCCACCCAGGTGCGGTGAGTGCGACCATGCTGGCCGGGGTACCGGCAGACAGTATCGACACCACTCACCCGTCCTCGCCGCGCACCATCGTGGCCAACGACTCAGACCCGGTCACCCACTGGTCAGTACAGGCACTGTGGCGTCGGCCGGCGGCACCGGACGGAACCCGACGCGTGGGCAGACCGGCGCACACACCACCCTGGCTGCCCATCGCCTCATTCATCCAGGCGTCCGTGGACCTGCCGGCGTCTCTCGACGGGCCCGTCGGAACCGGACACCGTTATGGACGCGAGCAGATTCAGCCGATCGGGCCGCGCGCCGCCTCGTAGGCCGCGCCCACCCGGTACAGCCGGTCGTCGGCCAGGGCCGGAGCCATGATCTGCAAACCGACGGGCAGTCCGTCGTCCGCGGACAGGCCCGACGGCACCGACATCGCAGCCACCCCGGCGAGGTTGACCGGCAGCGTGCACAGGTCGAACAGGTACATCGCCAGCGGATCGTCGACCTTCTCCCCGATCGGGAAGGCGGTGGTCGGCGTGGTCGGCGAGACCAGCACGTCGACGGATTCGAATGCCGCGGTGAAGTCGCGGGCAATCAGCGTGCGCACCTTCTGCGCCTGACCGTAGTAGGCGTCGTAATAGCCCGCCGACAACGCGTAGGTGCCGATCATGATGCGGCGCTTGACCTCTGGTCCGAATCCGGCTTCCCGGGTCAGTGCCATGACCTCTTCGGCGCTGTGGTGCCCGTCGTCGCCGACGCGCAATCCGTACCGCATGGCGTCGAAGCGTGCGAGGTTCGACGACACCTCGCTGGGCAGAATCAGGTAGTAGGCACCCAGCGCGTAGGTGAAGTTCGGGCACGACACCTCGACAACCTCGGCGCCCCGCGCGGTCAACTCCGCGACGGCCTTCTCGAAGGAGCCCAAGACCCCCGCCTGATAGCCCTCACCCTGCAACTCGCGGACCACACCGACCCGCACCCCGGTGAGATCGCCTGCGGCGCCGGCCCGTGCGGCGCCGACCACGTCCGGGACCGGAACATCGATGGAGGTGGAGTCGCGCGGATCGTGGCCGGCGATCACCTCGTGCAACAACGCGGTGTCAAGGACGGTGCGACCACACGGACCGCCCTGATCCAGCGACGACGCACAGGCGACCAGTCCGTACCGCGAGACGGTGCCGTAGGTGGGTTTGACGCCGACGGTCGCGGTGACCGCGGCCGGTTGCCGGATCGAGCCACCGGTGTCGGTGCCGATCGCCAGCGGCGCCTGATACGACGCGAGCGCCGCGGCGCTGCCGCCGCCGGACCCGCCGGGAATCCTGGTGGTATCCCATGGATTTCGGGTCACCTGATAGGCGGAGTTCTCGGTGGAGCTTCCCATCGCGAACTCGTCCATGTTGGTCTTGCCGAGGATCGGGATGCCCGCGGCGCGCAGCCGGGCGGTGACCGCGGCGTCATAGGGCGGCACCCAGCCTTCGAGGATCTTCGATCCGCAGGTGGTGGGTGCATCGGTGGTGGTGAAGACGTCCTTGAGTGCGATCGGCACACCGGCCAGCGCCGACGGCGTCTCCCCGGCGGCGATCGCGTCGTCGGCGGCCTTGGCGGCGACCAACGCCTCCGCGCCGCTGACGTGCAGGAATGCACCGAGTTGATCGTCGATCTCGGCGATGCGGTCGAGGTGCGCCTGGGTGACCTCCACCGAGGAGACCTCACCGGCGGCGATCTTCGCGGCGAGGTCGGCGGCGGACAGACCGGTGATCTCGTTCGCGGTGCGGGTGGCGGATTCGGTACTCACTGCTCTTCCCCCAGGATCTGCGGAACGGCGAAACGGTCCTGCTCGACGGCCGGCGCACCCGCGAGCGCCTGCTCGGTGGTCAGGCCGGGCACCACCTCGTCGGCGCGCAGCACGTTGGCCAGCTTGGCCGGGTGGGCGGTCGGCGGGACATCGTCGGCAGCGACCTCGGACACCTGGGCGACATGCGCCAGGATCGAATCGAGCTGAGCGGCGTAGACGTCGAGTTCCTCGTCGTCGAGTGCCAGTCGCGACAGCCGCGCGAGATGGGCGACCTCCTCGCGGGTGATCGCGGACTCTGACTGCCCTGACATGTCGATCGTGTCCTTTCTGACCTGGCACTCGAAGACGAGGGCGCACCTCATCCGCTCCTCGGCGCAGTGCCGACAACGCCATCAAGCCTAGACGCCGCCGCCGACGGCGGGCCCGGCACGGTCAGTGCAGCCACCTGGAGAGGCGGGCGGTGATCCACGGCAACACCAGGTACACCATCAGCGGCGTGTTGATGAGGGTGCCGATCAGCGTTTTCAGAACGATGTGCACGCCGTCGAGGTGGGCGAGCACCAGCACGTTGATCAGCAGGGACATCGGGAAGAACCCGAGCCAGATGGTGATGGCCTGCTTCCAGCGTGGCGGTGGCGCACCGACCACCTTCACCGCATTGGTGAGGTTGTGCTGCGGCTCGAACCACCCTTCGATCCCCGACAGCCGGTGCGTCGCGTATTCGACGGCGACGCCCTCTCCGCGGGACAACCACGCCTTGCGCACCGGCGAAGAATTCCAGTCGTCGAGCGCGTCCTCGTCGGCGAATCGGTAGACGACGTAGTACTCGTCCGGTTTTCTGGTCGACCGCAGCCAGCCTCCGCCCAGGAATCCCGGGAAGGTGCGGGCCAACGCGATACCGGCGTCGGTCCAGGTCACGAAGTCGTGTTCGCGCCCCGGCTGGATGCGGCGGGCCACCGACGTCGTGACGTGTGGGGACTCGTCGACCGCGTTCTCGGCTGGATCCGTCATTACCCCATCGTCACGGCTGCACCGGCCGGACGCACGCTCGTTGCCGACAACCGTGAACGGACCGCCTCGACTCTGGTCGACGTGATCGACGTCACCACCGGGCATCCGCCGGCGGTGCACCGCCCCGAGCACGCCACGCCTACCGGTGCGACAATGCTCGTCGTGTCGTACCTCCTACGGGTCTACCTCCAAGACCGCCCGGGCAGCCTGGGTCTGCTCGCCGTGCAACTGGGATCGGTGGGCGCCGACATCCTCTCCCTGGAGGTCGTCGAACGCGGTGAGGGCTATGCGGTCGACGATCTGGTCGTCGAGGTCGCGCCGGGATCACTGCCCGACGCGTTGATCACCGCCGCCGAGAAGGTCAAGGGTGTGCGGGTCGATTCGATTCGGCCGTATTCGGGTGTGTTGGACACCCATCGCGAACTCGAACTGGTCGACAAGGTCGCGACCGCCGGCACGGACCGATTGCAGATCCTGGTCGACAACGCGCCCCGCGTGCTGCGTGTCTCTTGGGCCACCGTCATCACGCGGGCGGCCGGCGGCGTCCTGCAGCTGTTCGGGAGTTCGGGTGCGCCGGAGACCCCGCTGACGACGGCCGACTGGCTGCCGCTGACCGCCGCCACGCAACTCGATTCGGAGGCCGAGTGGGTACCGCAGGCGTGGCAGGACATGGACACGCGGATGGCGGCGGCGCCGCTGGGTGACGGTGCGAAGGCAATCCTGTTGGGCCGCATCGGCGGTCCCGATTTCCGTCCGTCGGAGATCGCGCGGCTCGGCTACCTCGCCGGCATCGTCTCGACGGTTCTGCGCGCAGAAGGTTGAATTACAGAAGGTTGAATCACAGAAGGTGACCCCGGTGGGTCGAGCACAGCCCCTTGCCCCCGACCAGAACTGCGCCGACAATTGCAGGGTGATCGAGATCGCATTGGTCCGGGGTGACATCACCGTCGAATCGGTGGATGCCGTGGCGAATGCGGCCAATTCGTCGTTGCTCGGTGGTGGCGGTGTCGACGGGGCCATTCACCGTCGGGGTGGTCCGGAGATCCTCGCCGAATGTCGGGATCTGCGCGCCACGCGATTTCCCGATGGCCTGCCCGCCGGGCAGGCCGTGGCCACCACCGCCGGACGCCTTCCTGCACGGTGGGTGATCCACACAGTGGGCCCGGTCTACTCGGCGCACCAGGACCGTTCGGCGATCCTCGCCTCCTGCTACCGCGAAACACTTAGGGTCGCAGACGAACTCGGTGCGACGTCGGTGGCGTTCCCGGCCATCTCCACCGGAATCTACGGGTGGCCGATCGACGACGGAGCCCGGATCGCCACGGCCACGGTGCGGGCCACCGACACCTCGGTCACACAGGTCCGCTTCGTGTTGTTCGATGATCGCGCGTTCGACGCGTTCAGCGCTGTCGCGAAATGAACAACCACCCGCGGAGCCGCCACAGAATGATCCGCAACGAGATATGTTGTGCCGCGGTGATATTCAACTCGGTTCGGCGTCACCGGTTTCCAGGAGTCGTTTGAACCCGTCTTCATCGAGGACAGGCACACCGAGTTGCTCGGCCTTGTCGGCCTTGCTCCCGGGTGAATCCCCCACCACCACATAGTCGGTCTTCTTCGACACCGACCCCGACGCCTTCCCGCCGCGGACCAGGATGGCCTCCTTGGCACCGTCACGGGAGAAGTCCTGCAGCGATCCGGTGACGACGATGGTCTTGCCCTCGAGTGTGCGGGTGATCGACTCATCGCGCTCGTCTTCCATGGACACGCCTGCGGCACGCCACTTGTCGACGATCTCGCGATGCCAGTCGACGCCGAACCAGTCACGGATGCTGGTGGCGAGGGTGGCCCCGAGTCCCTCGACCTCGGCGAGTTGTTCGGCGGTGGCGTCCTCGATGGCCTGTAACGAACCGAATTCGGTGGCCAGCGCCCGTGCGGCGGTCGGTCCGACGTGGCGGATCGACAGTCCGACCAGAACCCGCCACAGCGCAACGTGTTTGGCGTTGTCAAGGTTGGCCAGCAGTCGTTTTCCGTTGGCCGACAACACACCGTTCTTGGTGGTGAACAGGGTGGTCTTGGTCAGGTCGTCGGCGGTCAGCGAGAATAGATCGCCTTCGTTCTTCAGGACCCCGGCCGACAGCAGCGCCGTCGCCGCCTCATATCCGAGTGCCTCGATGTCGAAGGATCCCCGCCCGGCCAGATGGAACAGCCGCTCCCGCAACTGTGCCGGGCAGCTCTCGGCGTTGGGGCATCGGATGTCGACGTCGCTGTCCTTCTCCGGACGTAGCGGCGCACCGCATTCCGGGCATCGATCCGGCATCACGAACGCGCGCTCGGTGCCCTCGCGGAGGTCGACGACGGGGCCGAGGACCTCGGGGATGACGTCGCCGGCCTTGCGGATGGTCACCGTGTCACCGATGAGCACGCCCTTGCGTTTGACCTCCGACTCGTTGTGCAGGGTCGCGCGCGCCACCGTGGAGCCGGCCACCAGCACCGGTTGGAGTACGGCGAACGGGGTGACGCGTCCGGTCCGTCCCACGCCCACTTCGATTCCCAGGAGTTTGGTGGTCACCTCTTCGGGCGGGTACTTGTAGGCGATCGCCCAGCGTGGCGCCCGCGACGTCGCCCCCAGCCTGCGCTGCAGCCCGAAATCGTCCACTTTGACGACGATCCCGTCGATCTCGTGCTCGACGTCGTGACGATGCTCGCCCCAGTAATCAATCTTGTCCAGGATCGCCTGTGCACCGGTGAGTTTGGTGGTGTGCGAGGAGACGGGCAGGCCCCAGGCACCCAACGCCAGATACGCGTGGTGCAGCGAATCGGGCCGCCATCCTTCGATGTGACCCACGCCGTGGCAGATCATCCGCAGCCGGCGGCGAGCGGTGATCTGCGGATTCTTCTGCCGCAGCGAACCCGCCGCAGAGTTACGGGGATTGGCGAACGGGGGTTTGCCGTCGGCGACCAACGACGCGTTGAGGGCCTCGAAGTCCTCCACCCGGAAGAACACCTCTCCGCGTACCTCGAGGACGTCGGGGATGGGGTACTCCGGTGTCGACGTCAGCCGCGCGGGGATGTCCTCGATGGTGCGGGCGTTGAGGGTGACGTCCTCACCGGTGCGGCCGTCACCACGGGTGACCGCGTGGTCGAGGACGCCATTCCGATACACCAGGGCCAGCGCGACGCCGTCGATCTTGAGTTCACACAGGTACTCGACGCCGGCGCCGACCTCGTCCTCGACGCGTGAGACCCACGTCCGCATCTCGTCGGCGTCGAAGACGTTGTCCAACGACAGCATTCGTTCGAGGTGATCGACCGGGGTGAACGCGGTGGAGAATCCGCCGCCGACGAGCTTCGTCGGCGAGTCCGCGGTCGCCAGCTCCGGGTGCGCGTCCTCGAGTTCTTGCAGTTGGCGGAGGAGCCGATCGAACTCCCCGTCGGAGATGACGGGGGCGTCCTTCACGTAGTACCGGAACTGATGCTCGCGGATCTCTTCGGCGAGCGTCGACCATTGCTCCCGGATGCCGGGATCGATCGGGGTCTGCTCCTCATCTGCCACGTCATGAGGGTATCGGAGCCCCCCGACAGACCTCGTCGACCTCCGGCCGCCCGCCACTCAGCCGGGATCAGTGCACCGCTCGGCGTCCCATCAGCGCAACATACCCCGCGATCAGCGCCGCGGCGACAGCGATTCCCACGATGAACGGGATGACCTTCCAGCCGCCGTTGTCGTTGCTGTATCCGAAGAGCGAATAGCAGATCCAGGACCCGATCAGTGATCCGGCGATTCCCAGGACGATGGTCATGATCACGCCGATCGCCTGCTTGCCCGGCATCACCAGTCGCGCCAGTGCTCCGATGATTGCGCCCACCACGATGGCGCTGATGATGGTCATGAACATGGCCGCCTCCTTCGTTTGTCCTACTCGATGGCGGACCACGCTCGCTGCTCGACGTGATCTGTTCGAAGCCTACGTCCGCGTGTCGGCTGTGGCGAGGACCTCGGGAATCCGAGACCGCACTGCAATGTCGCCCGAGTCGCGTACGGTACGGCGCAAGAGGTTCCGGACCACGCAGGGAGAGGACACCCATGCCGCATCCGATCATGTTCGACGACGCCGATCCGCACCTGATCCGGGTCCGCGAGATCGCGCTCGCCCTCCCGGACACCACCGAGGTTGTCGCACACGGCCGCCCGACGTTCCGGTGCGGAAAGATGTTCGGCAACTACGGTGGCGGTGAGAAGGGTGGGCCTCGGCATGATCAGTCGTTGCTGTTCATCCCGGAACCCGCCGAGCGGGAGGCGCTGAGCGCCGATCCGAGGTTCTTCCTGCCCGCATATCTGGGCCCCTACGGGTGGCTCGGGATCCTGCTCGACGACGATGCCGACTGGACCGAGGTCGCCGAACTCCTCGACGCGAGCTACCGACAGGTCGCCCCGAAACGTTCGGTCGCCAAGCTGGACGGCTGACCCTCCACCGCGTCCGATCAACGACCGTAGGTGCACGCGCAACTCCCACATACCCACCACGCATTCCGTGCAGGTGGGAGTAGAACGCGCATCTACCGTGGTCGACGGGGCTACAAGGCGTCCGGGTCGGTGGCCAGCAACTCCCCCACCTGGGCGCAGATACCGAGGGCCGTCGTCGCCCACTGTGGGGAAGCGCCCGCCAAACCGCAGGTGGGTGTGACGATCACCTTCTCCGACAGCACTTTTCGATTCAATCCGATGCGGTCGAGCACCGCCGCCAGCGATGTGGCCACCGTCTCGGCACGCACACCCGGCCGTTCCCGTTCTGCCGGAACCACGCCGGCGACGAGCACGTCTCCCCGGTCGAGGAGCGCGCCGATGCCGTCGAGTGTCTCCGCGTCGAGCGCCGCCGCACCGATGGTCGTGGCGGTGGCCGCGCTGACGTCGACGCTGTGGGCCACCCCCGGGACCCGGGCGATCAGATCCCAGCGCGGCGCACCGCAATTGTGGATGATGATCGGCGCGTCGATACCTTCGGCCAGCGATGCCAACGCGTTCGCGACGTCGGCGATCGGCAGCGGCGGGATGACGTCGAGCCGGGTCAGCGGTGGCACCGTGCCGTCGAGGACCGCACCGATCATCGGTTCGTCGATCTGCACGGTCACCTCCGCACCCAACCGGCGTCGGACCTCGGCGATGTGCGTTCCGACGCCTTCGACGGCCGAGTCGGTGAGATCACGCAGCGCCCCCGGATCGCGAATCGCCCTGTGCCCGTTGGTCAACTCGATCGAGGATGCCAGGGTGAACGGTCCCGCCGCCTGTACCTTGACGGCACGGCCGGTACCGATGAAGCCCGCGGTATCCCAGATCTCCTCCACCGCATCGAGATCGGCGCTGAGGAAGCCGCGGGCGCGACGCACCACCGACGATCCCCGGGTGCCCAGCCGGTAGCCCCAGGTCGATGCGTCGATGGGCATGTCCACCAGGATCGCGGACATCCGCCCGATCATGTCGGCGCCGATGCCGCGCGCGGGAAGCTCGGCGAGATGGGCGAGGTCGAGTTCACCGTTGATCACGGCCGCGGCCTGTTTCGGGTCGGTGCCGGGCATGGAACCGACGCCGGTTCCCACGCCGGTGGGCGGCTGGCTCATCGGCCGGTGCTCACCGTGCCGATACCGCGTGGGTGTCGGCGGGTCTCGTCGACGAGGTCACGCTGATGCGTCCCGAGCCGACCACGAGGTCACCGCGCTGCGCGTCGGGCAAGTACAGCACCGCAGCCTGTCCGCGGGCGACGCCGGTCAGGGGTTCGGCCAGCGAGATCTCGATGCCGGGTCCGCCGGCGTCGTCGATCGGGGTCGCGAGCGCCGGTGCCATCCCGCCGTGCGCACGCACCTGGACGATGCACTCGACCGGCCCGTCGGGAGCCTGTCCGGAGGTCCAGACCGCACGCGATGCCCGGATCGTCCACACCTGCAGGTGCTCCTCGGATCCGACTCGGACAGTTCCCGATTCCGGATCGATGTCGGTGACATACCGTGGCCGCCCGTCCGCGGCGGGCGCCTCGATACCGAGGCCCTTGCGCTGCCCGATCGTGAAACCGTGCACGCCCTCGTGGTCGGCGAGCCGTTCACCGGTGTCGGCGTCGACGACGGCGCCGGGACGAATACCGATCCGCGCACCGAGGAACGCCCGGGTGTCGCCGGTCGGGATGAAGCAGATGTCGTGCGAGTCCGGCTTGTTCGCCACCGACAGTCCGCGACGTGCCGCCTCCGCACGGATCTCGGGCTTCGGGGTGTCGCCGATCGGGAACATCGCGCGACCGAGCTGCTCGCGGGTGAGTACGGCCAGCACATAGGACTGGTCCTTGTCGGCATCGACCGCCCGACGCAGCTCCCCGTCGGTCAGCTGTGCGTAGTGACCGGTGGCCAGCGCATCGAATCCCAACGCGATCGCCTTCTCGGCCAGGGCCGCGAACTTGATCTTCTCATTGCAGGTCAGGCACGGATTCGGGGTCTGACCGGCGGCGTAGGCCTCGACGAACTCGTCGATCACATCGTCCTTGAACCGATCGGCGAAATCCCACACGTAGAACGGGATGCCCAGCACGTCGGCGGCCCGCCGCGCATCGTCGGCGTCCTCACGGGAACAGCATCCTCGCGAGCCGGTACGCAACGCACCCGGCGCGGTGGACAGGGCCAGGTGCACTCCCACGACGTCGTGACCGGCCTCGACCGCACGGGCCGCGGCAACCGCCGAATCGACGCCACCACTCATCGCCGCCAGTACACGCATCAGCGTGCCTTCCCACTCGGGGAGGCGACCAGCCCGGCGACGCGGGCTCGTTCGACGACCTCACCGATCACCTCGGCGACGGTCTCGATGTCGGCGCGGGTGGTGGTCGGTGCCAGGGAGAAGCGCAGCGATCCGCGGGCACTGGCCATGTCGATGCCCATGCCCAGGAGCACGTGACTGGCCTGCGCGACACCGGCGGTGCACGCCGAGCCGGTCGAGCATTCGACACCGTTGGCGTCGAGGAGCATCAGCAACGAATCGCCCTCGCAGCCCTCGAAGGAGATGTGGACGTTTCCGGGTAGCCGTCGCTCATCCATCGGTCCGTTCGCGCTGCTGCCCGGAACGTCGAGCAGAATCGCGAACAACTCGTCACGCAGCGCAGCGACCTGCCGCATCGAGTCGGCCAGTTCCTCGGTGGCCAGCCGCAGTGCGGTCGCCATTCCGACGGCTGCCGCCACCGGTTGAGTTCCCGACCGCACATCCCGCTCGTGTCCACCGCCGTGCAGCGACGGCACGCACGCGACGTCGCGGCCGAGCAGGAGGGCACCCACGCCTTGCGGTCCGCCGAACTTGTGGGCGGCGATGCTGACCGCCGAGAGTCCACTCGCCGCGAAGTCGACCGGGATATGCCCGACGGCCTGGACGGCGTCGGAGTGCATGGGCACGCCGAACTCCGCGGCGATCGCGGCCAGTTCGGTGATGGGTTCGACGGTGCCGACCTCGTTGTTGGCCCACATCACCGAGACCAGCGCGGTCTGCGCGCCGTGCTCGGCGAGTTCGGCGCGCAGATCGGCCGGTGAGACGAATCCCTGGGTGTCGACGGGCAGGATCACCAGTTCGGCGCCCTGTGCCTGAAGCCACTCGGCGGCGTCGAGGACGGCGTGATGCTCGATCGCGGAGATCACCACCCGCCGGCGGCGGTCGTCGGCCTGCCGTCGGGCCCAGTAGATCCCCTTGATGGCGAGGTTGTCGGCCTCGGTGCCGCCGCTGGTGATGATCACCTCGGACGGCCGGGCGCCGACGGCGGCGGCGATGGTCTCGCGGGCCTCCTCGAGGAGACGACGCGCCCAGCGGCCCGACCCGTGCAACGACGACGCGTTGCCGGGCTGGGCGTGGACGGCATTCATCGCCTCGATCGCCTCCGGACGCATCGCGGTCGATGCGGCGTGGTCGAGGTAGACGGGCACTCGGCTGGGGAAAGACATGTCGATGCCAAGGATAAACGCGTGACCGGCAGCGACAAATTCCTGACGCCGCCACATCGGCGTGGTGCCTCGGTCACCGGACCACCTGGCCGACGTGGAGCACCCCGCGTGGATCGTGCTGCGCGGCCAGCGCCGACAGCCAGGCGGCGGTGTCCTCGTCGTAGCAGCGGCGGATGTACGCCGGATCGGTGGTGGTCGCAAAGTTGGGCATCTCACCACCGTGCGCCCAGGGTCGTAGCGCATCGACGGTCTGCATTCCGGCGGCGGTGACCAGATCGGCGATCGGTGGGACGAGGACGCCGATCGTGTGCAGGGTGTAGGCGGCGTCGCGGTGGCAGAAGGCACTGGGAACCGCGGGCCGGTCGGCGAGCGCACCACCGAGCAGCCGTAGTTCGACGATGGTCAGCGGCGAGCCCGATTCCGGTCCCGCGACCCGCAGCAGTTCGGTGGCCGCGTCGTCGGTGAATTCGCGCAGCAGGGTCCCGCATTCGGCAGCCGGCATCGGCGCCGTGGGGTCGGCGTGGATGGCCCCGATCTGCGCGTAGGGCATGACGCCGACGGCGTCGAGGAGCACGGTGCCGAGGGTTCGCAGCGGAGCGATCAGGTCGGGTCCGTGGGCGAGGTCGCCCACCACGGCGACGCGGACCGCGACGCTGAGGCGGCCGGCCAGCATCGGCGGGACGTCGGGCATCTCGGGCAGTCGGAGCAGCGCGAGCGAGGTGCTCACCTCCCGGGGCAGCGCCTGCGCCCAGTTGCGCCAGCCGCGGAGCACGGCCTCGGCATCGGTCCCGTCGAAGTACAGTGCGCCACCGTAGATCTCGGCGATGGGCGGGAGTTCGATGACCACCTCGGTGATGATGCCGAGGGTGGACTTGCCGCCGCGGAGTCCCCAGAACAGCTCAGGGTTGATCTCGGGTGTGGCCTGTTTGACGGCACCGGTGCCGGTGACCACAGTGAAGGACCGCACGTGATCCGCGGACATGCCGACGGTCCGGACCAGCGGCCCGATGCCGCCGCCGGTCAAGAGGCCGACCACGCCGACGCTCGGCGAGGAGCCGCACAGCGGCGCCAGGCCGTGCGGTGCGGCGGCGTCGATCACCGTCTGCCACCGCACCCCGGCGCCGACGCGCGCGGTCCGTGTCTGCGGGTCGATGACGCAGTCGTCGAGCGCGGCGGTGCGCACCACGATCGTCCCGTCACCGACGGGAGTGGCGCCGTGACCGGTGGCGTGGACCGCAACCGTCATCCCGTGGGCGGAGGCGAATCCGATCACCGCGGCGACGTCGGCCGCGTCGGCGACGTCGACGACCGCCCAGGGATTCTGGGCGACGGCGACGTTGAAGGTCACCGACGGGTATCCGGGGTCTCCAGGGCGGTGGACGGCGCCGCGCACCGCGGCCTGCAGCGCGGTGACGTCCGCGGTGATCGGGTCGGCGGCTACGGGGCGAGTCGCCTCGGGGATCGATGACATGCGTTCTCCTGTGTGACTGTGATCCAGCGGTGCTGGCTGATCGATGCCCTCAGAGAATGCGGCGGGCCGGTTGCGCCATTCTTGGAACGTCCTTGGAGCAGAACCGTCAGCGGATCGCGGCGGTGGAATCCGGTGTCCCACCCGACTCGACCGGCTCGGCGAGCAACGCGCCCGCGGTCGCCGCAACCTGCGTCATACCCAGGGAGCGGGACCGGAACTCGATCTCGGCCAGGATCTCCGACCGTTCCGTCGACGGTGGCTGCAACTGCGCGGCGAGCAGCCGGCATCGCAGAGTCGAGGGCACCCCACGTCCCTGTCGGGCGATCTGGTGCGCGGTGACCAGGGCGTCGTAACCACGTTTCTCGTCGCCGACGAGGTAGTGCAACTCAGCGAGGGCCAGGGCAACCGGCCCCACGCATCCCACGTGCCCCAAGGTCGCGACGCAGTCCTGGTACGGGGTCAGGTAGTCGATGAATGCCGGCGCGAACTCCGACAGTTCGAGTTCGGCCACCACGTGCGCCAGGAGGACGCCGTGGCACAGCGACGTCCAGACCATGGGCCTGTCGTCGTCGACCCACATGGTGATCATCGTGCGGGCCAGACTGCGGTCGCCCTCCGCTCCGGCGATCCGGGCGATCCCCGCGGCGAGCAGGACCGCGACCTGGTTGTCGCTGGCCCCCTCACTGACCCGACGAGCCCAGTCCAGCGGCTGCAGCCCTTCGGTGTCGACGACCTCGTCGAGCATGCCGCGTTCGCAGGCCAGGGCCATCATGGCCATCCAATTGCTGCCGGCGACATACAGTTCGGTCTGCTCGTGCACCGCGACGGCGGTTTCGTAGTGGCTGCGGGCCAGCGAGAAATCACCGTGCCACGCGGCCAGCGACATCTCCATCCACCGCAACTGCGCCCGCACGATCGGCAATCGGAGCCGCTCGCTGCCCGCGATGCCACGGCGCACGAGCGCCTCGGTCGTGTCGATGTCGCCCAGCGTCATGGTCGCCATCGTCAACGCGGCGTCGACGATGACCTCGTCGACGCCGGCGTCGGGGTAGGTGAGCCCGCGCAGGGTCTCCGCCCAATTCAGGGATACGGCAGCGTATTCGGCCACGCCGGCGTAGGTGATCAGGCGGGCCAGTGTGACGTCGGCCAATACGTCCTCACCGAGATGTGCGGCGAGATCATCTGCCGCGGCGAGGAGTTCGGCGGGGACGCCTGGATCGTGGTGATAGCAGTGACCGATCGCCGAGGCCGCCAGCACCCGGGCGAGGCTTGCCGGTTCGGTCCCGACGGCGGTCGCGGCCGCGCTCAACGCGGCGAGGAGGCTCTCGTTCTCGTCTGTCGGGCCCATCCATGGCCACGACCCACCGGCCCGGATCAGGCTGCTCGCCAAACGTCCCACGGTGGACAGTGCGCCGGACCGAATCGATTGGTACAGGCGGGTTTCTGCCGTGTCGAGAACCATCTGGAGTTGCCCGGCGCGGGCTCGGGCGGCCAGTAGCGCGATCAGCAGGTCATCGCGTGCGGTGGTATCGCCGCCGGGCACGGCCACCGATTCGTGGGTGCGCAGCGCCGCATCGAGCCAGAATGCCGCGGTCTGCGAATCCCATTGTGCGGTGGCCTCGTCCGCGGCCGCGCGGCAGGCCGCCACCACCTCGGCCGCGTCGGCGACCGGACGCGCCTCCAGCAGGTGCGCCGCCCGGCGCGGCGCAGCGTCCACCCCACCGGTGGCGGCGAGGACCTCGGCGAAGCGCAGGTGGATGCGACAGCGGCGCAGCGGGCGGATCGTCGACGCCGCCTCGTCGCGGAGCAGGGCGTGAGCGAATCGTGTCCGGCCGCCGGTTGCCGTGGTGACCAGGATGCGTTCGTCGACCGCTTCGTCGAGGCAGTCGGCGATCTCGGCGACGTCCCGGTCCATTGCCATGGCCAGCAGGGTCACGTCGATCTCCTCGCCGAGGACCGCGGCATATCCGACCACTTCCAGGACCGCGGGGTCCAAGGAGAGCAACCGTCGGTCGAGCACCGACCGCACCGCCGCCGGGACCATCTCGCGACGCCGCTCCTCGGGTGGCAGCCGTGCGAATTCCGAAACGAACAGCGGGTTTCCGCCGGTACGCCGGGTGAGGGTCTCGATGTCGGTCGGGCCGAGCGTCTCATCGGCGACAACGCGGACGAGTTCGGCGACCTCGGCGCGCGCGAGTTGCGGCACCGCGATCAGGGTGCCGCCGGCCCGGGAGAACGCGGTGCGCAGTCGCTCGGTGTCGTCGCCGCCCTCGCCGTCGCGGGCGGTGGCGATGACACGCAGCGGCGCGGTGTGCATCACGGTCGTCAGGTAGGCCAGGAGGCGGAGGGTCATCGCGTCGGCCCAGTGCACGTCGTCGACGATCACCGTCAACGATTGCGGCGCCACCGATTCCAGCATCGTCTGCACGTGTTCGTACACCGCGAAGCGGGCGGTGTCGGCGTCGACGCCGGCCGGAACGGTGAGCACATCTTTCGGCGACACGTCGAGTGCCCGGCACAGTTGCCGCAACGGCCACCAGGCCGGGACCCCTTCCGCGTCGGGACAACGCACCCACACCACGATGTCGCCGAGCGCTTCGGCCTGCCGGGCCGCCTCCTCGGCGAGGCGGGTCTTGCCGATTCCGGCCGGGCCGCTGAGCAGCAGCCATCTGGTCGTCGCAGGACCGTCGAACAGCGCTGCGATGCGCTCTGTTTGAGCTGCACGGCCCACCAGGGGTACGTCCTCGGCGGCCGACGGGGCCACCGCCGCCACCGGTTTCGTGCCCTCGGTCGGCATGGCCACCTCGGTGGCACCCGACCAGTGCGGGGCGCGCGGCCAGGCCGCGATGACCGGATCGTGCCGGAGGACCGCGCCCTGTAGTTCGATGAGTTCGCCGCTGGGTGCCAGGCCCAGTTCCTCGTCGAGGGTCGCCGCGTGCCTGCGGTAGACCTCGAGCGCCTCGGTGGATCGCCCAGCGCGATAGAGGGCCACCATGTGCAGCCATACTCCCCTGTCGCGCAACGGGTCCCGGGCTCGGAGGGCGACGATCCCGGCAAGTGCGCCGCCGGTGTCACCGGCGGCCAGCAGTGCGGTGATGTGGGTGTCCTCGACGGCCATGCGTGCCTCGGCGAGTGCGGCCGCCTCGGCCACGATCCACCCCGCATCGGTCCCCTCGTCGCCCAGCAGCTCGCCGCGCCACAGGGAGCGCGCCGCGTGCGCGTCGGCGAGGGCGTCGGCCCACCGGGCCTCGTCCCGCGCCGCCCGGGCGCCTGCGACGAGGTCGCCGAAGGTCACCAGATCCAGCCGGTCGGCACCGAGGTCGAGTCGGTAGCCTGCGGCGACCCGCTGGATCGGGGACGTCTCACCCCGATCGCCGCGCAGTGCGCGCCGCAGATTCGAGATGTAGGCCTGCAGACTCGTGGTGGCCGCGGAGGGCGGTTCGTCACCCCAGACGGTGTCGATCAGACGATCGCTGGAGACGACTCCGCCGCGTGCCAGGAGCAGCGCCGCGAGCACCGTCCGCTGTTTCGGTGAGCCCAATTCGACGGGGACGCCGTCGCGTCGTACCTCGAGCGGCCCCAGCACCAAGTACTCCCGCATGCCGGATTCCTCGCTTGCATCGATCGTCCGATCCAGATGTCGCCTATATCCGAGGATTCTAGGCGGTAACGCGTGGTCGCGGCGACCGACCGGGCGAGTTCGTCGGTTGTCTATTCCGGCGGGGATCATGGGTTCACCGGCATCGGGGCGACGCCCCTCGTGCCGTCGCCGGTCGCGTCATGCTGCGCCGACGGGGCGTCACCGGTGGTGGCCCGGGCACCGCGCATGGTGAGCGCGGCGATCACCGCACCGCCGATCGCGACGGCGGCGCTGATCCACAATGCGGTGTCGAGTGCGGCCACGAAGTCCGCGGGCGACCCGCCGCTCAGGACCGACTGCACCGGGAACACGGCCCCGAGTGCCGCCACCCCGAGCGCGATGCCGGACTGCCGGAACACGTCGTTGATTCCGGTGGCCAGACCGGCGTCGTCGAGACCGCTCTCGGCGAGCACGATTCCGCTCATCACCGGATTGAAGACGCCGGCGCCGACGCAGGCGAGCACGAAGCCGCCCATCAGGTCCCAGCCACTGCTGTCCAGACCGCCGATGGTCATCCAGGCGAGGCCGCCACCCACCGCGAGCAGTCCGCCGGCGATCAGCCGCCACGGCGCGACCCGCCCCAGGATGCGGTCGGTCAGCCCTGCAACGATCAGCATCACCATGGTTCCGGGGAGGTAGACCAGGCCGGCATCGATGGGCGAGAGTCCCACGACTCCCTGGAGGAAGATCGTGACGTAGATGAACACCGCGAACATCGATGCGGAGATCGCGAAGGTCGCCACCTGCGCCCCGGCGAAACCCGGGTTGGCGAACAAGGACAGCGGCATCATCGGTTGTGCCACGCGACCTTCGACGATCACGAAGACCACGATGGCGGCGGCGGCCAGACCGAGGGCGGTCAGGGTCACCGGATCGGTCCATCCGCGGGCGTTGGCCTCGATCAGCCCGTAGGCGAGCGCGGCCAGGGCGACGATCACCGTCACCCCACCGGCCTTGTCACCGCGTCGCGGTGTCTCGCTGCGGGACTCGTCGACCAGGCGGGTGCATCCGATCATCACCACCCCGACCGGGATGTTGATCAGGAAGATCGCACGCCAGTCGAGGGTTTCGGTGAGCACACCGCCGAGGAGGGGGCCCACGGCGAACGACGCACCGATCGTGGCCCCGTAGGCGGCGAGCGCCTTGCTGCGGGCGGTCGGTCCGGGGAAGGCGGGTGCCAGCAATGCCAGCGACGTGGCGAACAGCAATGCCGCACCCACACCCTGGACGACACGAGAGATGTTGAGCAGCAGCATGTCCGGGGCCAGCGCGCACGACGCCGACGCCGTGGTGAACACCACCGCGCCGATCCGGAAGACTCGGCGACGGCCGATCCGGTCCGCCCACGCACCCGCCGACAACACGATGGTGGCCAGGGCCAGTGTGTAGCCGTCGATGACCCATTTCAGGGCGGCGAAATCGGCGTCGAACTCCCGGGCGATGGCGGGTAAGGCGGTGTTGACCACGGCGATGTCGAGCATGAGCATCGCGGTGGCCGCACAAGAGACCCCGAGGGTGATCCGCGCGACGAGGCGGGAACGGGTCGGTGGTGTGGTGGTCGCGGGCGGTGGAGTGGGCACAGGGCTTCCTTCGTCGGGCCGGTATGTCGGCCACCACCGTCACCCGACGATCTTGGAACCCTCTTGTCGACTGCTTGGCCGATCTCTTCGCACGGCTTGGACGAGCACCCTCTCGCGGCCGTCCGGCCGGGCGGCGCGACCCCCTGCGGTCAGTCCCGGTCGAGGTAGAAGTACAGGTGGCGGCCGTCGATGACGCCGCCTTTTCCGTTCATGATGCCCATCAGGGTGGTGTCGTCGACGCGCTTGAAGTGATCGATCACCGGCTGCCCGTCGTAGACCATCGACGCGGTGACCTCACCGCGGAATTCGATCATCCACAGACTGGCCTCTCCCTTGCCCAGCTTGGTGTTGGAGAACAGTTCCCCGTTCTCGTCACGGCACACCAGCGGCTGGACGTCATTGCGGGAGATGAAGGTCTTGCCGTACCAGCCGACCTTGGGCAGCAACCCGTTGGTCTGGTGACCCGTCGTAAACTCGCCGCCCTTCCACCGGCCGAGCATCTCCTCGGGACGCAGGGTCGGCAGCGCCGCCCAGATCTCGTCGAGTTCGGCGTCGTCGACGGTGCCGTCGACGGCACGCAGGTCAGCGAAGCGGGCGCGTGCCTGGTCGGCGGTGAGCTTCGTCGGTGGTGTGGGAGTGGCGGTGTCGGACATGTGGCGGTCCCTTCCGGCGCGTGAGACAACATCGGTGTCGCGTCCATCACAGACGCGAGCAGCATCATATATGTTGTCAGATCCTCGGCGCAGTGGCGCTCGGAACCCAGGGCTCCGGGGCCGATCGGATCAGCATCTCGCATCGCGCGGCGAGCGCGCGTCGATCGCCGCGCGGCAGTTGGGGTTCGTGCAGGCTGACGTGCACCGTGAGGTCGCGCAGCGCCAGCACCCGACGCAACGTGTCGGCGGGCCCGTCATCGCCGATGAAACCCGGCGCGGTGCACCGTCCGCCGCGTGCGCTGAAGGCGATCCCGACCGGGAGGACCGCGACGCCGGCATCGAGTGCGGATTGGAAGAAGGCCGGCCGGAAGCTGCCCTGCGCGTGTCCGCACCACGTGGTGCCCTCCGGGAACACCGCCACCGAGGAGTCCGCACACAGTCCGGCGGTCGCCTCGCCGATGACCGTGGGCAGGGTGCGCAGCGACGAGCGGTCGATGCAGATGACCCCGAATCGCCTGGCCAGCACCGAGATTCCCGGCATTTGGGCGACGCCGGATTTGGCCACGAAGTGCGCGGGCTGCACCACCGCGATCGCGAGGATGTCGAGGTAGGAGATGTGGTTGGCGACCACGAGACCGCGGGCGCGGGAACCGAAGGGGCGGTGATCGTCGAGGAGGATGCGGATGCCGATGGCATGCAGCACCGCCTGCGCGGAGCGACGGAGGTACGCGCGTCGCACCAGTCGTGGCATGGGTGCGACGAGGGCCCCGAGGAATGCGATCACGGTGAGGACCATCGTCAGCCGGATCAACCGGGCCGCCACGATCACTCGTCCCGCCCGCAGCGCCGGGGCGTCGAGGCACTCGGCACCGCAGGGGCTCGTCGGGTACCACGAGTGGTGATCGTGCCGGCAGACCTTGCCGTGGGGTTGCCGGGTGAGACGATCCGGTGCGGCTTCGACGGCCGGGAGCACCGCGGTCATCGGTCACCGCCGAGGCGAGCCACCGAGTCACGGAGCCGGTCGAGATAACGGGAGTTGGCTGTGCGGGTGTCGAGCACCGTGAGGAAATCACCGACGTCGAAGGCCGGGTCGACGGCCGGCTCACCGCCGATCTTCGCGCCGAGTCGCAGGTAGGCGCGCATCAATGGCGGCATCGTCACCGAGGCGGGGGGCTCGATCTCGTCGAGCAGCACGCCGTCGATGCGGGCCCGCACATGGGGGTACGCCTGCCAATCGGCCCGATGGCGCTGCGCCAAGACATCCCGGACGCCACGCAGCAGCGAACCACGGGCCGCCAGGTGACCGGAACTGCGGGTTGCGTTGTCGCCCAGCGGAACCGACACCGAACCCATGACGTAGCGGTAGCCGGTCTCGTCGAGGTGACGGAAGAGGGCCGCCCACAGCAGTGCAGTCACCGAGCCGTGACGATGGCCGTCGAGCACACACGCCCGGCCCATCTCGACGGTGGCCGGGGCGATCTCGTCGAGTTCGGACAGGTCGAATTCGCCCGAGCTGTACCACCCGCCGGCGGCGATGGCCCGCGGCGGCGGCAGCAGACGCGCGCACCCGATGAGGCCGTGATCGTCGTGCCAGGCAAGCAGGTGCTCGCAATGGGCGTCGAAATGGTCTGCGTCCCTGCCCGACTCGTGATCACCGATCGTGTCGGCGAATCCGGGTTCGGCAGCGAAGACGGTGTAGCGCAGTCGCTGGGCGGCGACGACGGCAGACGGATCGTCGGTCAGGATGACCCGTAGCGGGCCCGCATCGACGAGGGTGCGGAATCGGCCGGTGAAGACGGTGACCGGGGCTGATGTCATACCCCAGATGAAAGCGAGGTGACACATCTCGACGGCGACGGTGGCGCGTCGTGTCGGTGCTGGGCGGGTGAACACGTCGGCGGCCCAACCGACCGTCGCATGAACCGCCCCTGAAATCGCGGTGACCCCCGACCACGGGGGTCGGGGGTCACCGGAAGACCGGTGTCACCGAGGTGACACGGACGTCACTTGCGCTTCTTGACCTCGTCGGTCAGCTGCGGGGCGACGTTGAACAGGTCGCCGACGACGCCGAAGTCGGAGATCTCGAAGATCGGAGCCTCCTCGTCCTTGTTGACGGCGACGATGGTCTTGGAGGTCTGCATGCCGGCGCGGTGCTGGATGGCACCGGAGATGCCGAGCGCCACGTACAGCTGCGGCGACACGGTCTTGCCGGTCTGACCGACCTGGAACTGACCCGGGTAGTAGCCGGAGTCGACGGCGGCGCGGGAGGCACCGACGGCCGCACCGAGCGAATCGGCTAGTTCCTCGACGACCGAGAACTTCTCGGCCGAACCGACACCGCGGCCACCGGAGACCACGATCGAGGCCTCGGTGAGCTCGGGACGGTCGCCGCCGACGTTCGGCTCGACCTTGGTGATCTTCACGCCACCGTCCTGGTCCGGGACGGCGACGTCGACGCGCTCGCCGGCACCGGCCTGCGGGGCGGCCTCGACGCCACCGGGACGGACCGAGAAGACCGGGACGTCGCCCTTGGCCTGGGCCTCGACGGTGAACGCGCCACCGAAGATCGAGTGGATACCGATGCCACCCTCCTTGACGTCGATGACGTCGGCGAGCACACCCGAACCGAGGCGCACGGCGAGGCGCCCGGCGATCTCCTTGCCGTCGGCGGTGGCCGCGACCAGGACGCCGGCCGGGGCCGCATCCTCGGCGATCGACGACAGCACGTCGACCTGCGGGCTGATCAGATAGCCTGCGGCGTCATCGGATTCGGCGACGTAGATCTTCTCGGCGCCGGCTTCCTTGAGGCCGTCGATGATGGGATCGGCCGACCCGGGCTTGCCGACGACGACCGCCGACGGGGTACCCAGTGCGCGTGCGGCGGTGATGAGTTCGCTGGTCACCTTCTTCAGGGCGCCCTCGGCGTCCTGCTCGACCAGAACCAGAACTTCTGCCATTTCCTTCTCCTGAATGTGTGTGGGGCCCTGCGTCATTCGCGGGGAATGCGCGGGCGCGGTGATGGGTTCCGGCTGGGGCCTAGATGATCTTCTGGCCGACCAGGTACTCGGCGACCTTCACGCCACCATCACCCTCATCGGTGACACGCTCACCGGCGGTCTTCGGCGGCTTCGGGGTGGAGCTGGCAACGGTGGATCCGGCGTTCTCCAGGCCCACATCCGACGGTTCGACGTCGATCTCGGCCAGGGTGAGGACGGCGACTTCCTTCTTCTTGGCGGCCATGATGCCCTTGAAGGACGGGAAGCGCGGCTCGTTGATCTTCTCGTTGACGCTGACGATGGCCGGCAGGTCCGCGGTGATGGTGTAGATGCCGTCGTCGGTCTCACGCTCACCGGTGAGGGTCTCGCCCTCCAGGGTCAGCTTGCGCAGGTGCGTCAGGTGCGGCAGCTCGAGGTACTCGGCGATCATCGCGGGGATGGCACCGACACGACCGTCGGTGGCCTCGTTGCCGGCGATGACCAGCTCGACACCCTCGACCGTGCCCAGCGCGCGGGCCAGGACGTACGCGGTCTGCACCGCGTCGGAGCCGTGCAGCTGGTCGTCCTTGATGTGGATGGCCTTGTCGGCTCCCATCGACAGTGCCTTGCGGATGGCCTCGGTGGCACGCTCGGGGCCGGCCGTCAGCACGGTCACCTCGCCACCGTTGGCCTCCTTGATCTGCAGCGCTTCCTCGACGGCACGCTCGTTGATCTCGTCGAGTACGGCGTCGGCGGCCTCACGGTCCAGGGTGAAGTCGTCGTCGGAGAGCTTGCGCTCGGACCAGGTGTCCGGAACCTGCTTGATCAGAACGACAATGTTTGTCATGGGTCTACGTCGACCTCCTGCGTCGGGTTCGGCAACTTACCGGCGGGTAAGGCCATCGGTCTCCCCACTTTAACCCGTCCTATTATCGGGCTGGACATCGACTACCTCACAAAACGGAGGGGAGACTAGTGTCGTGGGGATGACCGACGTACACCGGACACACGTGCCCGGCGCGCCGCAGGCACTGACGACCGACCAGCACCTCGCCCTCACCGGCGAACGCACCGTTCCCGGCATTCCCGCCGAGAACTACTGGTTCCGCCGCCATGAGATCGCCTACACCCACATCACCGGGCGCTGCGCGGGCCTGCGTGTTCTCGAAGCCGGGTCCGGTGAGGGCTACGGGGCCGCAATGCTCGCCGCCGCCGGTGCCTCGGTGACGTGCGTGGATTACGACGACGCGGCGGTCGCGCACACGCGGGTGCGCTACCCCGAGGTCGAGATCGTCCAAGGGAATCTGATCGCTCTCCCGCTGCCGGATTCCTCGGTGGACGTGGTGGTGAACTTCCAGGTCATCGAGCATCTGTGGGATCAACCGGCGTTCATCGCCGAATGCCTGCGGGTGCTGCGTCCCGGCGGCGAACTGCTGATCTCGACCCCCAATCGCATCACCTTCTCCCCCGACCGCGACACCCCACTCAACCCGTTCCACACCCGCGAGCTCGATGCCGCGGAGCTGACCGAACTCCTCGTCGACGGCGGGTTCACCGTGTCGGCCATGCTCGGAGTGCATCACGGCGCGGCGCTGGCGCGCCTGGACGAGAAGTGGGGTGGGTCGTTGATCGACGCGCAGATCGAACGCGCCCTCGCCGGTCAACCGTGGCCGGACGAGCTGGTGGACGATGTGGCCGCCGTCGCGGCCACCGACTTCGACATCCGCGACGACGCCGACATCGACGCCTGTCTGGACCTTCTCGCGATCGCGGTGCGACCCTGAATCCCCACATCACCGACGCGACGCCGGTACCGGGACAGTTCACGCTGGTTCTGCATTCGCATCTGCCGTGGCTGGCCCACCACGGCCGGTGGCCGGTAGGCGAGGAATGGCTCTATCAGTCGTGGGCGGGTTCGTATCTGCCGGTATTCGACATGCTGCGCCGCCTCGCCGACGACGGATTGCGGGACGTCATGTCGTTGGGCATCACACCCGTACTGGCCGCACAACTCGACGATTCGCACTGCTGCGCGTCGATGTACGAATGGCTCGCGGACTGGCAACTGCGCGCATGCGAGGCCGCGGTGTCGCGGGAGGACGCCCGCCGCGAATTGGGGACGCGTGAGTACCGTTCGGCGGCGGCCGCATTGGGCGACTTCGAGCAACATTGGCGCCACGGGAGCTCGCCCATGCTGCGCCGGATCGCCGACAGCGGGGTCGTCGAGATCCTCGGCGGTCCCCTCGCCCACCCCTTCACGCCCTTGCTCGATCCGCGGCTGCGCCGGTTCTCGCTGTCGGAGGGTTTGGCCGACGCCCATGCACGGTGGGGGCGACAACCACGCGGGATCTGGGCACCCGAGTGCGCCTTCGCGCCCGGTATGGAAGCCGAGTATGCGGCGGCAGGAGTCGGTCACTTCATGGTCGATGGTCCGACTTTGCACGGCGACACCGCGCTGGCCCGGCCGGTCGGTGACACCGATGTGCTGGCGTTCGGTCGGGACCTGCAGGTCAGCTATCGCGTGTGGTCACCGCGGTCGGGCTATCCGGGTCACGGCGCCTACCGCGACTTCCACACCTACGACCACGGCACCGGACTGAAACCGGCCCGGGTCACCGGTAAGAAGGTCCCCGGTCACGCCAAGAAGCCTTATGACCCGCAGCGCGCGGATGCGGTGATCGATCGCCACGTCGACGACTTCATCGCCCACATCCGCCGGCGCCTGATCGACGAGTCCGCCCGGATCGGTCGGCCCGCCCTGGTGGTGGCCGCCTTCGACACCGAGTTGTTCGGCCATTGGTGGCATGAGGGACCGATCTGGTTGGAGCGGGTGCTGCGTCGACTTCCCGAGGCGGGCGTGCGGGTGGGGACGCTCGCCGGTGCCGCGGCCGACGGTTTCGTCGGCGAACCGGTGGATCTGCCCGCGTCGTCGTGGGGGTCGGGAAAGGACTGGCGGGTGTGGGAGGGACCGCAGGTCTCGCATCTGGTCCAGCTCAATGCCGAGGTCACCGAGACCGCCCTGGCCGCCCTTGACAAGCTCGTCGTACCGGGTGCCGGACGCAATCGGGTCGCCGACCAGATCGTGCGCGAGACCCTGCTGACGGTGTCGTCGGACTGGCCGTTCATGGTGTCCAAGGACACCGCCGCCCACTATGCCGTCACGCGTGCGCATACCCACGCCCACGCCACCCGCGAAATCGTCGATGCCGCACTGAGCGGACGTGACCGCGAGGCACAACGGTTGAGCCACAACTGGTTTCGAGCAGACAACCTCTTCGCCGACCTGGATGCCCGCCGGGTCCCCCCGGCGATGGCCGCAGGCCGCGCGGAGTCGATCTGATGCGCATTCTGCTCGTCTCCTGGGAGTACCCACCCGTGGTGGTTGGAGGTCTCGGGCGTCACGTGCACCATCTGGCCACCGAACTCGCCTATCTCGGACACGATGTGGTGGTGCTGACGCGCCGCCCGCCGGGCACCGATGCGCTGACGCATCCGACGACCGACACCGTCGTCGACGGGGTGCGGGTGATCGCCGTCGCCGAAGACCCGTTGGAGTTCGAGTTCGGCACGGACATGATGGCGTGGACCCTCGCGATGGGGCATGCCTTCATCCGGGCCGGTCTCACGATCCTCGGCGGCCACCACCCGACGCACGGCGGTTGGTCACCGGAGGTGGTGCACGCCCACGACTGGATCGTCGCGCACCCGGCGATCGCGTTGGCCGAGATCTTCGACGTCCCACTCGTGTCGACCATTCACGCCACCGAGGCCGGGAGGCACAGCGGTTGGGTGAGCGGCCGGATCAATCGGCAGGTACATTCGGTGGAGTGGTGGCTCGCCGAGGAGTCCGACGCCCTGATCACCTGCTCGGTGTCGATGTGCGACGAGGTGTCGCGACTGTTCGATCCGGTCGCCGACATCACGGTGATCCACAACGGGATCGACATCACCGCATGGCCTTTCACCCCGCGGCCGACTCCGTCGGGACCGGCCGAGCTGCTGTTCGCCGGGCGCCTGGAGTATGAGAAGGGCCTGCAGGATCTGCTGGCCGCGCTCCCCCGCATCCGTCGGACACATCCGGGAACGACGCTGACCGTGGCCGGGACCGGAACGCAGCGCGACTGGTTGGTCGAGCAGGCGCGGCGGTACCGGGTGTCGCGCGCGGTGAGCTTCATCGGCGCCGTCGACCATCACGGTCTCGTCGATCTGATGCACCGGTGCACCGCGATCGTGTTGCCGAGCCGCTATGAACCCTTCGGCATCGTCGCCCTCGAGGCCGCCGCGACGGGCATCCCGCTGGTGGTGTCTCGAGCCGGCGGACTCGGTGAGGCGGTGCAGGATTCGGCGACGGGGCTGAGTTTCGCACCCGCCGACGTAGCGGGCCTGACGGCGGCCGTGCGGGCCACGCTGTCGGACCCGGCCGAGGCCGCCACCCGAGCCCGCAATGCGCGGGCCCGTCTTGGCACGGACTTCTCCTGGACCGAGGTCGCAACCCGCACCCTGGCGGTCTATGCAGCCGCGAAACGGCGAGTTCGTACCCCGGTCGGCCGTCGGCCGATCGCCGAACGCCCACTGCCCGAACGTGATCCGAACAACCTCTGACCCGCGGCGATCAACCTTGCCGAAACCCGTTGTCCCGCAGGCCGAGGAACGAGGGGCCTTGGCTTGAGCTCCGCCGAAACGACGATCCTCGAGACCACGCAACGTGGAGCTGGGAACTGGTTGCAGCGCAGCATCACCCGACGGTAGTGGACTACCGCGGATAGGTGGTGATGGTTTCCCCGGTGACAGGGTCGCGCCAGATGACCGCCCGATCGGCGAGCATGGTGGGGATCAACAACCCCATATGTTTGCGTTGGTGGTCCGGCGTGCACAGCGGCATCAGGTTGAACTCCACCGTCCAGCCACCGGTGATCGGATCCTGGTGCACGAACTTCACCACGTGATCGATCTGGCAGTCACTGGCCGGCCGCCCGCACTGCGGATACCGGCAGGTGCCATCCAACTCGATGATCTTCCCGCAACCACGCCGGAACCCGATACGTCAACGCACCCGGTGGTGGGAGGAGATATCCGCCGTGCCCGGACGGGTCAATCGGTGGCGCGGGGAACGGATCGTCGAGACGACGCCACGCCGCCGGTATCCGATCCAACGAGGTGGCGGTGCTGATCGTGGGTATGTCCAGGGTGGGACACTCGCTGACGGTGACCAACTGTCCCGAATTGATCAGCGTTCGGGCGTGAGCTTCGTCAATCACGCCGAAGTATTCCAGCCGGGCTTCCCGCTGCCCGGAC
>NZ_JBSGIT010000012.1:0-162180 GCF_053605205.1 Gordonia sp. NPDC003950 | reverse complement strand
AGCTAGGCCTTTCCGTTCGACTTGCATGTGTTAAGCACGCCGCCAGCGTTCGTCCTGAGCCAGGATCAAACTCTCCATGAAAAAACACTGAAACACAAAGTTTCAACACAATCTCAGCCAGAGAGACAAAAGAACCTGACCAAAAAAATCCAAAAAACTGGCAAAAAACAAACTCACAAACACCACAACCCACAACAAGGTTGCAGCATCCAAAAACAAAAATTTGTTCACTACCATTCAAAAAAATGGCACCAAACAATCCACCAACACACTATCGAGTTCTCAAAGAACACACACCCACCAACACCACCCACACAGGGCGAACTCCGATGAGCCAGTTCTATTTCCAGAATGTTAACCCCTTCCGGAGCAACTCTTCCAGAGTACCAGGCCTACTTCCCGTTCACAACCCTTGGGTTGTGATCCGATCGGAAGGTCCGGCATTCCCGGTGATCGTCGCGGCACACAAGTGTGTCGCATCGATCTCTCGGGGGCGGTCTGCGCAGGCCCGGTTTCCTCTCCCCTGGTGAGTCCCTCTCGGGGCCCTCCGGGGCGGCGCCGCGGCGCGCTGACTTCGAATAAGTTACGCACCGGAGCATCGGGAATCAAATCGCCTGGTCGCGCCCACCACCAGGACCCGTTTTCCCAGTTCACAGGGATCGTCGCTCACCGGCGGCGGCGCCGGATTCAGCGAAACCATCGATGTCGCGATGCGTGATCTGGGCCACGCCGGACCGTCGGAGGTCCTGTCCATTGGGTCAGCAGGCCCGTCCAACCGGTCAGTTCCCCGGCGAAGTCGCAGGTCATAGCGTGTAGGACATGATCGCCCCGACCATCAGCGCCGGCCTCCCGACCGATCGACGGATCTCGGTGCGCCACGCGGCCGCCTTGCCGGATGGCATGGAATCGGTGGGCCGCGTCGGTTGGCGCGACCACGATGTCGTCGGTGGCGAGTCCCTCGAACTCCTCCACACCTTCACCACGGCCGACATCTCCGACGACGCGATGGTCACCGCGTTGGTCGCTCTCGTCGATGCCGGCGCAATCCACGGACAGTGGGAGTTCGAGGAGTCCGCGACAGGGCTCATCCAGACCAGCTCACCGGACCCGGCGCAGGCGTGGGCCGCGTTCTACGACAACTCGTTGCGCGCACTCGGCGACGGCACCGCCGCATTCGCACCCGTCCATCGCCGCGCACGTTCGCTGATCAGCGGTTCCAGCGTTCTGGAAGTGGGTTCGTGCTTCGGGTTTCTGGCACTGCAGTGCGCCAACGATGGTCTGACGGTGTCGGCTCGTGACATCTCCGCCGGCGCGATCGCCCTGCTCACCGCAGCCGGGCGCCGACTGCGCACTCCTGTCGACGCGGCGGTCGGCGACGCCACCCACCTCGACCTCGCCGACAACTCGGTCGACACGGTCACGCTCATCCACCTGCTCGAGCACCTCGACGGTGAGGACGTCCACGCCGCGATCGGCGAAGCGTTGCGAGTCGCACGGCGTCGCGTGGTGATCGCGATTCCCTATGAGGAGCACCCGAGCGAGCACTTCGGACATTTGAGCACCCTGTCGCAAGACAACCTGCGGTCCTGGGCCGGCGCGGCCGACCATGCCGGGGCCGAGATCTTCGATGACCACGGCGGATGGCTGGTGCTCACGCCGCATCCCCGCTAGCCGACTCGCGCCCGCGGCAGGTTCGCCCTGCGGGCTGCGAGGCGTGTCGGATACGGAACCGCTCAGATCAGCCCACGCTTGCTGGCGATGTACACCGCGTCGGTCCGTTTGGTCACCCCGAGCTTGCGGATGATGTTGCGGATGTGGAACTTGACCGTGGATTCGGAGATGAACAGGGTCTGACCGATCCGCTTGTTGCTCATCCCGTCGGCGAGAAGACGAAGGACCTCGCGTTCACGTTCGGTGAGGGTCTCCGAACTCCCACCGTCCCCGGAGACCGTCCGCAGGACGATGGCCGCGCTGCGGGGATCGAATGCGCTACCACCCCCCGACACTGCCTGAATCGCCCGCACCAACTCGGTGGTGTCGACGTCCTTGACGACGTAGCCGCGTGCCCCGGCCTTGACCGCGCGGACCACCAGGTCATCGTCGAGGAATGTCGTGAGCACCAGCGACGCGACCTCGGGATGTCGGGCGGCAATCTCGGTGATCAGCCGCAATCCCTCGTACTCGGTACCGGCGGTGAGCTTGAGATCGACCACCACGACGTCGGGGGTCGACCGCGCCACCTCCGCCAATGCCTGATCAAAGGAATCCGCCTCGCCGACAACCGAAATCGACTGCTCTCGTTCGAGCAGGGATCGGATCCCGGCGCGCAGCAGCGCGTGGTCGTCGACCAGCATCGTGCGGACCGGCTTCGTCGCGATCTCCGGGTTGTTCATCGACTGACCTCCTGTGCCACCGTGGGCGCGGCTCCGGCGGACCGCGTGGCGGCCTCGACTCGTCCCGTACCCCGCTGTCCATCCCCGCGCTGTCCGGTATCCCCGTCGGGTATCTCCACCGCGATCCGCACCCCACCCAGACGCGAGCGCCGAATCCTCAGCTCACCGCCGAGATCGTGAGCGCGCGTCGACATGTTCGCCAGCCCGCGGTGGCGGCCGGCGAGATCGCCGAGCGTGGCAGCACGCAACACCCGTCGCATGTGCCCGGGATCGCCGTTGCCGTCGTCGTCCACCGTGAGACCCACCTCGCGCTCGCCGTAGCTGAGGACCACCCGGGCGGCGGTCGCCTCGGCGTGCACCGCGGTGTTGAACAACGCCTCGCCGGCGATCCGCAGAATGGCGTGCTGCAGATCATCGGGAAGATCCCGCGGTTTGCCGACCACCCGGACATCGGTCTCGAGGTCGGCGGGCATGTGCATGGAGCACAGTTCGTCGAGCACCTCGCCCAGACTCAGTCCGTCCACCGACGGCGACTGATTGAGTGCATAGATCACCGAACGTAGTTGTTCCACCGCGTTTCGGGTGAGGGTCCCCGCCATCTCCAGGCGCGCGGAGGTCTCCGGGTCGGAGTCCATCCGGCACACCTCGATCTGCACGCCCGCCGACAACACCGATTGCGTCACCGAATCGTGGAGTTCCCGCGCGATCCGCTCACGTTCCTCGGTGACGAGCCGCTGACGCATCACCGCCGACAACTCACGTTGGGTGCGTTGCAGTTCGACGTTCTGCACCGCGAGGTCGGTGGCCTGCTCACGGGCCTTGGCGTAGGCGTCCTCCGCACGCGCGAGCTGGTGGCGACTCTCCTGCAGCAGTGCGGCGTTGAGCAACGCGACGACGGCCTGGCGGGCAAGGATCCGCATCACGACCAGGTCGGCGGAGTCGACGACGTGGCTCGGCGGTGTCCACGCCGACAGTCCGCCGACCACGCGGCCGTCGAGATGGACGGGCAGATGAAGGTGGTGGTCGTCGACGATCGGGCGGACGAGCTCGCCGAGCTGGTTGCGCAGGATGTCGTTGAGCCGGTTGAGGACCTCGTCGGGCAGGTGGCTCGGGGTGCGTGCCATCTGCACGCCCTCGAAGGCGTAGATGGTGCCGTCGGCCGACATCATCAGATGCCGGGGCCCGGTCCGGTCGAGTTCCCCGTCGCAGAGCGCGAAGACGACCCAGTCGGCCTCGAGGTGCTCGGCGACGGCGCGAACGACCGACAGCACCAGATTCTCCGGTCCCTCGCCGGTCTGCACGAGCGCCCGGGAGATGCGGTCGAGCGCACCGACCACCCGGCCGAGGCGTTCCTCGACGCCGCGATACTGCGCATAGTGCGAGCCCTTGACCGAATGCAGGCCGATCAGCGAGTCGATCTCCACGGCCGGACCGCCAGCGATGTCCCGGGTGCCGCCACGCCCCTCGGGGTGGCGCGCATCGGACCGGGTGGAGCCATCGGCATCGGGAAGCGCGCTCATGGTGTCCCGCTCATAATGCCCCGCTCATAATGCCTCGGAGTAGATGCGTGCCACGTCGGCGGCGCTGGGCCGGCGCGGGTTGGTCTTCATGCAGGCGTCGGCGAGAGCGTTGCGGGTCAGCGCGCCGATGTCCTCGGCACGCACCCCGAACTCCGACAGCCGCGCCGGCATACCGACCCGTGCGGACAGGGCAGCCACTGCATCGGCGAATCGCTCCGCCGTCGCCGCCGGTGCCGACGACACTCCGACGCCGACGGTCTCGGCGAGTTCGACGAACGGGGTCGGGTCGGCCTCGGCATTGAACCGGATGACGTGGGGTAACAACACCGCGTTGATCGCGCCGTGCGGCGCATCGACCAACCCGCCGACGGGATGGCTCATCGCATGGGTGGCGCCGAGAATCGCGTTGGTGAACGCCATTCCGGCCTCCAACGCCGCATAGGCCATCTCCAGGCCCGCGTCCGGATCGCCCGGATCGTCGACGAACCGCTCGATGGACCGCCAGGCCGTCGCGATCGCACTGCGCGCGGACCGGTCGGTGAGACGGGTGTGCGCAACCGACGAGTAGGCCTCGATGCAGTGGGTGATCGCGTCCATCCCCGACTGGCCGGCCACCTCCGGAGGCAGGGTCGCCAACGGATTCGGGTCGATCACCGAGACGTCGGGAACCAGCGCCCGGCCGATGATCGTCACCTTGGTCATCCGTTCGACGTCATTGATGATGCAGAACTGCGACACATCCGACCCACTGCCCGCGGTGGTGGGGGCCGCGACCAGCGGCGGCAGCGGAAAACGCGCCCGGTCGATGCCCTCATAGGACAGGATGTGGCCGCCGTTGGCCGCCAGGATCGCGATGCCCTTCGCCGCGTCGATGACCGACCCCCCACCCAACGCGATGATCCCTTCGGAGCGGGTCTGCTCGTAGTGCTCGAATCCGAGCGAGATCTCCGGCGCCCGCGGATTGGCCGACACGTCGGTGAACGAGCTGACCCGCAGGTCTGCCGCCCGCAGCCGCTGCGCCAGCCGCGGATACCAGGGGGTGGCGACCAGGTTCCGGTCCGAGACGATCATCAATCGGCGCATTCCCAGACCTGCTGCCGCCCTGGGGATCTCATCGAGCGAGCCCGGACCGATGATGATCTCGGGGGTATGGAACTTGGCCACCGGCATCGTCGGTCGGGAGGTGACGGCACGGCGCTCACCAGTGTCGGCGCGCATTCTCGCGATCACCACCTCGTCACGCGGGGACAGATGACGAAAATCCTACGTGGCGCCACCGACACTCACGTCGCATATGCGTCTACGGAGACCTGCTCGAGCGCCGCCAGATCGTGGACGACGTGGACCCGATCGCAGAAGGTCGCATACCCGGGGAGGTCACAGGCTCCCAGCCCCCAGGAGTACTTGGGTTCGGGGGTGATCCAGATGGTTTCCCGAGCCCGGCGGGTGATCTCCTCGAACGCCTCGAGATTGGGTTCGCCGCCGTTGTTGCGACCGTCTCCGAGCACGATCACCGTCGTCCGTCGCGTGATCGCACCACCGAAGTCGTCGAGGAAGGTCTGCAGTGCCGTGCCGTAGTCGGAGTCGGCGTCGGTGTCGAGCACCCCGCCGGCCGGCAGACCCGAGACCACCAACGACAGCGCCTCCTCCGGCGGATGCTCGGCGAACAGATCGGTGATCTCGACGAGGTCGGAGACGAACGCGAACGAGCGCACATGGGCGACCATGCTCTGCAGACCATGCACCAACTGCAGTGTGAACCGCGCCGCGCTGCGCACCGACAACGAGACGTCGGCGAGGATGAGCAGTGACGGACGATCCTCCACCTTGGCCACGGTGATCGGCCGGAACGGGACACCGTCGTACCGGAGGTTGGCGCGCATTGTGCGAGCGGCGTCAACCGTGCCGCGGGCGGCGAGCTTGCGACGTGCGCGGGGCGCGCCGTGCAGGCTGCGGATCAGCCGCCGGATGGATTCCTCGAGACTGGCCCGTTCGTGTTCGTGAATGGCCTCACGCACCGACGCCTTGATCTCGCGTTCCTCGATCTCGTGATCGGTGGCCATCAGCTGTTCGAGGTGATCGCGCAGCTTCTCGGGCAGACCGTCGAGCAGCCCGGCCAGCGCACTGCGCAGACGCGCGATCTCCTCGCGATCCGGCTGCGGTCCCGCCAGTCCGTCGGCGTCGTCGAGCCAGTCCAGCAACGCCATCTCCTGCGCCACCGACAGTTCCGCGTCCAGCCGCGTCGCGTTGTCGGTGACCAACTCCCCCGGCCTGCCGGGATTGTGCAACCGCGACACCGTCAACTGCACCCGCGCGGCCTGCTCCGAATTGGGTACCGAGTCCGCCGACAGCACGATCTCGTCGGTCAGCGAGGCCATGTCGAGTTTGTTGGCCTCCTGATGCAGGTTGTACTGCTCGGCGAGATCCTCGGGATCGAAATACTCCCGGATGTCGGACGGCGGGCCGTGACTGTGCCCCTGCTGCGGGGTGTTGCTCACCTCGTCGGAGAGAGTGTAATCGGCCAGCTCACCGGTGTCGGACAGATCGTCGTGGGTATGTGAATGACTGTGTCCGTCATCGGTGTCCAGCACCGGCCGCAGCGAGAAGAACCTGTCGAACACCTCGTGAAATGTCTGCTCGTCGCGGCGGTCCTTGATCAGGCACGCCTCCATCGCCGACCGCATGAGTTCACGGTCGGCGAGGATCTCGGCGGTGCCGACCGCGGACATGGCATCCATGGCTTCCGACACGCCGATCCGCACACCGTGCAGGCGCAACAACCGGACGAACCGGTGGACCGCTCCTTCCATCCCCGGCTCCTAGAACGGACGCTTGCGGCCACTGCCGCCGGACGGCGGACGGGTGAAGGAGCGACTGCCCTGGGTGGCGCTGACGGATCGGGTGCCGGCATCGCTCTTCGCGCCCGGCGATCCGTAGTACTCATCCGCGTGCCGGCCGGGCTTGTCCTTCTCCGCGCGACGCGCCGGTCCACTGTGATCGTCATGATCATGATCGTGGTCATGGTCATGCCCGTGGGAATGGCCGTGTCCATGTGAATGCCCATGGCCGTGATCATGCGAATGCAGATGATCGGGCACCTCGGCGTTCGGATCGACCAGCCGCGGCAGCGCATCGAGGGCACGGGTGAGATCGCGGTCGTATTTGACCACCACATTCGCGGTTTGACCGAGGATGTCGGCGGACAGTTCGTCCGCGCCGAGCACGGCGAGGGTGCGCGCCCAGTCGATCGCCTCGGAGATGCTGGGCGCCTTGCGCAGATCCAGATCACGCAGCCCGCGGACGATCTCCACCAGTTTGGCGGCCAGGGTGTCGGCCAGCCCGGTGTTCTTGGACCTGATGATCTCCAATTCCCGTGCGGCATCCGGATAGTCGAGCGACAGATGCAGGCAGCGGCGCTTCAGCGCCGCGGACAGATCCCGGGTGTTGTTGGAGGTCAACACGATCATCGGCTGATGGGTGGCGACGAAGGTACCGATCTCGGGGACCGAGACCTGGTATTCGGCGAGCAACTCCAGCAACACCGCCTCGAGTGCCTCGTCGGCGCGGTCGACCTCGTCGATCAGCAACACGACAGGACGTTCGCTGCGCACCGCCTCGAGCAGTGGACGCGGGGCGAGGAATCGTTCGGAGAAGAACACACTCTCCTCGGCACCGATGCGGTCGACGGCCTCCGAGAGGGTGTCGGCTTCGGCGACGACCTGGGAGATCTTCTCCTTGAGCACCTGCGTGTAGAGGAGTTGCTTTCCGTAGTCCCATTCGTAGAGGGCGGTGGTCTCGTCCTGCCCCTCATAGCACTGCAGTCGCAACAGATCTCGGCCGGTCACCTCCGCGAGGGTCTTGGCGAGCTGTGTCTTGCCCACGCCCGCAGGACCTTCCAGCAGCACCGGTTTGCCGAGTCGGTTCTGCAGGAACACGGTCGTCGCCAGTCGCTGATCGGCGAGGTATCCGGCGTCGGCGAACCGCCGGGTCACGTCGTCGACGTCGCGGAAGGTCACCGCGGAGTTCTCCGTTGCGGTGCTGTCGTCGGATTCGGTTGACGCCGAGGATGATTGCGCTCCGGCCGCGGAGCCTGTCGGGTCGTCGGTGGTGACGAAGGAGGTGGACATACGAAGCTCTCCTGAGAAGGTGGACGCGCCTCGACGAGGGCGTGGGGGCGGCGACGCGGGGCGGCAATGCGTGGACCGGGGCCGGTGGTCTTGTCCACTCCGGAGGTCACCACGCCGAACGCTCGAGGTGACCACCGGAGTGAGTGGGATGTGGGGAACCGCGGACTTCGGGGGCATGCGGTTCCCCACACCCCGGTCGGGGTGGACCGGCTGCTACGGGAGCAGCTCGTCCAGGCTTCCGTTCACGCAGTGCTCGACGACCGGACGCACGGTCTCGAAGGTGCACTCCTTGGGGTTACCCGGGGTGCACGCGTCGCCGAGGACGTGGTTGGTCAGCGCGTCGATGGTGGCCGCGTCGGTGGTGATCTCCTTGCGGTTCTCGTAGAACTTCGTCGGCCCCTCGCCGAGGCGGTTCTTGGGGTACGAGTCCTTCTTGACGTCGGCGAAGCGCTCGACGATGCCCACGTCACGCAGCAGCCGGATGGCGGCTTCGAGGGCCGCATCGGCGGCCTGGACCTTGGTCATCCCGTGGGTGTCGACGCCCATGGCCTGCGCCATGTCGGCGTAACGCTCGTACATGACCGGCATGTTGAACGCCCACACACGCGGCAGTGCGATCGCATTGTTCAGGCCGTGGTGGGTGTCGAAGAACGCCGACACCGCGTGGCTGATGGAGTGGATGATTCCCAGTCCACCCGAGTTGAAGGCCTGTGCCGCAATGTATTGCGCGTACATCATGCCTTCGCGACCCTTGAGGTCGACACCGTTCCAGGTGGCCTCACGCAGGTTCTCCGCGGTCATCTTCACCGCGTAGAGGGCGTTACCCATCGACGGCGGGAAGTTCAGCCGCGAGACGTAGGGCTCCGACGCGTGCGCCAGGACGTCGAATCCGCACTGCGCGGTGTAGGCGACCGGGCAGTCGTAGTACAGCACCGGGTCGTCGATGGCCAGCGTCGTCACCGCGGCGTCGTCGAAGGCGACGTACTTGTGCGGCTTGTCGGGGTCGGTGGTGGTGTCGGTGATGACGTAGGCCCAGGAGGTCTCCGACCCGGTACCGGCCGTGGTCGACACTGCGATATGCGGTGGGTTCTTGGGGTTTTCGCTCTTGTTGAAGCCCTCGAACTCGTTGACGCTGCGGCCGTCGTGGGCGACCGAGATGCGCGCGCCCTTGCAGGCATCATGTGCCGAGCCGCCACCGATCGAGATGAACGAGTCGCACTTCTCCGAGTTGTACAACGACACCGCGTCCATGACGTTGTAGTCCTTGGGATTGGACTCGACCTTGTCGTAGAGCACGACCTCGAGGCCGTGGTACTTGCACGACTCGACGATCTTGTGCACGGTGTCGCTGCCGCGCAGACCGGTGGTCATGATGAGGGTCTTCTTGAATCCGAGTTTGAGGGCCTCGGGACCGATCATCTCGTGTGCGCCCGGGCCCATCATGGCACGGGGGAACGGGTGGAACTCCTTGATGGGAAACGGCTTGAGTAGCTCATCTACCTGCATGTGACCTGACCTCCTTCGTCGTCGGCGCACACCGCGTGACGCCGACTGTGAGCAACGGCGACGTTACGCGCGTCACAGGAAGGGGTGGAAGGTGTTGCGGCACAAACCGTCCCTGGAGAATCATCGGAACCCACCTTGGTCAGGTCGGGGTCGCCCGACGGGCAGGTGGCCGACTATCCGTTCGGACAGGGCGAGGTGGCCGACGAACTCCGGACGCCGCCGGCACGTGCCCGCCGGACCGCGTCGATGTCGAATCCCCACGGCAACTCGAGCCGGTGCGCGGCCAGTAATGCCTCGTCGGCGAGGATGTCGTCGACCGGGCCGTCGGCGACCACGCGGCCGGCGTCGATGACCACCGCCCGGTCGCACAGTTGGGCCGCGTACAGCAGGTCGTGGGTGACCACGAGCATCGTCGTCCGCAGGCGCAGCAAGGTGTCGGCCAGGTCCCGGCGCGCCAGCGGATCCAGATTCGCCGACGGTTCGTCGAGGACGAGAACATCTGGGCGACAGGACAAGACGCTGGCGAGCGCACCGCGTCGCCGCTGGCCACCGGAGAGATGATGCGGACTGCGCCCGGCGTGTTCGGTCATCGACACCGCGGCCAGCGCCTCGTCGACGCGCAGCTTCAGCTCATCGCCGGTCACCCCGAAGTTGGCCGGGCCGAACGCGACATCCTCGACCAGGGTCGGCATGAACAGCTGATCGTCGGGGTCCTGGAACACCAGTCCGACGCGCCGGCGCACCTCGCGAAGCGAGTTCTTCGCCACCGGAATGCCGTGGATGGCCACCTCGCCGGCAGTGGGCAGCAGCACACCGTTGAGTTGCAACATCAGGGTGGTTTTGCCGGCCCCGTTGGGACCGAGCAGCGCAACGCGCTCTCCCTCTGCCACCACGAGGTCGATGCCGTCGATTGCGACATGACCGTCCGGATAGGCGAACGACAGGCCCCGGACCTCGACGGCCGGGGCACCCGGTACCGAGGAGTCCGGCGGGCTGACATGCTGTGGCAGTTGACGTCTCATCTCATCCCCCAGGCACTGGCCGCGACCGCGACGGCCGCGATCGCAGGTGTGACGATCACCGCCCACTGGGCGGGTGTCGCGCGTGGCGCGGTCGCCACCCCGGGCATCTCCGGGATCGTTCCGGTGAATCCGCGCGACATCATCGCCAGATGCACCCGCTCACCGCGTTCGTAGGACCGCAGGAACAGCGCGCCCACCCCCTTGGCGATCGCCCCCGCCTGATGGATCAGCCGGGGTGAATCGCCGCGCGCGGACCGAGCGATCTGCATCCGCCGGATCTCGGCCGAGAGCAGGTCGACGTAGCGCAGCATCATCACGAAGATCGGCGTGATCGTCGCCGGGACACCCAGCCGGGTCAGTGCGACCGGGAGTGCGCGGGCCTCCGTCGTCGCGGCGAAGGTCAGCGACGCCGCGACCCCGAGCGTGCCCTTGATGAGGATGCCCCATCCCGCGTACAACCCGGTCACCGACAGCGACATACCGAGGAACTCCACCCGGTCGGTCCCGGCGGAGAACGGCAACAACACCGCCAGGATCACGAACGGCGCCTCGATCAGCATGCGCGGCAGAATCCACAGCGGTGGTATCCGCGCGAGCGCCCACACGGCACCCAGGATGAGCGCGAAACCCAGGTAGGGCCAGAACATCTCACGCGGAGTGGCCACGACCGCGAAGACGAAGATCACCAGGCAGACGATCTTCACCTCGGCGGGTGCGCGGTGCACGCGCGAGTCACCGGCACGGTAGAGCGGATGGGCATGACCGGCACCCATGGTGCTCAGTCCCCGGACGCGGTGGTGGCCGCCCCACCGCGGCGGCGGCGCGCAATCAGCCAGAACAGGCCGCCCGCGATGGCGAGCGTGACCAGCACCCCGATCACGCCGGCGATGCCGTTGGTGTACTCGATTCCGCGGAACGAGTAGTCGGCCAACGGTGACGACGCCATGGCGTGGTCGGTCGCATGCTGGGCGATGCAGGTACCGGTGAGCTCCTCGGAGCCGTTGACCTCGACGGTCTGGCATCCCTGCTGGGTGGCCGAGTCGAGTCCGTCGGGTGAGGAGCTGGCCACATAGGACACGATCCCGGCGATGATCAGCGCCACCACCCCGAAGGCGATGAGAAACGTGCGGCGCCGCACCCGTGGTGCGTGGGTGCGCTCGGTCGACGATGTGGTGCTCATGCCGGGACTCCGATCGCTTGTGCGGGTGCCGGGTTGCGGCGTAGCAGGTAGACCAGGTCCGGGCGCGCCCGGGCGACCGCCATGACGGTGGCGGCGGTGATCAGACCCTCCCCGATCCCGATGAGTACGTGCGTGCCCCACATGTAGACCGCCACCGTGCCCAAGGATGTCGACGCGGCTCCGCCGATCGCATACTCGACGACGAATCCGGTTGCCGCGCACACGGTTCCGCACAGTGCGGAAACGAAGGCCACGATCCCGAGGCCGCCGATGGAGCGTGACCTCGCCGCGATGACCCGGTACAGGATCACCGCCACGCCGTATCCGGCGAAGGTGGAGATCAGCGCCATGTTGGTGATGTTGGCGCCGAGCGCGGTGATCCCGCCGTCGGCGAAGAGCAGGCATTGGACCACCAGCACGATGGCGATACACAGGGCCCCGGTGTACGGCCCGACCAGGATGGCGGCCAGCGCACCACCGAGGAGGTGCCCACTCACCCCCGGCAGGATCGGGAAGTTGATCATCTGGACCGCGAAGATGAAGGCGGCGACCAGACCGGCCATCGGCACGGTCTTCTCATCGAGATCGGTGCGGGCACGCCAGGCGCAGAAGCCGAGGCCGGCAATGGCGATGGCGCCGAACAGGATCGAGGTCTGCGCGTTGATGATGCCGTCGCTCATGTGCATGGCGAGGGTCGTCGTGGACGGGGTGGTGGACATTGAGCGGTGTCCCTTTCGTATCGCTGAGCGTGCACCGACATACCGGCGCGCGATAGGAGGAACGTTAAGACCCACCCCGACATCTGTCTACTTATTCAGATAACGAGGTGCACAGACTATCCGAACGGTCAGGAGTGACCCTGGCCACATCACCGAGCCCCACCCTCGACGACCCGAGGTCACGGATCGAGATGCCGCGCACCGATCCAATGCAGAAGCCGATGGACCGTCTCGTCCTCGAGCCGGTAGCTGACCGAGCGGCCCACCCGGGTGGAGGTCACCCACCCCTGATGACGCAACACCCGAAGTGCTTGCGACACCGCGGTTTCGGTGCGGCCCACCTCCGTCGCGATGTCGCCGACGAAGATCCCGGGCTTGCGGTGCAGCACCAGCAGGATCTCCAGCCGGTGCGGATCGGAGAGCAGGTCGAAACGGGAGGTCCAGGCCGCGATGTCGACGTCACCGGCCCCGTGCCCTTGATGCCCCCCGGGCGCGTGATGTGCCGTATCTCCCTCATCGGCCGGATGCGGATGAGTGTGTGTGCCACCGTCCATGTCGCCACCGTCCACGGTTCAGCCCCGTACCCGCTCGATGATCCCGCCCAGCCGGGTGAGGTTCTCCTCGAACTGCGGGTATCCGCGGTCGATGTGCTCGATGTCGTGGACCTCGGTCACCCCGTCGGCGACCAGACCGGCCAGCACCAGGCCCGCGCCCGCCCGGATGTCGGAGCACCACACGGGTGCGCTGGAGAGTCGCTCGATACCCCGGATGACGGCGTGATGGCCGTCGGTGCGGGCGTCGGCTCCCAGACGCACCATCTCCTCGACGAAGCGGAAGCGGGCCTCGAACACGTTCTCGGTGATCACCGACATCCCGTCGGCGATGGCCGCCAGACCGATCGCCATCGGCTGCAGATCGGTGGGGAATCCGGGGAACGGCAATGTGGACACGTTCACCGCCGCGGGCCTGCCGTCGTGGCGGACGCGGAAGCCGTCGACCATCGTGTCGACCCGGGCCCCGGTGTCGACGAGCTTGTTGAGGACCAGTTGCAGGTGCGCCGGCGCAACGCCCCGCACCGTGACGTCTCCCTGCGTCATGGCGGCCGCGATTCCCCAGGTGGCGCCGACGATCCGGTCACCGATGACCCGATGGGTGGCCGGGTGCAGTCGCTCGACCCCGGTCACGGTGAGGGTGGAGGTACCCGCGCCCTCGATCCGCGCACCCATCTGCTGCAGCATCACACAGAGGTCGACGATCTCCGGCTCACGGGCGGCGTTGTCGATGGTGGTCTGTCCGTCCGCGAGGACCGCGGCCATCAGGATGTTCTCGGTGGCGCCCACCGAGGGGAACTCGAGCGCCACCGGCGCCCCGATGAGGGCGTCGGCCTCGGCGACCACGCAGCCGTGTTCGATGGAACTGTGTGCCCCGAGCGCGCGTAGACCGGCCTGATGCATGTCGAGGGGGCGGGACCCGATGGCGTCTCCGCCGGGCAGCGCGACGACGGCGCGACGGCACCTCGCCATCAACGGCCCCAACACGCACACCGATGCACGGAACTGCTTCACCGCGTCGAAATCGGCGTGGTACTTCGGTTCGGCCGGCGCATCGATGATCACGGTGTCACCGTCGATCGAGACACTCGCCCCGAGGCCACGCAGCACATCTGCCATCAGCGGGACGTCGGCGATCTCGGGCGAATTGGTCAGGGTGGTGGTGCCCTCGGCGAGCAACGCGGCCGCCATCAGTTTGAGCACACTGTTCTTCGCTCCACCGACCGAGACCTCGCCACTCAGCCGGGCTCCCCCGGTCACCAGAAAGCGATCACTCACGACAGACAGCTTATCGGTCGCACGGTGCGATCCCGCGGAGCGCTAGATTTTGACGTATGGCCGTGCACCTCACCCGCATCTACACCCGTACCGGCGACGACGGGACCACCGGGCTCAGCGACTTCTCCCGGGTGTCCAAGACCGATCCACGGGTGATCGCCTACGCCGATTGCGACGAGGCGAACGCGGCGATCGGGGTCGCCCTCGCCGTGGGCGGTGCGGTACCCGAGGAGATCGCCGAGGTGCTACGGACCGTCCAGAACGATCTGTTCGACGCCGGGGCGGACCTGTCCACGCCCGTCGTCGACGATCCGAAGTATCCGCCGCTGCGTATCGAGCAGGACTACATCGACGCGCTGGAGCACTGGTGCGACGCCTTCGGGGAGGATCTGCCGTCGCTGGATTCGTTCATCCTACCCGGCGGCACACCGCTGTCGGCGCTGCTGCATCAGGCCCGGACGGTCACCCGGCGGGCCGAACGTTCCGCGTGGTCCGCGGTGGCGGCCGACCCGGACGCGACGTCGGTGTTGCCGGCGAAATACCTCAACCGGCTCTCGGATCTGTTGTTCATCCTGTCGCGCGTGGCCAACCGACCACCGCATGGCGACGGCGACGTGAAGTGGGTGCCCGGCGGGCAGCGGTCCCGGCCCACGAGCTCCTGAGACTCGAGCTCCTCGGCCGAGGATGCGCTCAGGCGCTGCGGCGCTGTGCGCGTGAGGGACGTCGTGACTCCAGCCACGACTGGAAGGCGGTGACCCCGCCGGCGTCCAAGGCGATCTCGTAGTCGCGGCCGTCGCCGGCGCCGACCGCCTGGTGGACGCGGAGGATGATCATGTCGGCGAGAATGTCCTGCTCGGTACCCACCGCGCGCCGCCGGCCGGCGATCTCGATGGAGCGACGCGGCAGCGTCCGCGACGGACCGGGCCGTAGCGATGACAGACGGAAATACCGCAACGCCTCGTCGCTGTAGTGGACGGTGCCGTGCCGCCACCCCTCGTCGACCGCGGCGGGCAGTTCACGCAGCAGCACCGGGGTACCCCCACGGCGCAACTGACCCACGCGATAGGCCAGCAACCCGCACAGGGCGAGGGCACTGAGCAGCGCAATGCTCAGGATCACCACGACGACCAGTTCCGTCACCCGGGCGCACCTCCTCGGTCCGGCCCCCGTCAGCGGCGATCTCGTAAGGCTGGGACGTGGCTGTGATCGCCCGGGACGCACCCCCAGCATGCCATCTGGCCCGAACACACGACCGGCCACCCTCGTCGGGGTGGCCGGTCGTGTGAGCACTGACGGAATGTCGGTCGCGTGGCTACTTGACCAGATGCTCGGCCGCGGTGAGGCGGGCGTGCGCGTGGTTGTACTCCGCGCTGCCGGGCTCAGCGGCTTCGAGGGCCGCCTTTTCGGCGGCGACATCGACGTCGTCGGCCCATGCGGCGGACTCGGCGAGGATCGTCACCGACTCACCGGTGACCGAGAGGAAGCCACCCTCGATCGCCGCGGCCTTGCGGTCACCGCTCTCCTCGACGATCACCACGAACCCGCCGGGCACCAACTCGCCGAGCAGCGGTTCGTGGTTCGCCAGCACACCGAGTTCACCCACGGTGGTCTGTGCGATCACAAAGGTCGCCTCACCGGAGTAGAGCTCTGCGTCGGCGGAGACCACCTCGACGTGGAAGGACTTGTCAGCCATGTCGATCCGCTACTTTCCGGCGATCTTGGCCGCGGCGGCCTCCACGTCGTCGAGTCCACCGCAGCTGTTGAAGGCCTGCTCGGGCAGGTGATCGAACTCGCCCTTGCACACGCGGTCGAACGCCTCGACGGTGTCGGCGAGCGGCACGACCGAGCCCTTCTGACCGGTGAACTTCTCGGCGACGAGGAAGTTCTGTCCGAGGAACTTCTGGATACGACGGGCACGCTGCACCGTCACCTTGTCCTCTTCGGACAGTTCGTCCATACCGAGAATGGCGATGATGTCCTGCAGTTCCTTGTACTTCTGCAGGATGCGCTTGACCTCGTTGGCGACGCGGAAGTGCTCGTCACCGACGATCGAGGCCTCCAGGATGCGCGAGGTCGAGGTCAGCGGGTCCACGGCCGGGTAGATACCCAGCTGCGAGATCGGACGCGAGAGCTCGGTGGTGGCATCGAGGTGGGCGAAGGTGGTGGCCGGCGCCGGGTCGGTGTAGTCGTCGGCGGGCACGTAGATGGCCTGCAGCGACGTGATCGAACGCCCCTTGGTGGAGGTGATGCGCTCCTGCAGCTCGCCCATCTCGTCGGCCAGCGTCGGCTGGTAACCCACCGCGGACGGCATGCGGCCGAGCAGGGTGGAGACCTCCGAACCGGCCTGGGTGAACCGGAAGATGTTGTCGATGAACAGCAGCACGTCCTGGTGCTTGACGTCGCGGAAGTACTCCGCCATCGTCAGCGCCGACAGCGCCACGCGCATACGGGTGCCCGGCGGCTCGTCCATCTGACCGAACACCAGGGCGGTGTCCTGGAGAACGCCCATCTCCTCCATCTCGAGGTGGAGGTCGGTGCCCTCGCGGGTACGCTCACCGACGCCGGCGAACACCGAGGTGCCCGAGAACTCGCGGGCGATACGGGTGATCATCTCCTGGATCAGAACGGTCTTGCCGACACCGGCACCACCGAACAGGCCGATCTTGCCGCCCTTGACATACGGGGTCAGCAGGTCGATGACCTTGATGCCGGTCTCGAGGATCTCGGTCTTTCCCTCGAGTTCGTCGAAGGCCGGGGGCTTGCGGTGGATGCCCCACTGCTCGCCGTCGCGGCCCAGGCCCGGGCTGTCGAGGCAGTCGCCGAGCGCGTTGAACACGTGGCCCTTGACGACGTCGCCGACGGGCACGCGGATCGGGTATCCGGTGTCGCTGACGGTCGCGCCGCGGACGAGGCCGTCGGTGGGCTGCATGGAGATGGTGCGGACCAGATTGTCACCGAGGTGCTGGGCGACCTCGAGGGTGAGGGTCTTGGCCACCGCCTCCAGGGTCACGTCCGCGTGGAGGGCGTTGAACAGGTCTGGGATCGAGCCCCGCGGGAACTCGACGTCGACCACGGGGCCGATGATGCGGACGATCCGCCCGTCGGCGGACCCCGACTTCCCCGAGGTCGGGGTTTCTGCTACTGCGGTCATGATGAGTGGGTCACTTCCTCTTTGGATCGAAAGTTTCGCGAAGGGGCGAGGCCGACGGTCTAGGTCGCGAGGGCGCTGGAGCCGCCGACGATCTCGCTGATCTCCTGGGTGATCTGGGCCTGGCGGAGCTGATTGGCCTCACGGGAGAGGTTCTTCGACAGCTCCTCGGCGTTGTCGGTGGCCGCCTTCATTGCGGTACGCCGAGCAGCCGACTCCGACGCCGAGGAATCCAGCAGCGCCGCATACACACGGGTGGCGATATAGCGCGGTAACAGCGTCTCGAGGAGGCCTTCGGCACTCGGCTCGAACGTGTAGTTCCGCGACTCGGAGGTGACGCTTCCGGCCTCCGCGTCGCTCGCGTCGACCTCGTCCTCGGTGACCACCAGCGGGGCCATCCGACGGACCTCGGGGGCCTGGGTCAGCATCGACACGAACCGGGTGTACACCAAGTGCAGTTCGTCAACGCCCTCGACCGAGCCGGTGCCGTCCGGGCGCTCGACCTCCACCCCGGAACCGGCGAGGAAGAGATCGACCAGGAACTTGCTGGGCTGCGCCGCGTCGGAGTACTCCGGCGCCTGCGAGAAACCGGTCCAGGCATCCGAGTACTCCGCACCACGGAAGGTGAAGAAGCCGACGCCCTTCTGTCCCATGATGAACAGCACGGGCTCCTTGCCCTCTTCGCGCAGCAGCGCGAGGAGTTCACGGGTGGCCCGCAGAACGTTGGCGTTGTACCCACCGCACATACCACGGTCACTGGTGATCACCAGGACGCCGGCACGCTTCGGATTCTCCCGCTCCTGCAGCAACGGATGATCCAGCGATCCCGCGCTGCTCGCCAGCTCGGAGAGCACCTTGGTCATCTCCGAGGCGTACGGCTTGGCAGCCGCAACCCGGGCCTGTGCCTTGGTGATGCGGGAGGTGGCGATCAGTTCCTGCGCCTTGGTGATCTTCTTGGTCGACTGAACCGACCGGATGCGTGAACGCAGCTCACGAATGCTGGCCACGAGATCTCACCCCTTCCTTGACACGTCGATTGACGTCACTCGTCTGCTGAAAAAGATCACTTGCGGATCTTGATCGCTTCTTGTTCGACGTCCTCGGAATCCATCGCGGCCGCCTCGGCCTCGTTCACGACACGCTTGCCGTCGTGGGTGAGGTAGCTGTTCTTGAACTTGTTGGTCTCGGCGACCAGCGCCTCGGCCTCGTCGTCGGACAGCACCTTGCCACCGGCGATGGAGTCGTAGACCCCGGTCGCGTTGTGGTGCAGGTGGCTGAGCAGCTGGGTCTCGAAGTTGCGGATGTCGTCGACCGGAACCGAGTCGTAGTGGCCCTCACCGCAGAGGTAGATCGAGACGATCTCGTCCTCGACCGAGTAGGGGCTGTACTGGTCCTGCTTGAGCATCTCGACCCAGCGGGCACCGCGCTCGAGCTGCGCCTTCGATGCGTCGTCGAGGTCGGAGGCGAAGGCGGAGAACGCCTCGAGCTCACGGAACTGTGCGAGTTCCAGACGCAGCGAACCGGACACCTTCTTCAGGCCCTTGGTCTGTGCGGCACCACCGACGCGCGACACCGAGGTACCGACGTTGATGGCGGGACGCACACCCTTGTTGAACAGGTCGGACTCGAGGAAGACCTGCCCGTCGGTGATCGAGATGACGTTGGTCGGGATGAACGCGGAAACGTCGTTGGCCTTGGTCTCGATGATCGGCAGACCGGTCATCGAGCCGCCGCCCATCGCGTCGGAGAGCTTCGCACAACGCTCCAGCAGACGCGAGTGCAAGTAGAAGACGTCGCCGGGGTAGGCCTCGCGGCCCGGCGGGCGACGCAGCAGCAGCGAGATGGCGCGGTAGGCCTCGGCCTGCTTGGTCAGGTCGTCGAACACGATCAGGACGTGCTTGCCCTCGTACATCCAGTGCTGACCGATGGCCGATCCGGTGTACGGTGCCAGCCACTTGAAGCCGGCCGAGTCGGACGCGGGAGCGGCGACGATGGTGGTGTACTCCATCGCACCGGCCTCTTCCAGAGCGGTCTTGACGCCCGCGATGGTCGAACCCTTCTGGCCGATCGCGACGTAGATGCAACGGACCTGCTTGTTCTCGTCGCCGGATTCCCAGTTGGCCTTCTGGTTCAGGATGGCGTCGACACACACCGCGGTCTTGCCGGTCTTGCGGTCGCCGATGACCAGCTGACGCTGACCACGGCCGATGGCGGTCATGGCGTCGATGGCCTTGATGCCGGTGGCGAGGGATTCCTCGACCGGCTGACGCTCGAGCACGGTGGCTGCCTGCAGTTCCAGCACGCGCTGGTCCTCGGCCTCGATATCGCCGAGGCCGTCGATCGGGGCGCCGAGCGGGTCGACGACGCGACCGAGGAACTTGTCTCCGACGGGAACCGAGAGGACCTCGCCGGTACGGCTGACCTGCTGGCCCTCTTCCAGGCTCTCGTAGTCACCGAGGATGACCGCGCCGATCTCGTCCTCGTCGAGGTTCAGTGCCACACCGAGCACGCCGCCGGGGAACTGCAGCAGCTCGTTGGCCATCGCGCTGGGCAGGCCACTGACGTGGGCGATGCCGTCCGCGGTATCGGTGATGATGCCGACCTCGTCACGCGAGGCTTCGGCGTCGAACGACGAGACATACTGCTCGATCGCTCCCTTGATCTCGTCTGCTGAGATCGTCAACTCGGCCATGGGTTCTCGTCTTTCTTACTCAGTCCGGGCAAGTGGTTCTTCGGTGGTGGGTGATGGAGTTGTCGGCTGCGCAGCGGATCAGCGCGGCAGGGTCTCGGCCGCCTTCGCCAACCGGGTGGCGATGTCGGCCTCGATCACTTCGTCGCCGACGCCCACACGCAGGCCGCCGATGATCGATTCGTCGACCTCGGTCTGCACCGAGATCGTGCGGTGGTAGATCGACCCCAGCACCGAGGCCAACCGATCGTTCTGTGCGTCGGTGAGCTCGACCGCCGAGATCACATGCGCCACGGTTTCACCGCGTCGCGCCGCAGCCAGTTCGGCCAGGTGCGCGACCGCGTTCTCGGCCGGCTGACCGTGCAGCAGGGCGATGGCGTGCGACAGCAGGTACCACGTGTGCTCGTTGACCTGTCCACCGACGAGCGAGCGCAACAGCTCCACCCGGCCGGGCACCGGACGCTGGAAATCGGCGAGCAGCGAGGCGAGTTCCGGGTTGGCGTCGAGCAGTCGGCCGATGCGGAACAGTTCGTCCTCGGTCTGCTCGATCGTGCCCTCGCGCTCCGCCGAGGTCAGCACGATGAGTGCGTTCTGACGACGCAGCGCGGTGAGGAGATCCACGCTCTGTGACCAGCGCTGTGCGGCAGCGGTGGCCACGGTGTCGACCACAATCGGCGCGACCTTGCCGTCCAGCAGGGTATGCACCAACTGCTTCTTGCCCTCGGGGTTCTCCTCGTCCTCGGTGAGCTTCTTGCGCAGCACCGGGTTCTTGAGCAGGAAGCTGATGACCTGGTACAGGTCCTCCGACGCCGACGTCAACGCCGCCGAGTCGAGATCGGCTGCGGCCGAGTCGAATTCGTGGGCAATGGTGCGAGCGGCGTCGCGGCTGGTGGCATGCAGCGAATGCAGGCCGATCAACTCCGAACTCGGCGGCACCGCCGAGGTCGAATCCTTGCTCGCCATCTGCTCGAGTTCGTCGATCACCCGGTCGATGGTGGCGGTCTGGTTGTCCGCGGTGGCCAGATGCTTGCGGACGATGTCACCCGCCCCGTCGACCGCACTGAGGCCCAGTTCGGACCGCAGCTGACGGACCAGGCTGGTCCGGGCCAGCTCGGCCTGGTTCGTGCCGTGCTCGGAGATCCGCCGGACCTCGGAATCGGCGTAGGCCTTGAGGTCGGACTCGATGGACTCCGCGTCCTGCAGGGCTCCGGCGTGCAATTCCTTGGCCTCGGCGTCCGCCCTCTCGATGGCCCGGTCATGTGCGACCCGGGCATCCTCGGCACGCGCCTTGGCCTCGTCACTGTCGACGAGCTGCTGGCTGATCGCGTCCTTCTGGGAGAGCACCGCCTTCTTCAGCGGGGGCAGCACCCACTTGACGAAGATGCCGACGATGACCAGAAAGCCGACGAGCTGTCCGATGAAGATATCCACGCTAGTTCACCGTCTCTGTCTGCTTGGCCCCTGCATCGGCCGGGGCGACATCGGTTCCCAGGACGCGGCCGGCCAGCGTCGCCGACAGCCGACTCACGTCCTGCTTGGCGGTGGTGACCGCCTTGTCCGCCTCCACCTTCAGATCTGCCGAGATCTTGGCCAGGGCGGCATCGGCCTCCTCGGTGGCCTTGCTCTTGGCCGCCGCCACGTGCTCGTTGCCCTTGGCCCGCGCCTCGTCCCGGATACCCGTGGCGTCGCCACGAGCATCCTTCAGACGAGCCGCGTACTCACGGTCGGCGTCCGCGTAGCTCGCCGCTGCGGCTTTGTTGTCTTCGACCGTCTTGGCCACACGGGCATCGCGCTCGTCGAGCACCTTGAGGATCGGCGGTACGACGAAGGTGCGGATGACGATCAGCACGACGACGAAGATCAGCAGGCACGCGATCAACGTGCCGTTCGGGATGAGGAAGTTGGACGTCCCGGCTTCTTCTTCTGCGGCGAGACTCATCATGATGGGTGTCCCCTATCGGACTAACGAACTTCTGAGGTGGTCGGGCGGACTTCCTGAATCAGGAGGGTGCGCCGTACACCTGAGCCGGGTTGGCGAACACGAACAGCGCCATGAAGGCCAGGTTGATGAAGTACGCGGCCTCGACCAGACCGACGGTGATGAAGAACGGGGTGAACAGACGGCCCTGGGCCTCCGGCTGCCGGGCGATGCCGGCGATGAGCTGGGAACCGGCGATACCGTCACCGATACCGGCACCGATCGCGCCGCCGCCCATGATGAGGCCGCCGCCGATCAATGCGCCCATGCTAACCAGATTCGGATCCATTGAGATCTTTCCTTTCGGGTGGAACTGGCACTCTTGGTTGCCAGGTCTGTGGGTCCGGTCGGCGGGGCCGACCTTCGTTTGTGGGAAGAGATGGTTCGGGTGGTCGGTGCCGGGTCGGCACCGACCGGGTCGTACTAGTGGTGGTCATCCTCCATCGCCTGGCTGAAGTACAGGATGGTCAGCAGGGCGAAGATGAAGGCCTGGATCAAGCCGATGAACAGGTCGAACGACTTCCAGATCGCGTTCGGGAACCACATGATGTAGGCCGGGAACAGCGCGATCAGGGCAACCATGACGCCGCCGGCGAACAGGTTGCCGAAAAGTCGGAGAGACAGCGAGAGCGGCTTGGCGATCTCTTCGATGATGTTGATCGGGGCGAGTCCGGCGGCGTGGCCCTTCACGAGCTTGCCGAGGTGGCGCAGCGGTCCGCGGCGCTTCATGCCTGCGGCGTGGTACCAGCAGAAGACGAAGATCGCCAGGGCGTAGGTGAAGTTCGCATCGCCCGAGGCCGGCTTGATCACTTCGTGGGTGGCCCCCGATTCGGTGCCGTACTGCACCGGCAGAACCGAGAACCAGTTCACGATCAGGATGTAGGTGAACAGCGTGACCGCCAGCGGCAGAACGAACGGGGCGATCTTCATGCCGATCGCGCTCTCGATCTGATTGCGCATCTGGACGGTGATGACCTCGAAGTACAGCTGCACGGTGTTCGGCCGCTTGGAGGTCATCTTGGCCTTGACGAAGAAGGCCATCGCGATGACGATCAGCGCGGCGATCGACGCGGAGATGATCGTGTCGAGGTTCCAGGTCAGTCCCAGCCACTCGACCTCTTGATGGTGGCCGACCTCGATCTTGGCCTCAGCCAGGTACAGCGTGTCAGACGGAGCGGTCATAGCTGCTTACGAAGTCCTTTCATCACCGGAATCACGGTGTTGAGAACCAGGACGACCTGGCCCAGTGCGAGTCCGAACATCACGCCCAGCCCTTCGGGCCGGACCAGGAAGGCCGCCGCGAGTGCGAGCACGGTGATCACACCGAGGCGCATCGCGGAATTCACGGCCAACAGTTTCTTACGGGGGTCGGCTTCCGCGGCGACCCGCGCGACCGCGAGGGTGACCATTTTCGCGTTGACCAGCACGGCGATGACACCGACAGCGAAGAACACCGCGAACAGCGGATGACCCATGTAGATCGAGGCCCCGGCGACGATCAGGGTGAGTGCCGCCGAGATGATTCCCGGTCGCAGGAGGCCCGTCGGGGCAGCCGGGTAATACACGGGAGCCGAATCAGGGGCAGACGTCGTCATTGCCTCTCCTCATCTCTCCTCGTACCCCCGCTCGACGGTGCGAGCCGGGGCAGACAGCATCGAGCGTGACCCTCCGCAGCCGAAAGCTGCCGAGCGTACGCTCCGCGTTTGCAGTGACCCTATCAAGCCGCGTGGCCTGCACCACCAGGGGGTGGGTGGGTCTGGTTGTGTGGCGGTCGGGCCGTCGGGGAGGACGGTTGTCCGATATCCGGGCGCGTTGCGCCCGTGCCTACTACGGGTCATAGTACACGGTCTTTACCATTGGGTTACCTGGCCCCTGCGTCACCGCCCACCTGGCCATTCGGCGGGTACGGGGTCAGTCGGTGCGGCGCGAGCCCGCCACCGGCCCGTGGTGAGCCGTGCGGAGTTCGGCGAAGCGCCGGGACAACCGCGGGGCCATCGTGGCCAGCATCGCGACCACCAGCCCGCCGGCGAACACCGGCGCCACCACCGACATCGGGAAGACCGTGCTCGCGGCCGCCGAGAAGGCCAGCACACCGACCCAGAGGTAGATGATCACCGCCACGCGGCGCTGGGAATGCCCGAGTTCGAGCAGACGATGATGCAGATGCATCTTGTCCGGGGTGTAGAAACCGACGCCGGCCCGGGTACGGCGCACGATCGCCATCAGCATGTCCAACAGCGGGACGAAGATGATCGCGGCGACCAGGATGAGCGGCAACAGCAGGGTCACCACGTCGGCCGGGCCGTAGGCGTAGACCGCGATACGACCGGATGCGCTGGTGGCCGCCGCCGCGAGCATCAGACCGATGAGCATCGCACCCGAATCGCCCATGAAGATCCGGGCGGGCGAGAAATTGTGCGGGAGAAATCCGAGACACGCCCCGGCCAGGGCCACCGAGATCAGCGCCGGCGGGTAATAACTGACGTCTCCCCCGCGATCGGCCAACAGTCCCAGCGAGAACAGGCAGATCGCCGACGCCGCGATCAGCCCCAGACCGGCGGCCAGACCGTCGAGGCCGTCGATGAAGTTGACCGCGTTGATGGTGGTAACGGTGATGGCGACGGTCAGCAGACCGGACTGGAACGGATCGAGGACGACGGTCCCGATACCCCCGAACGGAACCGGGATCTGAATCCAGCTCACCCCCATCACCACCATGACGCCCGCGGCGGTCAGCTGGCCGACGAATTTGGTGAGCGCATCGAGGCCCCACCGGTCGTCGATCGCACCGACGATGACGATCACCGCGCCCGCCGCGATCACCGCACCGATGTCATTGGTGTAGGCGAATCCACGGTTGAGGGCGGGCAGGTTCGCCGCGAGCGCCACCGCCGCCACGATCCCGGCGAACATCCCCAGTCCACCCAGCCGTGGCGTCGGGATCACGTGAACGTCGCGGGCCCGCGGGACCGCCACCGCACCGGCCCGGATCGCGACCACCCGCACCGCAGAGGTGATGAGGTAGGTGATCGCGGCGGCCGACAGACCGACCAGCAGCAACTCTCGGAACGGCACACCCGCGCCGCCGCCGACACCGGGCGCCGCCAGTACCCACGACGCCGCAGTGGTCACACCGGTACCGTCCACGCTCATCGCTGCACACTCATCGCGGGGAGGGGATCTGGCACCCGATCAGGCTACCCGCCGAGCATCGCGGCCACGTCGGCGCGGATCCGGGCGTGTTCACCGGGATCGGACAGGGCGCGCACGCACCAGTCGGCGACCGTGTCCATCATGTCGGCGTCGGCCCCGGCGAGCGTCGCGATCGGGGTACCGATGCGCACCGCGGAACCCTCGGCGACCGGACGCTGATCGAACGGCAACACCGTCTTGTCGACGACGATGCCGGCCTCCTGCAACAGTCGCTGCGCCTCGATCCCGGACAATCCGAGCGACGACACATCGACCACCGCCAGATGGGTGTCCGTGCCGCCGCTGACGATCCGCAACCCCCGCGCGGTCAGACCCCGCGCCAACGCACGCGCATTGGCGACGACCGCGCTCACATGGTCGGCGAACTCCGGCGTCGCCGCCTCCGCGAAGGTCGCGGCCTTCGCCGCGATCGTGTGCACCGACGGGGCGCCCTGGGTGAACGGGAACACCGCCTTGCCCAGCGCCGCGCCGTGCTCGGCCGTCCCGAGGATGACGCCGCCCCGTGGACCGCGCAGCACCTTGTGCGTCACCAGGGTGACGACGTCGGCGTAGGGCACCGGGCTCGGTGCCGCACCGCCGGCCACCAGACCCGCGAGGTGCGCGGCGTCGACCCAGAGGATGCACTCGGCCTCGTCGGCGATCGTGCGCAGGATCTCGAAGTCGAACAACCGCGAGTACGCGGGCGACCCGACGATCAACAACCGGGGGCGATGCAGGAGTGCGAGCTCACGGATCTGGTCGTAGTCGACGAGTTCGTCGGTCACCGACACCGAGTACTGAATCGGATTGAACCAGCGGCCGGAGAAGTTGGCCCGCGAGCCGTGGGTCTGGTGGCCGCCATGATCGAGACGCAACGCGAGCACCGGATCACCGGGCTGCGCGAAGGCCGCGTACACCGCCGATGCGGCCGCGGTGCCCGACAGTGGTTGGACGTTCACATAGTCGGCGCCGAACAGGTCCTTCGCGCGGGCGATCGCGAGCTCCTCGATCTCGTCGACCACCGAACACCCGCCGTGATACCGCGCGCCCGGATATCCCTCCGCGTAGGTATCACCCAACGACGACGCCATGATCTCCCGGACCGCCGGACTCGCGATCGTCTCCCCCGCCACCAGTTGCAGGGTCTGGGCCCGGCGCCGCGACTCCCGTCCGACCAGATCACCGAGTTCGGCGTCGATCGCCGACGAACTCATCGCTGCACCAGTGACGCCGGATCGACGTCGAGAACCTCGGCGACATCGGCCGTGGCCACCGCACCCTCACGCAGGATCCGGGGCGCACGCCCGGTCAGGTCCACGATGGTCGACGCCTGCGCCTTGGGTGCCGGCCCACCGTCGAGATACACCGACACCGCATCGCCGAGTTGCGCTCGCGCGTCGTCGGCCGTCGTCGCCGGCGGGTGACCGGAGGAATTCGCACTCGACACCGCCATCGGCCCCACTTCACGCAGGATCTCGATCGCGATCGGATGCAGCGGCATACGCAACATCACCGTGCCGTCTGTGTCACCGAGATCCCAGGCAAGCGACGGCGCCTGCTCGACCACCAGCGACAACCCTCCCGGCCAGAACGCCTCCACCAGCGCACGGGTCTGGGCGCTGACACCCAGGACCAGCCCGTCGACGGTGTGCCACGAGCCGACGAGCACCGGCACCGGCATGTCACGCCCGCGCCCCTTGGCCGCTAACAATGCCGCAACGGCTTCGGAATCAAATGCGTCACAACCGATTCCGTACAAGGTATCGGTCGGCATGACGATCAGACGGCCGGACTTCGCGGCACCGACCGCGGCGCGGATGCCGCTGGCGCGCTGATCGGGATCGGTGCAGTCGAATACAGAACTCACCGGTTCATCCTTACACGCTCACCACCGGCATCCGGCGAGCGGCCACGATCAATCCGACGTCGGCAATCCCTCGACGCGCCGTGCGGTCACAAAGCGCGGCCGGCCGGCGAGATCGGCATGCGAGGTGATCTCGCCGAAGACGCCCGCGGCGGCAAACGCCCCGACAACACCGGCGGCATGGGAGTCGTCGTGCTCCACACCCACCCACCCACCGGGACGGAGCACGCGGGCAATGACCTCGACCATCGGTCGGATCACCGACAACCCGTCGTCGCCGCCGAATACCGCCATCGCCGGGTCGGCCCGCACCTCGGTGGGCACATCGGCATCCGCCGGAACATACGGCGGATTGCTCACGATCAGATCCACCGGCCCATCCACGGCGGCACACACCGCATCCGGGTCGGTGGCATCGCCCACATGCACCCGAATCCGTCGTGACACCTGGGGGTCGGCGTCAGAGACGTTGCGACGCAACCAGTCCACCGCATCCGGCGACAGTTCGACGGCGTGCACCCGGGCCGCCGGGAACGCCGACGCGGCCGCGATCGCCAACGCGCCACTGCCACTGCACAGGTCGACGACGGTCAGCGGGGCCCGGACATCATCGACCACACCCACCGCCCACTCGAACAACAACTCGGTCTCCGGACGCGGGATGAACACGCCGGGTCCGACGGCGAGATCGAGCGGACCGAACGACGCCGACCCGGTCAGATACTGCAACGGCACCCGCATCGCGCGCCGGTCGATCAGATCCCGAAACCGCTGCGCCGCATCGTCATCGAGATCATCGGCGATCAGTAACCTGCCCCGATCGGTCCGCAGTACATGTGCCAGCAACCATTCGGCATCCGGACGGGGCGAATCCACACCGGCCGCCGCCAAGGTCGCCGTCGCCGCCGACAACACGGCGCGCACCGAACGGTCCGCGCCCACGCCGGTCACTGTGCCTCGAGCCGCGCCTGACGATCGGCGGCCACCAAGGCATCCAGCAGCGCATCCATATCACCGGAGAGCACGGCGTCCAGATTGTTCGCCTTGTACCCGATGCGGTGATCGGTGATCCGATTCTCCGGGAAGTTGTACGTCCGAATCCGTTCCGAACGATCCACCGTCCGGATCTGCGCGGCCCGCCCCTCCGCCGCCGCGGCCTCGGCCTCCTCCTCGGCCGCGGACTGCAACCGAGCCGCAAGCACCTGCATGGCCCGCGCCTTGTTCTGCAACTGCGAACGCTCGTTCTGACACGTCACCACGATCCCGGTGGGCAGATGCGTGATGCGCACCGCCGAATCGGTGGTGTTCACGCCCTGACCGCCCTTGCCCGAGCTCCGGTACACGTCGATCCGCAGATCCGTCTCGTCGATGTGCACCTGCTCCACCTCGTCGGGCTCGGGATAGATCAACACACCCGCGGCCGAGGTATGGATGCGGCCCTGCGATTCGGTGACCGGAACGCGCTGCACCCGATGCACGCCGCCCTCGAACTTCAGCCGCGACCACACCCCATCGCGCGTGGCCTCACGCGACTTGATGGACACGGTGGCCTCCTTGTAGCCGCCCAGATCGGACTCGGTGACACCGAGGACCTGCGCCTTCCACCCATGCCGCTCACAATATTTGAGATACATCCGGACCAGGTCGGCGGCGAACAGCGCCGACTCCTCACCACCGGCACCCGACTTGACCTCCAACACCACATCATCGGCGTCATGCGGGTCACGCGGCGCCAGCAGATCGGTCAACGTCGAATCAAGCTGCGCAACAAGCTCTTCCAGCGCCGGAACCTCCTCGGCGAAGGTCGCGTCATCGGCCGCCAACTCACGCGCCGCAGCCAGATCATCACGAGCCGCCACCAACTTCGCATGTGTCGCCATCACCGGCGCCAACTCCGCGAACCGCTTACCCACCCGCCGAGCAGTCGCCGGATCGTCATGCAACGACGGATCCGCCAACTGCAACTCGAGCCCCGCATGCTCGGCGAGCACATCGTCAATGGCGGAGCTGTGTGTGCCGCCTCCGGCGGCACGTGTGTTTGCGCCTTCAGGCACCGCTCTTCGTCCTCATCACTTCGTCGCTTCGCTCCTCGTTCTTCGTCCTGCATCCCGGCGCGGCGCAACACTCTGTTGTTCTGCGCCGCCTCCGGCGACGCGGGGTGCGTGCGCCCGACTGCACCGCTCTGCCGGTTGGCGACCGCTCCGCGATTACGTGGCCGGCGACACGTCTGCACCCAAAACAAACGACGCCCGGCCGGATGCTGTTGGGCACCGGGCGGGCGTCGTCATGAGGTCTACTTCTCGGCGGCGGCCTTCTTGCGCTTGCCGTAGCGAGCCTCGAACTTGGCGACGCGGCCGCCGGTGTCGAGGATCTTCTGCTTACCCGTGTAGAACGGGTGGCACTGCGAGCAAACTTCGACGTTGATGCGACCGTTGGCAGCGGTGCTGCGGGTCTCGAAGGTGTTGCCGCAGCCGCACACGACGGTGGTCGCGTGGTAATCGGGATGGATTCCCTGCTTCATCTTGGTGTCCCTTTCTGATGGTCGCCGGGTCACCGCCGCGTGTCGGCGGTGTGAACCGGTACCGGACTCGACCGACCAGTATGCCACGCCCTCCGGTCGGTAAGAAATCGGCGAAACCGCCGGTCTACGTCCCAGCGATAATCGCAGCCCTCACCGAAGCCGACTCGGCGATCGGTACTGATCGTCACTGCCCTCAACAGGTCCGACGCGCCATTCATTCCATCCGGCCACCAGGCATTTTAGGACACACTTATATTGGTAAGCCTTAGCTAAGTTATAGTTCCCATGATGTTCGCTTCATCGTCGCAGCGGACATCGCCGACCACCGGTTCGCATGAGCACCGGGCACCACTGGTCCCGACGTGGACCGGGCACGAGAGGGGACGAATGCAGGCCGATCGGCACGGTTCGCAGCAGATGCTGTGGGACCTCAGCGACGAGAAGAGCAGCTGCGGGGTGGGCTTCATCACCCGCAAGGACGGCGTCGAGAAGCACAGCGTCATCGAGAAGGCCCGCGACGCCCTGTGCTCGGTACCGCACCGTGGCGGGATGTCGGCGCTCGGCGTCGGCGACGGCGGTGGCGTCTCCATCGACCTGTCCCAACGGTTCTTCCGCAAGGTCACCGGCCGCCCGACGCTGCGCCTCGGCCAGTTCTGCGTGGGCAACTTCTTCCTCCCCGAGGGCGGCGACGCCGCCGCCAAGGCGGCCCGGCTGATCGAACGCACCATGGCCGACCGCGGATTCACCGTCCTCACCGTGCGTGACGTCCCCGTCGACAACTCGGTGCTGCGTGAGGCCGCCATCGGATTCCAGCTGCCGATCCGCCAATGGGTGTTCGCCGCGCCCGAACCATGCCCCGAACCGGCCGAACTCGACCGCCTCGTCCAACAGGCACTCCTGCACATCGAGGCGATCGGCTTCACCTCCCCCGCCCTCGAAGGCCTGTATCCGCTGTCACTGTCGGCACGCACCCAGGTCCTCAAGGGCCGGCTGTCGTCCCCCGAGGTCATCGACTACTTCGTCGACCTCGGCGACGAGGACCACCGGGTGCACACCCTGTTCTTCCACACCCGCTTCTCCACGAACACCGATCCGCACCCGACGATGGCCCAGCCGTTCCGGTTCCTCGCGCACAACGGTGAACTCAACACCGACAAGAAGAACCGCATCGCACAGGTGACCGCGGCCGCCGCGGCACGCCGCACCATCGTGCGTCCACCCGGCCAGTCCGACTCCAGCCGTCTCGACCAGACGGTGGCCGCACGGGTGATCACCGATCAGGTCGACCTGGTGACCGCGGTGGTCTCGATGATGCCGCCGGCATGGGAGAACGATCCGACGCTGTCCGACCGCGTCCGCGCGATGTTCGAGTACTTCTCGCTCTACGAGGAGAAGAACGACGGCCCCGCCGCCGTCGTCTTCGGCGACGGGACCGTCATCGGCGCCCGACTCGACCGCCTGGGACTACGTCCGCTACGCACCGTGGAAACCGCCACCTACCTGTGTGCCTTCTCCGAGGCCGGCCAGGTGGATTTCGATCCCGACACGGTGATCTCCCGCGGTCGCGTGTCGGCCGGTGGGATGATCTACTACGACCACCGCGAGCATCGCGTCTACACCACCACCGACGCCTACGAAAAGCTCGCTGCTGCACGGGATTACCCAGCGCTTCTGCGTGCGGCGAAGATCGATCTGGGGGCCATCGAGGCCGAAGGCGACGACGCGGACACCTCGGCCGCACTCTCGTCCTCGGAATCGGTGACCGATCATCAGCGCTACCGCGCCTACTACCTGGATCAGGAGAGCTTCCGCTACTTCACCGATCCCATGCTCGCCGACGGCGCCGAACGCGTATCCGCCATGGGGTTCGGCAACGCGATCAACCCGCTGACCAACATCGAACCCAATGTGTCCCGGTTCTTTTCGCAGCGATTCGCCCAGGTGACCAATCCACCCCTGGACAGCATCCGCGAGGCCGACGGCATGACGCTGCGCGTCGCCCTCGGCGCGCGACCGGCGATCAACCGCCGACCCCGACGACACCGCCGGTCGGCAGATCATCCTGCGCACACCGGTACTCACCGACGATGAGCTGACACTGATTCTGCGACAGCATCATTGCCCGGTACGGCGATCAGGCCGCTTTCGCCAAGTGGCGCAAGGCCGCCGAGAAATCGTTGATGAAGACCATGGGCCGGGTCGGCCTGTGCACCGTAGAGAGTTACATCGGCGGCGAGTTCTTCGAACCGGCCTTCCTCGACACCGCAGACCCCGACCTGCATCGGTGGTTCCCCAACCTGCGGGCACCGGTCGGCGGGGTCGGTTTGACAGCGATCGTCGAGGTGACCGGCGCGGCCCATCGCGCCGCGATGACCGATCCGGTTCCGGCCGCCGACACCGACCTCCCCCTGCTCGGCCTTTTCAAGGAACGCGCCGACGGCGGTGGGCACTCCTTCGACACCGCGGCCGTCCGGGGTTACGGCGAGCTGACCGCCGAGAAGATCCATTTCGCCTCGGGCCGAGGTGCATCGGCCGCCGCCGAAAGGGAGGGCATCGCGGACTCGCTGCGTCTGCTGACGCTCTCGACCCTCGCCGACGCCTTCGGCCTGGATTCCCACGTGTACGACGACAGCAGTTACGCCGCGTTGACCCCGGCCGAGATCGACGAGTTCACCATCACCGACGCCTACCGCTCGTTCAGTGCCGAACTCGCCACCACACGTTCACGTCGACCATCGGCGTTGCGCGACATCCTCGGCCTGACACCGCATTCGGAGCCGATCGCCCTCACCGACGTCCAGCCGGCCCACGAGATCACCGCCACCTTCGCCTCCGGCGCGATGAGTCACGGCGACCTCGTCGCGCCCGCTCATGAGGCGGTCGCCCACGGCACCAACATGGCCGGCGGATTGTCCAACAGCGGCGAGGGCGGCGAACACATGTCCCGCTACGGGACGCTGCGCGCCTCCCGCATCAAACAGTTCGCCTCCGGACGCTTCGGCATCTGGGCGGGATACCTGGCCGACCCGATGCTGCAGGAACTCGAGATCAAGATCGGTCAGGGCGCCAAACCCGGTGAAGGAGGCCAGCTTCCGGCACCCAAGGTGACCATCGAGGTCGCCGCGGTGCGCGGCGGCACCCCCGGCGTCGAACTCGTCAGTCCGCCGCCGCATCACGACACCTACTCGATCGAGGACCTCGCCCAGCTGATCCACGACTGCAAGGCCGCGCGCGTGCGGGTCATCGTCAAACTGGTGAGCTCCGAGGGCATCGGCACCATCGCCGTCGGCGTCGCCAAGGCCGGCGCCGACGTCATCAACGTGGCCGGCAACACCGGCGGCACCGGCGCCGCGTCGGTGGCCAGTCTTCGCTACGCGGGCCGGGTTGCCGAGATCGGCCTCGCCGAGGTGCATCAGGCACTCAGTGCGCACGGCTTGCGTCAGAAGGTCGTGCTGCGTGCCTCCGGTGCCCATCAGACCGGACGCGACGTCGTCACCTCGGCATTACTCGGTGCCGACAGCTTCGAATTCGGCACGGCCGCACTGATGATGATCGGCTGTGTGATGGCCAAGAACTGCAACATCAAGTGCCCGGCCGGTCTGACCACCAATCCCGAGGTCTTCGACGGTGACCCACGCGCGATGGCACAGTACCTGCTCAACGTGGCACACGAGGTCCGCGAGATCCTCGCCGACCTCGGCTTGCCGAGCGTCCGGGCCGCGCGCGGACGCACCGACCTGCTCGCGCTCATCGACCATCCCGCGCTCGTCGGTGACATGCGCACCGAGGCACTGCTGGCCCACATCGAGGCGCCGGAGATCGCCCACCCGGTCTATCTCGAACGTGACTATGCCGTCGACGACGCCCTGGGCGCACAGGTGTGGGCGGCCCTCATCGACGACGCGCGTGCCTCGGTCACCACCACCTCGGTGCGGCTGGACAACCGCAACCGCAGTGTCGGAGCACAATTGGCCGTCGACATCGAACGCCGACTCAACCACGAGATCACCGACGTCACCGATATCGCATCGGTACTCGTCGACGATCGTGGCCGACGATTCCTCGACGCGGACACCGTCGTCGTACCCACCACCGGATCGGCCGGCCTGTCCTACGCCGCGTTCTGCAACGACGGCATGCGCCTGGAGCACACCGGCACCGCCAACGACGGCGTCGGTAAGTCGATGTGCGGTGGAACCGTCGTCGTACACTCCCCCGGCGGCGGGTCACCGGCCGTCGGCGGGAACGTCCTGATCGGCAACTTCGCCCTGTTCGGCGCGACCGGAGGTCGACTGTTCGTCGAAGGCGAGGCGGGAGACCGGTTCGCCGTGCGCAACTCCGGCGCAACCGCGGTCGTCGAAGGTCTCGGCGAATTCGGTTGCGAATACATGACCGGTGGGGCCGTCTTCAATCTCGGCGGTTACGGCAACGGCCTCGGCAACGGCATGAGCGGCGGGTTCCTCTACCAGTACGACCCCGCATGCGAACTCGCCGAACGCATCAGCGCCGACTCCGTCATCGTCGGCGCGATCACCGGCGTCGATGATCCATTGGCCCCGATGCACCATCACGCCGCCTTCGCCATGCTTCAGATGCATGCCGAGGCAACGGGTTCGGCCTTGGCGACGCGACTGCTGGAGAACTGGGAGACCGAGCGCCACTACGTCTCCTACGCACTGCCCCGGGCGCTGGTCGCCCATCAGGATGCCGACACCCTCGTGGCGACGATGGGCCCGCGGGCGCTCCTCGACGAACTCGCCGGCGCGATGGCCGCCGATCAGGTGCGGAGACTGAAGCTCGATCTGCGCTCCGGTGGCCCGATCGTCGGCGGAGCCGTTCCCGAGTACGGCCAGACCGACACCGCCGACATGTACCGGCTGCTCGGCGCCTTCACCGTCTTCGAACTCGCCCGTGAGGTCGCCACCGCGAAGCTGCGTAAGGGACGGTCTGCGACGCAGTCGGCGTCGTCGGAGGAGATGGTGGCCCGCTCGGCGCGCAATCTGATCCTCACCGAGGACTACGACCTCCTGACCAGGGTCGGTCGCTACTCGCGAGACATTCTCTCCGACTACGGGTCCGAGCAGCTCGCCGCACTCATCTCCGCCAAGCGGGTTGCCGACTACAAGCAGGCCCTGGCACGACGCAACGTCGCGTCGATGGATGCACCGGCCACCTACGGCTGGATCCTGTACCAGGACCGGCGCAACCTCGAGGCCCTCCGCGAGGCGACGACCGGCGACGGTCCGCGCGCATCCCGGTTGCCGAGCTTCGACGAACTGTTCGCCGCGCGTGCGATCCCCGATGTCGCCGAGGCCATCGCCACCGCCGCCGCTGCCACCCGACCGAAGGTCTCCTGACATGCAATTGCCTTACATTCCCACCGACGTTCCGTTCACCGGTGACCAGAAGGTCTGGCTCGCAGGCTTTCTCGCCGGCCTGAACACCCGGATCGGGATGTCGTCGACGGCTGCCGGGGCCGCACTGCCCGGTGCCGACCCCGCGGCGGGGGCGACCACCGGAATCGGTGTACAGATCGTGTACGGGACCCAGACCGGTACCGCGGAGTACCTTGCCGAGCAACTGCAGCAGCAGGCGCAGGGACAGGGGTTCGTGCCGCAACTGTGCGGCCTCGACGAGCTGGAGATCAGCGATCTGACCGCGGTGCGCCGACTCCTGGTGATCACCTCCACCTACGGTGAGGGCGAGATGCCCGACAATGCCGAGATCTTCTGGCAGGGTCTGGCCGCACCAGACGCACCGCGCCTCGACGGTTTGTTCTTCGGCGTTCTGGCACTGGGTGATTCGATCTACGACGGGTTCTGCCAGGCGGGCAAGAACATCGATACGCGACTCGCCGAACTCGGCGCCACCCGGGTCGTTGATCGCGCCGACTGCGACGTCGACTACGAGGAGCGCGCGGCCGAGTGGATCACGCGGGCCGTCGCCGCCATGGCCGAGGTCGATGCGCGGGAGGCCGGCGCTGCCGTATCCGGCGCCGTGGTTGCTCCGGTCGCTCCGGTCGCGTCGCCGGGTCCCGCGGCACCGGCAGCTCCCGCGTGGGGCCGGAAGAATCCGTACCCCGCCACGATCATCGCCAACACACTCCTGTCCGGACCGGGCTCGGACAAGGAGGTACGCCATCTGGTGATCTCGTTGGGCGACAGCGGAATCGACTACGAACCGGGTGACGGCATCAGCATCGCGCCCACCAACGATCCCGAACTCGTGGAGAAGGTGATCCAACGCCTCGGCGCAACCGGCGAGGAGGTCATCACCGATCGCAAGTCGAGTCGGACCCTGCGTGAGACGCTGACGCGGCACGTCGAGATCTCCACACCGTCGAAGTACCTCGTCGACTACATCGCATCGCGAAGCCAGGACGCGGAGCTCACCCATCTGGCCTCCACCGGCGACAAGGAAGCCCTCGATGCCTGGTTGTGGGGTAAGGACGTTCTCGATCTGCTCGATGTCGACCCCACCCTGACGATCACCGCCGAGGATCTGCTCGCCGAGCTCCGGCCCCTGCAGCACCGTGTGTACTCGATCTCGTCGAGTCCGCGAGCCCACAGCGGCACCGTGCACATCACCATGGCCACGGTGCGCTACCGCTCCGGGGAACGTATGCGTGGCGGTGTCTGCTCGTCCTACCTCGCCGATCGCCGTACCGAGGGCGACGAGATCGATGTGTTCATCACGCCCAACAAGTCGTTCCGGCTGCCCGCGGACGACGTGCGGGTCATCATGGTCGGGCCGGGCACCGGAATCGCCCCGTTCCGGGCGTTCCTGCATGAGCGTCAGAACCGCGGCGCGAGCGGCGCGAACTGGCTGTTCTTCGGCGATCAGCACGGCGCGGATGACTACATCTACGCCGATGAGATCGAACAGTTCGTCACCGACGGTGTCCTCGATCGTGTCGACCTCGCGTTCTCGCGCGATCAGGATCACAAGGTGTATGTGCAGGACCGCATGCGTGAGAACGGTGCCGAGCTGTTCGCGTGGCTCGATTCCGGCGCTCATCTCTACATCTGCGGTGACGCCACCCGGATGGCACGCGACGTCGAAACCGCGCTGATCGAGATCATCGCCGAGCACGGCGGGGTCGATGAGAATGGTGCCGCCGACTACCTCAATCAGCTGAAGAAGGACAAGCGCTACCTGCGCGACGTCTACTAGGAAAGGAAGGGCAACGATGCCCGCCAACCCCGACGATGTGAACAACGCCGGCGTGCCCCGCCGCGTCGCCCGCCAAGCCGGTGATGCTCTCCCCCGCCCCTGCGGGCGTGACCCGCACTGCCGGTGTACGCCCGGGCAGTCGGTGACCAGCGACCTCGAAACCCTCTTGGCAACTCCGGGTTTCGGCGGAACACTGCTGAATGCCGAACCGCATGTGGTCACCTCGCAGCTGCCCCACCTCGATCAGGTGGTCGGGGTGACGGTGGCCGGGCCGGTGGTGATGAACGACGTCGGGGTGCACACCCCACCGGTCCTGCCGGGCGGACCGATCAAGTGCGACTCGTCGCGGATCACGTTGCGCCTCAACCCGGTACGCCTGGGATCGGCGCTGGTGTCCGAGCCGGCCGCCAACATCCCGCCGACGTTGCGTCTATTCGATGCCAACGGGAACACCTCTCACGCAACGTATCTGACCGAGCGCAGCGACCGGCTCGCCTTCGAGGCGATCGCATTGACCGGCGCCGATCCGGCGGTCACCCACGCCGCGGGCGGTCCGGATTCCTTCGACGAAGCGTGGGCGATCCCCGAGCCCGCATCGGCCAACGCCGACCAGATCGTCCAGTTCGACTCCATTCTGGCCGACGGCGGGCTAACTCGGCGTACCGAATTGCCCGGGCTCGCTGACTCCGGCGTCACCCGCGTCGAGGATCGCCGTGTGATCGGGGCACTGGAACACGCCGCGCTGCTCGGTATGCAGATGACGATGGTCACCGCAGCACCGGGATGTCTGCAGATGCGCCATGACCAGCTCGACGGTGCCCGCGAGCACCGGGGCCAGATGGTCATCGCTTCCGGTTCCTGTCGCGCGATGATCAATTTCGGGCTCGTCACCGAATGCTGGATCACCTGGTCCGACGGCGTCTGGGGACGCACCGGATCCATCGAACTGTACGACCGGCACGGTGGGTGCAGCATGATCCTGACCCAGACCGGACCCGTCCCCGCCCCGGCATTCGAGGCGTGGGATCACCTGCTGAACGATCTCGCGTCCTGAGCCGCACCTCTCGGATCGGGAAGTAGCGCCGCAAACCTTCCGACGTGTCTCGGTGCCATCTTGCTGGTCGAGACGGTTCGGAGGGTTGGCCGCCACATTGAGCTCCGTCGGAACGGCGGACACGGGCTCTGTGTCGGCGGAGCTCGGCGCGGCGGCGAGCGCCAGCGCCGCCCGGCTCGACCACCGAATCAGGGACTCAACCGGCGGGATAGAGGCGCGGTCGGCAAGGGGCGCGGTCGGCGGGTAGTAGGGCGTTGTCGGCCGGATGACGGTGCTCGACCAGCGGGTGAGGTGCTCGACCAATTGGGCGGGGTCGGGCCCGACGGCCGGTCGTCCGTGGCCGCCGTCACATAACCGGGTACTTCGTCCCGCGGTTGCCGCCTTGTCCGGCGAGTCCCGCGCAATGCGGCGATACTTTTCCTGATCGACGGGCCGTGCGATGACCTGCCTGTAGGGATGGACGCAGAGACGATCGCATATCGATGGGAGGCGGCGATGACCGCGGTGCTGGACCTGCTGGCCGACCAACCCCTGCTCTATCTCATGATCGTGATCGGTCTCGGGGTGGCGATCGGCCGGATCACCATCCGCGGTATCGGTCTGGGCCCGGCCGCGGTCCTCTTCTCGGCGATCGTGATCACCGCGTTCGCCAAGTCGATGGATGTCGACATCACGATCCCGGAGATCATCGGCAATCTCGGACTGATCCTGTTCGCGTTCACCACCGGGTTGATGGCCGGTCCGAACTTCTTCGCGTCCTTGCGCACGGCCTGGAAGCTGGTCGTCACGGTCACCGTGGTGATCGCCGCTGCCGCCGTCACCGTCGATCTGGTCGGGTCGGCTTTCAATATGTCGACTGCCTCCATCGCCGGTACCTTTGCCGGCGCGCTCACCAACACCCCCGCACTCGCCGCGGCCGGTGGTTCGGCGGAGGCGACCATCGGCTACGCCACGTCCTATATTTTCGGCGTGATCCTGATGCTGGTGATGGTTGCCATCGCCTTCCGCTACGGAAACCCCGACCCGGACACCCCGCCCGAGGTCGTCGACATCACCGTGCGACTCGAGAGCGACGATGTGACGATCACGGAACTGCGCGAGCGCCACGGGAATCGACTGACGTTCTCCCGTCTGGCGCACGACGCCGACGAGCCACCCGTCCCGATCACCGACGATCAGGTCCTGCACCCGGGTGACCTCATCACCGTGATCGGTCCACGCGCTGAGGTCGACGCACTGATCGACGAGATCGGCCACCGATCGATTCACGATCTGACCGTCGATCGCTCCAAACTCGATTTTCGGCGGATCACGATCTCCTCACCCGAGTTGGCCGGCCGCAAGGTTCGAGAACTGGACCTCGATTCCTTCGACGGTTCCATCACGCGCCTCCGCCGCGGCGATACCGACATGGTGGCCACCCCCGCCACCACGGTGCAGCTCGGCGACCGGGTCCGGGTGGTGGCGCCACCGGAGAACATGGCGAAGATCGCCCGGATGCTCGGCGACTCCTCCCGTGGTCTCACCGAACTCAACGCCGCCGCAATGGGTTTCGGAATCGCGCTCGGTCTGGCCGTCGGACTGATCCCGATACCCATCCCCGGACTGGGAACCTTGTCCCTCGGGGCCGCGGCCGGGTCCCTCATCGTCGGATTGATCCTGGGCCGAATCGGGCGGATCGGGCCCTTTGTCACCACGATGCCGATCACCTCCGCGCAGGTGATCACCGAGGTCGGTCTCCTGCTGTTTCTCGCCTACGCCGGGACACGCGCCGGATCACTCATCCTCGATGCGTTCACCAGCGGCGCCATCGTCGACATCCTGGTCACCGGCGCGATCACGTCGGCGGTGATGGCCGTCGGCATGTACGCGGCATGTCGCTTCATCCTCGGAGTCGGCCGGATCCGGCTCGCGGGCGTGCTGGCGGGCACCCAGACCAATCCGGCACACCTCGCTTTCGCAAACGCCCGGGGCGACGACGACCCGCGGATCGCTCTCGGCTACGCCCTCGTGTACCCGGCGGCAATGGTCGTCAAAATCCTGCTGGCACAAGTTCTCTCGACCTTGTGACCAGAACACGACAACGGCCCCACCACCGCGAACGGTGATGGGGCCGTGATGAGATCGGCATCGATCAAACTGGTCGCTCAGTCGTCCTTCATCGCGCCGGGCGCATTGGATTGCACCTGCATCAAGAATTCGATGTTCGTCTTGGTCTTCTTGAGCTGACTGATCAGCAGATCGATGGCCTGCTGCGAATCCAGTCCACTGAGGACGCGGCGCAGCTTGTGCACGACCGAGAATTCCTCGGGCGACATCAGCAGCTCATCCTTGCGGGTGCTGGACTGGTTGACGTCCACCGCCGGGAACACGCGCCGATCGGCGATCTTGCGATCGAGCTTGAGCTCCGCGTTTCCGGTGCCCTTGAACTCCTCGAAGATCACCGTGTCACCGGTCGACCCGGTCTCGACGAGTGCCGAGGCGATGATCGTCAGCGATCCGCCGTTCTCGATGTTGCGGGCGGCACCCAGGAAACGCTTCGGCGGATACAGCGCGGTCGAGTCGACACCACCGGAGAGGATGCGACCGGAGGCCGGGGACGCGTTGTTGTATGCGCGGCCCAGTCGGGTGATGGAGTCCAGGAGGACGACGACGTCCTTGCCTGCCTCGACGAGGCGCTTGGCACGTTCGATGGCCAGCTCGGCGACGGACGTGTGGTCTGACGGCGGACGGTCGAACGTCGACGCGATGACCTCACCCTTCACCGACCGTTGCATGTCGGTGACCTCTTCCGGGCGCTCGTCGACGAGCACGACCATCAGGTGGCATTCGGGGTTGTTGGTGGTGATCGCGTTGGCGATGTCCTGCAGGATCGTCGTCTTGCCGGCCTTCGGCGGCGACACGATCAGTGCGCGCTGCCCCTTGCCGATCGGCATGATGAGATCGATCACGCGGGTGTCGAGCCGTTCCTGCGAAGTCTCCAGTCGCAGTCGCTGATTCGGGTAGAGCGGCGTCAGCTTGCCGAACTCCGGGCGCTTCTTCGCCAACTCGACCTCGCCACCGTTGACGGTGTCCAGGCGGACCAGCGGATTGAACTTCTGACGCTGATTGGGCTGCTCACCCTCGCGCGGCACCTTGACCGCACCGGTGATCGCGTCGCCGCGTCGCAACCCGTTCTTACGCACCAGATTCATCGAGACATAAACGTCATTCGACCCGGCGAGGTAACCCGACGTCCGCACGAATGCATAGTTGTCGAGGACGTCGAGGATGCCGGCGACGGGCTGCAAGACGTCATCGTCGGAGACCTGCGGCTCGTTGTTGTTGCCACCCTCGGCGCGGTCGCGCCCACGACGACGCTCGCGGAAACGGCGCCCTCGGCGTCGTCCACCCTGCTCGTCATCATCGCGGTTGTTGTCGCGGTTCTGGCCGCTGGCGCCGCCCTGATTGTTGCCGCCCTGGTTGGCCCCGCCCTGGTTGCCACCATCGCGGTTTTGGTTGTTGCCACCCTGGTTGTCGCGGTTACCGCCCTGGTTGTCGCGATTCTGGTTGGACTCGCGAGCGGCGCCGTTGCGGTTGCGGTTCCGGTTGCGCGGGTTGCCGCCCTGCGACGCCTCGTCTGCCGAGGCGGCGTCGCGGCGGTCGCCCTCGGCGGGTTCCGAGTCGCCACGCCGGGAATCGGATTCCGTCTTGGTCGCCGATTCCGTCTTGGTCGCCGATTCTGCGGCTGCCTGTGCGGCGGGCGCTTCCGACGCGGCATCCGCATCGGCCGTCTTGGTGCGCCCGCGACCGCGGCTGCCGGTCGTCGCCGGGGCCGACTCGGTGGTGATGGCCATCTGCTCGGGACCCGACGCCTTGGTGTCGGCCGATTTCGGCGATCCACCGGCTTGCCGTTCCTTGATCGCGGCGATCAGGTCGCCCTTACGCATGCCGGACGTTCCCTTGATGCCCAGTTCGCCCGCGAGCGCGCGCAATTCGCTGAGAACCATGCCCGACAGTCCGGTGCGCGCAGCTCGGGCTCGGGTCTTCGGTGCAGAACTCGCCACCTCCCCCGCATCGGAATCAGCGGGAGCAGGTGCGGTGATCAGGTCCGTATCGGTCACGGATGTCCTTTCGTACCCCGGCAGATCATTGCTGCTCGGGGCTGTAATTCACCTGTGGTCCCCGGATATGCCGAGGTCTGCCAGGCATTCTCGCCCTCGGTGGGCGAGTCAAAGATTGTGGTCGTGCTGCGAGCGTCACTCCTGCGCTGTGTCACACGAACGCTGCGTCATCCAAACGTGTCCGTCATCCAGACGGTTCCGTCCGGGTGGCGGAACGCCACAGTGTCGGCGTGAGTACGGCGCGATGCTTTCGTGGGGTGTTATCGGTGAACCGGTGATCCGACGGAGACCGGGCGACCGGTTCGACATCTCATATCGAACGAGCGAATCGAAATGCACCCCGAAAACATGGCTGAACGAGCCGTCGCGGCTAGACGACCATATGATAACGCGTTGTTCCACATCGAGCAACATGCCCGCACGCGATTGTGTTCCCCATCCCAGAACTCCATATGAACTCGGCGGTTGGCTTGATGCGATGCTTCGCAGCACCCCAGGCCACGTTCGTCAGCCTATCTCGACTCCACCCGCGATCTCGACGGCGCGCGGGACGAATCCCAATTCCTCACCGAGTTCGCGGTCATCGGCCGGCAGCGGCCCGGTTCCGAGGACCAGGACGCTCGGGCCCGCTCCGGAGACGGTGGCCGCGTGTCCTCGCGCCCGCAGACCGGTCACGAGCTCGGCTGTGGGCCCCATCGCCTCGGCCCGGTACGGCTGATGCAGCCGGTCATCGGTCGCCGCGAGCAGACAACTCGGGTCGCTGGTCAGTGCGACGACGGCCAGCGCGGCACGGCTGAGATTGTGCACGGCGTCGACGCGGCGCACGGCGTCGGGCAGCAGCCCTCGCGCAAAGGCGGTCGACGACTCCGTCGACGGAACGAACACCGTGGCACCGATATCGGGATGCACGCGCAGTCGACGCGCCTGGTATCGGGCCATGCCATCGGTCATCTCGGTCCAGGTGACCACGGCCGAGCCGAGGACGCTGGCCGCGGCGTTGTCCGGATGCCCCTCGAACTCACTCGACAGCTGCACCAGTTCATCGGCGCTCAACGCGTCGGCCGCCCCCGACGCCGCCAACAGTCCCGATGCGGCCGCGAGACCGGATACGGCGGCCGATGCCGACGAACCGAGTCCCCGGGAGTGCGGAATCACGTTGACGCAGCGGACATGCAGTCCGGCAGCAGAGAACCCGGCATGCGCCAGTCCGCCGAGAATGGCACGGACGACCAGATGATTGGCGTCCAGTGGCACCTCTGCGGAACCCTCCCCGACCACCTCGACGGTCAGACCTGACGACGTGGTCTCGACCGTCACCTCGTCGTGCAGACCGAGGGCGATGCCGAGGCAGTCGAACCCGGGACCGAGATTCGCACTCGACGCCGGCACACGCACGCGCGTCGAAATACCTTCGGGCAGTTGACGATAGACCGTATCCGGGGTGACCATTCGCGGTGCCGCCGAGGCCTCAGGCCACGCCGAGTGCATGAGCCACCGCCACCGGGTCGACCTCGATCGCCTCGACCTCCGGCATCCCCGACAACGCGGTGTCCGGATCCTTGAGGCCGTTACCGGTGACCGTGCACACCACGGTCTCCCCGGGGGTGATCCAGCCGTCGGCGTGGGCCGCGAGCAGTCCGGCGACACTGGCGGCCGATGCCGGCTCGACGAAGACGCCTTCGCGCCCGGCGACCAATCTGTACGCCTCGAGCAGCTTCTCGTCGGTCGCCGCACGGAACTGTCCGCCGGATTCCTCCTTGGCCGCCACCGCCTGATGCCAGCTGGCCGGATTACCGATCCGGATCGCCGTGGCAATGGTCTCCGGGTCGGCCACCGGCGCACCGTTGACCAAAGGAGCCGCGCCCGCGGCCTGGACGCCGAGCATCCGGGGCCGCGAGGTGGAGATGCCGTCGGCGTAGTACTCCGAGTAGCCCTTCCAATAGGCGGTGATGTTGCCGGCGTTGCCGACCGGCAGTGCGTGGACGTCGGGTGCCCGGCCGAGAACGTCGACGATCTCGAACGCCGCGGTCTTCTGACCCTCGATGCGGGCCGGGTTCACCGAGTTGACCAGCTCGATCTCGGGGAACTCCGCGGTCGCCTTACGCGCCAGTTCCAGACAGTCGTCGAAGTTGCCCTGGACCTGAATGATCTTGGCGCCGTGCATGACCGCCTGGGCGAGCTTGCCCATTGCGATCTTGCCCTCGGGGATCAGCACCGCGCAGGTGATCCCTGCGCGGGTGGCGTAGGCGGCCGCCGAGGCCGACGTGTTGCCCGTCGACGCGCACAGCACCGCGGTCTTGCCGTTGTTGACCGCGTTGGACACGGCCATTGTCATGCCGCGGTCCTTGAACGAGCCGGTCGGGTTGAGGCCCTCGACCTTCAGGTACACCTCGCAGCCGGTCAGTTCGGACAGATGCGGCGCGGAGATCAGCGGGGTGGCTCCTTCGAGCAGGGTCACCACCTTCCAGTCGTCGGCGACGGGGAGCCGCGAGCGATAGGCCTCGATGAGTCCGGGCCAGCCCGCATGCACCGGCGCGGGTCGGGTTGAGGGGGCGTCAGTCATCGGTACCTTCCAATCGCAGAACGCTCGACACCTTGATCACTTCATCCATGTCTTCCAGTGCCGCAACACATTCCGACTGCGCACGGTCCGGGGCGCGGTGGGTCACCACGATCAGCCGGGCGTCCTCACCCGCGCCTTCCTGACGCACGGCGGCCAGGCTCACCGATCGCTTGGAGAACTCTCCGGCGATCTGCGCGAGGACGCCGGGCCGGTCGGCGACCTTCATGGAGACGTAGTAGCGCGTGGGCACCTCGTCAATGGTGGCGATCGGCAACGACGCGTAGGTCGATTCCAGCGGACCGCGCCCGCCGTGCACCTTGTTGCGCGCCGCCATCACCAGGTCACCGAGGACGGCCGAGGCGGTCGGGGAACCGCCGGCGCCCTGCCCGTAGAACATCAACCGGCCCGCGTTCTCGGCCTCGACCACGACGGCGTTGAAGGCGCCGTTGACACTGGCCAGCGGATGCGACAGCGGAATCAGCGCCGGGTAGACGCGCGCCGAAACCCGTTGTGTCCCATCAGCATCGCGCAAGCGCTCGCAGATCGACAGCAGCTTGATGGTGCAGTCGAACTTGCGTGCGGCAACCAGGTCGGCGGGGGTGACCGCGGTGATGCCCTCGCGGTACACGTCGGCGGCCGTGACACGGGTGTGGAAGGCGATGGAGGCCAGGATCGCCGCCTTGGCGGCGGCGTCGTACCCTTCGACGTCGGCGGTCGGATCAGCTTCGGCGTAGCCCAATCGCGACGCCTCGGCGAGGGTTTCGGCGTAATCGGCACCGGTCTCGGCCATCGCCGAGAGGATGAAGTTGGTGGTGCCGTTGACGATTCCGGCGACGCGGTCGACGGAATCGCCGGCCAGCGACTGGGTCAGCGGCCGGATCACCGGGATCGCGCCGGCGACCGCGGCCTCGAAGTACAGGTCAACCTTGGCTTTGGCTGCGGCCTCGGCCAGTTCACCGGTGTACTCGGCCAGCAGCGCCTTGTTGGCGGTCACCACCGACTTGCCGCTCTCCAGTGCCCGGCGGATCACACCGCGCGCCGGGTCGATCCCACCCATCAGTTCCACGACGACGTCGACATCGTCGCGGGTGACCAGGGATTCCGGGTCGTCGGTCAGCAGTGACTGATCGATCTTGCGCGACTTGGTCATGTCGCGGACCGCGACTCCGCGCAGTCCGAGTCGCGCGCCCACGCGAGCACGCAGGTCGGCGGCACTCTCGTCGAGAATCCGCACGACCTCGGTGCCCACATTGCCCATGCCGAGGACCGCAACTCCGATGCTGCGGTCGCCGGCAGAATCGTCACCCCCGGTGTGGTCTGTCACGGCAGGGTTGCCTGAATTCGCACTCACCTAGGTCACCTCCAGCCTCAGGAAATCGTCAATGGTCTCACGTCGCAGAATCACCCGCGCCTGTCCTCCGGCGACACCGACCACGGCCGGCCGGGTCACCATGTTGTAGCGCGAGGACATCGAGTAGCAGTACGCACCGGTGGCGGCGACGGCGATGAGGTCACCGGGCGCCAGATCCTCCGGCAGCCAACAGTCCTTGATCACGATATCGCCGCTCTCACAGTGCTTTCCGACGACGCGACTGACCACCGCGGGAGCGTCGGAAACTCGCGACACCAGGCGCACATCGTATTCGGCCTGATACAGCACGGTGCGGATATTGTCGCTCATGCCGCCGTCCACCGACACGTAGCGGCGGATGGCGCCACCGCCGAGTTCGACGTCCTTGATGGTGCCGACCTCGTACAGCGTGATGGTGCCGGGGCCGGCGATGGCGCGACCCGGTTCGACGGCGATGGTCGGCATCGGCAGCCCGACGGCGGCCGACTCACGCTTGACGATCTCGGCCAGCGTCTCCGCCACCGCGTTGACGGGCAATGGACGGTCTTCGGGGATGTAGGAAATACCCAGTCCCCCACCGAGATCCACGATGGACATCTGCGAGGTCTTCTCGACTCCGAATTCGGCGACCACGTCATGGAGCAGTCCGAGCACCCGGTGTGCGGCGAGTTCGAAGCCGTCCATGTCGAAGATCTGCGAACCGATGTGACTGTGCAGGCCCACCAGACGCAGGTTGTCGGTGGCGAACACGCGACGCACCGCGTCCATCGCCACGCCCCCGGCCAGGGCGAAACCGAACTTCTGGTCCTCGTGCGCGGTCGCGATGAATTCGTGGGTGTGGGCCTCGACTCCGACGGTGACGCGGATCAGCACGTCGGCCACGAGTCCACGCTCACCGGCGAGCACGTCGAGTCGTTCGATCTCGGTCATCGAGTCGACGACGATGTGTCCGACACCGGCCTCGAGGGCGTCCGTGAGTTCGGTCGAGCTCTTGTTGTTGCCGTGGAAGGCGATTCGTTCGGCCGGGAACCCCGCGCGCAGCGCGATGGCCAGCTCGCCGCCGGAGCAAACGTCGATGGACAGTCCCTGCTGATCGACCCACCGCGCGATCTCGGTGCACAGGAACGCCTTTGACGCGTAGTGCACCCGGCCGTACGGGCCGAAGGCGTCGATCATGTCGGCGCAGCGGGACCGGAAGTCGGACTCGTCGATGACGAACAGCGGGGTGCCGAAGGTCTCGGCGAGTTCGGTGACCCCGACACCGGCGATGGCCAGTTCCCCGGTTTCGTCGCGAGCGGCGTTGCGCGGCCACACCTGTGCGGGGATCTCGGCGAGCGCGGTCGGATCGTTGGGTTTCTGCGCCAGATGCGGCGCAGCGAGCAGTTCGGCGTGCCGGGGGCCGGCGGGATGGGCGTTCACATGCGCTCCGGTGCGTTGACTCCGACGAGCTCGAGCCCGTTGGCGAGGACCTGGCGGCTCGCCGCACACAGCGCCAGCCGGGCGCGGTGGATGTCACCGGCCTCCTCGTCACCCTGGGGCAGCACCCGGCAGTGCGCGTAGAAGCGGTGATAGGTACCGGCGAGCGCCTCGAGGTAGCGGCAGATACGGTGCGGTTCCCGCAGCGTCGCGGCGGTGGCCACGACCTCGTCGAAGTCGCCGAGCGTCCGGATCAGGTCCCCCTCCTCCGCGGTGTCGAGCAGGTCGAGGTGATCGAGATCGGGGGCCAATCCCAGCTCCGCGGCGTTGCGCGACAGCGCCGAGAGCCGCGCGTGGGCGTACTGCACGTAGTACACCGGGTTGTCGTTGGACTGTTTGGCCAGCAGATCGAGGTCGATGTCGATGTTGACGTCGATCGACGACCGGATCAGCGCGTAGCGCGCGGCGTCCACGCCGACGGCGTCGACGAGGTCGTCGAGGGTGATCACCGTGCCGGCGCGCTTGCTCATCCGGACCGGCTTGCCGTCGCGGACGAGGTTGACCATCTGCCCGATGAGGACCTCGACGGTGTCCGGGTCGTCGCCGAGCGACGCCGCGGCGGCCTTGAGCCGCTTGATGTAGCCGTGGTGGTCGGCGCCGAGCATGTAGATGCACAGGTTGAAGCCGCGGTTGCGCTTGTCGCGGTAGTAGGCGATGTCGCCGGCGATGTAGGCGGCCTCGCCGTCGCTCTTGATGACGACGCGGTCCTTGTCGTCGCCGTACTTCTCGGTGTGCAGCCACCACGCACCGTCGGCCTCGTACAGGTTGCCGTTGGCCTTGAGTTCGGCGATGCACTCGTCGACGAGGCCCGTCTCGAACATCTTGTTCTCGTGGGTGAACACGTCGAAGTCGGTACCGAAGTCGTGCAGGCTCGTCTTGATGTGGTCGAACATCAGCGCCACGCCCTCGGCGCGGAAGGTCTCGACCCGCTCATCGGCCGGCTGCTCGAGCACGCCGGGGACCTTGGCGACGACCTGCCGGGCGATATCGACGATGTACTCGCCCGCGTAGCCGTCCTCCGGGGTGGGTTCGCCGAGGGCCGCGGCCTCCAGTGATCGCGCGAAACGATCGATCTGAGCGCCATGGTCGTTGAAGTAGTACTCCCGGGTGACCTGGGCGCCACGCGCGGCCAGCACCCGGCCGAGCGCGTCACCGACGGCGGCCCAGCGCGTGCCGCCGAGATGGATGGGCCCGGTCGGGTTGGCGGAGACGAATTCGAGGTTGATCACCTTGTCGGCGATCTCCTCGCCCCGACCGTAGCCGCCGCCCTGCTCGAGCACGGCGGCCACGACGGTGTTCTGCGCGGCCGCACCCAGCCAGATGTTGACGAAGCCCGGGCCCGCGACCTCGGCCTTGTCGATTCCGTCGGTGGCGGCGAAGGCGTCGGCCAGCCAACCGGCGAGCTCCCGCGGAGCGACGCCGAGTTTCTTGCCGAGCCGAAGTGCGACGTTGGTCGAGTAGTCACCGTGATCGGCATGGCGTGGTCGCTCCACCACGACGGAGTCGGGCACGACGGATACGTCGAGGCCATGGTCGGCCACGACGGCGCGGGTGACAGAGCTGAGCAACGCAGCAAGATCGGCGGGAGTCACAGGTCACCATCCTATTGGCCGCCCCATTCCGCGCGGCATCGGGGACGGCTTCGCCCCGCCCGGCGGTCGGCGCCGGTCATCGAAGTGATGCGCGCGTCACAGCACAGGATGGAACGTTATGCGGTTTTCGTCTCATCGCAGAGTAGGGTTGCGCACATGCGTGCGAGCGACGTCCTCACCTCCGTTCCGACCACCACCGACGACGCATTGGCGATCTTCGATGCTGCCGAACCCGTCGAGACCGATGCGATGATCGGCACCTGGCATGGCGCCGAACTGCCCACCGACCACCCGATGGACGGCCTGCTCGCCGCCAGCGGGTGGTGGGGTAAGCAGTTCGTCGACGCCGAGACGGTGCATCCACTGTTGTTTCCTACGCGCGACGGCTCCGCACTCTGGGCGATGAACCCGATCCTGGCGTTCGGTGGCACCGATCTCGCCCGGATGGCACCGGGGGTGAAGAAGGCTTCGTTCGTCACGCCGATCGCGGCGACCCGACGACTGTGGCAGACCGGGAGATCGCGAGCGCGACTGCGCACCACGCGGTATCGCGGCGTCGACACCGCGACGATGCAGTACGACCAGTTGCCCATCAACGACGTCTTCCGCCGGATCTCCGACGACGCGGTGATCGGAGCGATGGACCTCAAGGGGTCGCCGACGCCGTACTTCTTCGTGCTGCAACGCGACGAGCACTTACGGTTGGCCTAGTCGCGGTTGGCCTGGCCGCCATTGGCCTGGCCGCGGTTGATCTGGTCGCGGTTGATCTGGTAGCGATCGACATCGACAAACGTTGTCCCGGAATCGATCTCAGGGGCGCACGCGATGCGTCAGTCGTGCGGCATGACGCTCGGCCGGAAGTCCTCGATCACCACGTCCTCACCGGCCCGGACGGTCACGATCGACCACTCGGGGATCTCGACCCAATGGGTGTCGCGATACTCGAGTTCCAGTGGCTCCGACACGATGATCCGTCCGTCGGCGGGCAGTTCGATAGGGCCGTTGCCGTCGCCCGCGGACAGTCTCATCTGACCCTGCGAGTGGTACAGCGTGCGGGATTGGCGGTTGCTCGAATAGCGCACGGCATAGATCTCCGTACCGTTGGAGGCACAGATGGTCGCGTTGAACGGCACGTCGACATCGTGATCGGCGCGGGCCTGCTCGACCCGACCCACCAGCTTCGCGAGCGCACCCTTCGGATCGGTGTCGAGCCCGTACGTCAGCGCCAGATAGAAGCACAGTTCGGTGTCGGCGTTGCCCTCGATGAGCGGGTAGAGCTCGGGCGCGACGTCGAAGGTCAGATCTCGTTTGAGCGTGGAGAACTGCCCGATCTCTCCGTTGTACTGAAAGAGCCAGCGCCCGTGCTGGAACGGATGGCAGTTGACGCGGTCGATGGTCCCGCCGAGAGCGGCACGGACGTGGGCCAGGAACATCGGGGACGAGATCTGTTCGGACAGCCGCTGCAGGTTGTGATCACTCCAAGCCGGCATCAGGTCGCGAAACGGCCCGGAAAACTACGGTCGCCGTACCAGCCGAAGCCGAACCCGTCGCCGTTGGTGGGCCACGCGTGGTTGCGGAACATGGTGGCCGTCGGCGACCCTGGCAGCAGGTACAGCTGCCGGGCCTCGAAGCTCTGGTCAACCAGCGAGTGCGAAGGTCGCGTGAGCAGATCCTCGAGGTGGATGGGGGAACCACAGTAGGCGAGCCAACGGCACATGAATGCAACGCTAGTCCTGAATCAAGGGTTCGGCGCGCGGCCGTGAGCCCCTGGACGAGACCCAGCCGGGGCGCCAATTCACCGAGCCATCCCCGACAGTTGCGTGATGAATCGCAGCCGCGGGCCGGCGCCGCACGCGCAGTCAGGAAGATTCTCTGCGCGATGTCACCAAAGTCCTGGCCGGCGCACCTTCGTCATCGTAAGTCCAAGTGAAGATCTTGTGCAGATTTTCGTTCCTAGAAGCACTTTCGGACGGGGAAAATCCTAGGAGCTCTGTTCGGTCCTAAGACCTCTGTTCGGACAGTGTGCGCCCGCGTAAATCTCTTTCAATCCACACAGTGGGCGCACACCGCCCGGAGGGCGGCAAGGATGTCAGTGTGCGCCCGCGTAAATCTCTTTCAATCCACACAGTGGGCGCACACCGCCCGGAGGGCGGCAAAAATGTCACTGTGCCCCCGGTAGGATTCGAACCTACGGCCTTCTGCTCCGGAGGCAGACGCTCTATCCCCTGAGCTACGGGGGCTCATCGGGCGGTGATCAGAGTAACCCATGCCGAACCGTGAACCCAATCCGGCTGGTCGTCGTGTCGCGGGTCCGGTGGTGTGGTTGCCGCCGGACTGCCTTCGGCCGGCGTGGGGCCGCATCGACGACGTTCAGGTCGGCAGCACGTCGTCGAGGTGGCGCAGGAGAACCGGGATCGACGACGCGTCCGGGATGTTGAAGGCGTTGAGCAGCGGGAGATCCGCTTCGAGGGTGGGCGATGTCGGCGGGCGACCGGCGGTGAAGGCGCGCACCGTTGCCGACGTCGCGGTCGTCGACCCCATGATCAGCAGGTAGGCGGAGTCAAGGACTCGGGCATTCTCGGCCGAGAGTACCGTCCGCAGGCCGGTGGCACCGGGTATGTCGACGAGATGAAGTCCTAGTGCCCCAAGGAATTTGGCCGTCGAGGCATCCGGGCTGCTGGTCACGGCGAGTTGACCTCCGCCGCCCGCCACGCCGATGGCGAATGACTTGCCCGCCGCGTCCGGGTGCGCGGCGGCCGTGGCACGGATCTGGTTGTCGAGCGAGTCACGCACTGGACCGACGTCGCGCCCGAGCGCCGTACCGGCGGTGGCGAGATCCCGTTCCCACGAACCCGATCGGGTGCCGACACCCGAATCGTCTCCGACCACGATGGGGGCGAGTTCGGCAAGGCGGTCATTGATCGCACGGGTCACCAACCAGGTCGGGGCGACGATGAGATCGGGTCGCAGTGCGGCGATCCGGGCGATGTCCAGTTCACCGGTGAGCCGGACCGCCGAGTCCGGCAACGTGTTCTGCAGCCACGGCGCCGCGGCCATCGTCGACGCAGGTCCGTCGGTCCGGTAGCCCACCACGGGGGCACCGACGGCGAGCATGGTGCCGAGCCAGTCGGCCGACAGCGCGACCACTCGATGGATCGATCCGGTGATCGTGACGGGCCCGTATGCGGAGCTCACCACGCGTGGGCGCGCCTTACTCGAGTCTGCCGATTGCGACGGCGCGGCGCAGGCCCCGATCAGCGCAGCGAACACCGCGACGACGATCGCGGCTCGCCATCGGAGCATCCTGCGACCTGTAACCAGCTGCACGACAGAACTTTTGCTATAGGGCATCTGCCGTCCTTTCGACGAGGGGACCGGCGATCACGCCGGCAGTGGCGATCAGACCGACGGTGATCGCGACACTGAATACCAGGAGTGTGTCCGCAATGGTGCAGTGCTGCAGCGCAAGTCCGAGTCCGATGACCGGAACCGACAGTCCCGCATAGCCCGTGAGGTAGAAGACCGCCAGTGTCTCGCCCAACCGATCCGGCTCGGCCACCGACAACACCGCCGAGAACGACGCACGAAACAGCAGACACCCACCGGCGCCGACCACTGCCGCCCCGACGAAGAACACCACCGGTCCGGCTTGCGGCGCCAGTACGTCGACGAGCACGACGATCAGCCCGGCAGGGACCAGAGCCGCACCGGTGAACGTCGTTTGTCGGGTGGACCACGAGGTGGTGGCGATCATCGTGATCGCGCCGCTTCCGAAGACCACCAGCAGCGCGAAGCCGGCGAGCAGGGGCGATGGGCGATGCAGGGTCTGCGACAGGACGGTACCGGACAGTCCGACGAACATCCCCAGCGAGCTGAAGGCCAGGACGACCCCCACCAGTGCACCGACGAAGCGCCGGCGACCCCGGCGTGGAGCCGCAAGCATGCGCAGCCGGTAGTCCCGGAGCCGGAACGGGCTGCGCCGAGTGGTTTCCGGCGCCACCGCGACCATCAGTGCCGCCGCGGACAACAGCACGAGGAACACCGCGTAGGGCGCCACGAGCGGTGACGTCATCACCGTCGCGGGCGACGAACGCACCGGCGCCGAGTCCGATCACGTTCGCGGTGGCGGCCAGGAGTTGCGCGCGGTGCCGGAGATGCGCGGGGCGATGTGCGGCATGCAATTCGGTGATGTAGGCCGTTCCGGCCGCAGCGGTCAACCCCACCGCCAGTCCGCTGAGCACTCGTGCGCAATAGAGGCCCGGAGCCTGCGGAAACACCATGAACACCACGCCGAGAATCGCCAGGAGGACCGATGACAGCAGAAACCACCTGCGCCCCAACGTATCCGACAGATGTCCGACGAGGTAGAGGGCCGTGATCACCCCCACCGCATACACCGCGTAGATCAGGGTGATCGCCAGCGGGGAGAGTCCGTCGCGCTCGCCGTAGGTCCGGTAGAGGGGACTCGGCGCGGTGGAGAACGCGATCACCACACAGAAGGTGAACGCCACGGACCAGTAGCCGCGGCGGTAGCGCGACATCTCGGCGGGCGAGCAGGCGGCAGGGCACATGAGGCGACGCTAACACATTTAGTGACCACCGGTCACTAAATGTGGGCCGAGGTGCCGGGGCCCGCACCGAGCGGTCGGGGGATCACGCACCATGGCCTAGCCTGGGTGAGTGAGAACCGCACCTCGCACCCCATCGTCGGCCGGCCCGGGCCCCCGGGGACGGCCGCCTCAGCTCAGCCAGGAGATGATCGTGGCCGAGGCGATGCGCCACGACATCCGCACCATGTCGCTGCGAACCCTGGCTCAGGCACTGGGCGTGAGCCACTCCGCGCTCTATCGGTGGGTCGGCGGAACCGACGAGTTGATCGCGCTGATCAGCCGCACCGTGATCGAACGGGTGCTACCCACCGACTCCCCCACCGCCGACACGTGGGAACCGTGGCTGCGCGGTATCGCCGTGGCAATGCACGACGAGTTCCTGGCCGTACCCGGTTTCGCCTCCCGCACCGCGGGCCCCCACGACCATCGGCCCGAGGTCATGAATGATCTGAGGGAGGCCATCATCGCCGGGTTCCGGGCGGCCGGCGCCGAACCCGAGTCGGCGCAGCACAGCGCCTACATCTTTGCCGTCGGCATCGTGGGCTGGCTCGGCGCGCTGGAACGTGACCTCGAATTCGGCTCCCCGGCACCGTCTTACGAGATCTTCCTGGAGTGGCTGTTGGCCGGCCTACCGGTTGGTGGTCACCACACGACGTCGGACTGACGACCGGCCGGTCACCCACCCACCGCAGGCACCGCCATACCCTCCATTCGCACACGCGACCCGTTCTCCCCGCGGATCACGTGCAGCTGGACCGGGATACGGGCCCGCAGTTCCTCGACGTGGGACACCACCCCGACGACGCGTCCGCCCGAACGCAACTCGTCGAGCACGCCCATGACAAGGTCGAGGGCCTCGGGATCGAGGGTGCCGAATCCCTCGTCAATGAACAGGGTGTCCAGTACGCGACCGCCGGCCTCGGCAGAGACCACGTCGGCGAGACCGAGGGCCAGCGCAAGGGAGGCGAAGAAGGTCTCACCGCCGGACAGCGTCGTCGTCGCCCGGACTGCGCCGGTGTACTCGTCGCGCACCTCGATACCCAGACCGCCGCGGCGTCCACGCGGCCCGGCCGCATCACTGTGAGCGAACTCGTAACGCCCCGAGGACATCTGACGTAGCCGCGCCGAGGCCGCGACAAGCACCTCTTCCAGCCGGGCGGCCAGCACATACGAGCGCAACGCCATCCGGCGCGAGTTCTGTCCGCGACCGGCGACGAGTTCGGCCAGGCCGCGCAACTCCTCGTGGCGTTCACGCAACGGCGCGAGACCATCGGCGGCCGACCAGAACTGTGCCACATACTCTTTCAGAATCGTGTGGCGTCGGGTGGCGACGGCATGTTCCCGCGCGGCGGCTTCCCGGACCTCCTCCGCCACCCGCAGATCCGCGCTGAGGGCGTCGACGTCGACCGAATCGGCGGTGAGCGCGGCGGCGACATCGGGTTCGGCGAGGGTGGCCTCCGCGGCGGCCCGCAGTGCGGCCGCGCGTGTCAGAAGCATCTCCCACTGGGTGATCTGATCGTCGGTCGCGAGTGCGGCACGCATGGCCGCGGCGTCCTCGAATCCTGCTGCGACGCAGCGCTCCCCCAGTCGTTGGGCGATGTCGTCGTGGCGGCCCGCGGCGTCGATGCCGACGCGTCGCGCATCGCGCAGCGAGGTGGCCCGGCGGATCAGCTCATCCAGTTCGGCCAATCGTTCGGTGATCCCACCGCGCCCACCCGTGGCCTCGAGAACCTCGGCGTCCAACGCCGTCAGGGTCTCACGCAGCGACGTCGCCTTCTGCCGGTCGGCTGAGCGGGTCGACTCGCACTCCCCCAGTTCCCGCCGCCACGCGTCGGTCTCGGCCTCGATCGCATCGAGGGCATGCTCCAACTCGGGAATGCGCGCGAGGGAACGATCGGCATCGGCGAGTGCGGCGACGCTGCGGGCGAGGTCGTCGTCGATCTGACCCCGCGACATCTCACCGAGGGTGTCGTCGAGGACGGCGAGCCGTTGCGCGATCGCCGCATGACGCACCTGCGCGGCGTCCCGATGCGTGGCCGCATCCTGTTCGGCGGCACGTGCGTCCGCCTCATCGGCGTCCGAGACCGACGTGCCGTCGATGGCCACCGTCGGTTCGGGATGATCGGCGGATCCACACACCGTGCAGGGTTGTCCGTCGACAAGTTGGGCAGCGAGTTCGGCCGCCATCCCGTCGAGCCGACGCCGACGCAGGTCGACGAGGTGCTCGGCCGCGCTCACCTGTTTCTCCCGCGCGTCGAGGAGTGTCCGCTCGGCCGTCCGGGCGGACGCGCGCTGCTTCTCGCGTTCCTCCCACGCCACGACCAGTTTCGTCAGGCGTTCGTGCTCGGTACGCAAGCCGGGCACCTGCACCCGCACCGCGGTGGCGGCGGTCAGCGAGTTCGCGGCCCGACGACGCCGCTCCGGGGCGTGCTCCAACAGCTCCGACAGTTCTCCCATTCGCTTGCCGCACTGTGTGATCCGCGTGTCCACGGCGTCGATGTCGGCGATCAGGCCAGGCCGCTCCCCGATTCGGCGCGCCAGCGGTTGCCAGCGTCCCGATTCCGCGGTCCACCGGCCGGTGGCTTCTTCGAGGGCGTCGGGGTCGATCGAGTTCGCCTCACGCCCGGCACACCACGCGGCGGCCTCGTCCAGTTCGACGAAGCGGCCGGCGGCGCGGTCGACTCCCCGATCAGCCTGGCGCCGTCGGGTGATCGCACGATCGAGATCATCGGCGATCGGACCCAGCGGCGCGGCGCGGCGCGCGGCGGCCAATGCGGTGTTGGCAGCGGAGAATTCGGCCTCACCCCGGTCCAGTTGCCCGAGTTGGGACCGCGCCTCGCCGCCGCGGCGCCGCAGGTCGGCGATGCGGACACCGGCGTCGTACGCCGCACGCGCCTGATCGGCGGCCGCCTGCGCCGCGGTCAGCACCGTGGCGGACCGCGAATCGTCCTGCGCGGCAGCCTCAAGGCATGCCTGCGCCCACTCGTCATCGGGTTCGGCCGGGGCGTCACCGCCGCCGACCGCGACGATCTGCCCGGCCAGCCGGTCCAGCGCCGCGGTGCGCTCGCCGAGATCGGCCTCGCTCTCCCGCGCCCGCTCACGCAGCCACTCCTCGAGGTCACCGAAGCGCGCCGTGTCGAAGACGCGCTCCAGCAACGTCTCCCGTTCATCCGGGTTGGCGCGCAGGAACCGGGCGAAATCACCCTGCGGCAGCAGCACCACCTGGAAGAACTGCTCGGCACTCATACCCAGCACCCCGATCACCGCATCACCGATGTCGGGGATGCGGGTCAAGGCGGGACCGGAGCCATCCACCCAGACCAGCGACGCCCGGGCGTTGATCTTGCGGGTGCCCTCGCCGGTCTTCTTCGGTCGATGGAACTCCGGTGAGCGGATGATCCGCAGGCGCCGCCCACCGATGGTCGCCTCGAGTTCGACCTCCGGGACCACATCGGGCGCGGCGTGATCGGAGTGCAGCCGCTTGGCATCGTTGCGCGCCCCCGGCACCCTACCGAAGAGCGCGAAGGCCACCGCGTCGAGAATGGTGGACTTACCGGCACCGGTCTGGCCGTGCAGCAGGAACAGCCCGTCGGCCGCGAGTGCGTCGACGTCGATGACCGTCTCGTCGGCGAACGGACCGAACGCCCGCATCCGCAGGTGATGGATTCTCATGCCGACTCCGCCACCTCGGGTAGCGCGAACAATGCCCACTCACCGTCGCCGGCGATCTCCGATTCCGGTTCGCCGACAACGGCTCTGAGCGCACGCTCGATGATCCTGCGTTCACCCGCGCTCGGCGCATCCCGCACGTCGGTGACGAAGGAGGTGACGATGTCGGCATCGGAGCGTCCGTGCACCCGCGACCGGTAATCGACGCCGCCGCCACTGTGTGGCCGGTCCCAGCTCACGTGCACCGCGTAGGGGAAACGCTCCCGCAGCCGGCGCATGGCGTCGACCGGGCGCAGTGCGTCGGTCAGGGTGGCCTCCACGTAATGACCCTCCGAGTCGGCCAACGACCCGTCGGCCAGCAGGTCGTCGAGAGTGCCACGCACCGAACTCAATCCGCGGACGATCGGGAGCTCGTGGGCACGCACCTCGGTGAGGCCATCGGCGTCGAGGTCGACGATCCACACCGACTTGCGGTGGGTGCGTTCACCGAACGAGTACGCCAACGGCGAGCCGCTGTAGCGGACCCCCGGAGTCAACGTCTGCGGCGAATGCAGGTGTCCGAGTGCGACGTAGTCGACCCCGGAGAAGGTCTGCACGGCAACCGTTTCCACCCCACCGACGCTGATCGACCGTTCCGACCCGGTCGCGGCGCCACCGACGACGAAGGCGTGTGCGGCGACCACCGAGCGCACCCCATCCCGATCGGCGACGTCTGCGCGGATGCGGCCCATCGCCGCGTCGAGTACCTGCTGATGGGAGCGGACGTCGCCGACACCGAGTTCGGTTCGCGCGGTGTCGGGTTCGAGGTACGGGATGCCGTAGAAGGCCACCGGGCCGTGCGCGTCGCCGATGATCACCGGGTCGGTGATCGCGGCGATGGTGGTCCGCAGGTGCAACCCGCCGGCGGCGGCGAACGACGACCCCGCGCCGAGGCGGGTGGGCGAATCGTGGTTGCCCGAGGTCACCACGATCTGCGCGCCGGCCGCCGAGATCAGCCCCAGCCCTTCGTCATAGACGGCCACCGCGTCTGCCGAGGGCACCGACCGGTCGTACACGTCACCGGCGACCACCACCACGTCCACTGACTCGTCGGCCACGACGGCGGCGAGATCGGCCAGCGCGCGGCGCTGGTCGGCGAGCAACTCGACGCCGTGGAAGGTACGGCCGAGATGCCAGTCGGAGGTGTGGAGGATTCGCATGTCCAACACCGTACGATCGCCGACCGACAGAAACGGGGAGGGCGCGGGTGCGTGGCGTCACCGCCGCGCCTCCGCGCCCCGCCGATTCCGCGCTTCACCTGCGGATTCAGGCCGCGCCGGCGCTCTCCACCTCGCCCTTGGCGACGGCCGCCCGCTGCGTCGCGCCGACGGCCTGATGGCCGGGACGCTTGAGGAACAGGGTCGCGATCACACCGATCAGCAACACCCCGGCGGGCAGGTAGAGCGATTGCCCCATCGCGGTGGCGAACGGCTCACGGATCATCGCCGGGAGCTGGGAGACCGCATTGGAATGCTCGCTGGTGTCCACGCCGGGCAGTTCCGCTGCCAACCGGGTCTGCATGATCGCGCCGACGGCGGCCGATCCGATGACCGAACCGATCATCCGGGTGGTGTTGTACACCCCGGCACCGGCACCGGCCTGCTGCCACGGGAGGTTACGGGTCGCGGTGGCGGCCAGCGGCGCCCAGATTCCGGCCGAGGCGATACCCATCAGCGCCAGCGGGATCACCAACTCCCACACCGGGGTGGCCGGGCGGGCGATCATGCCCGCCCAACCGACGGCGACGGCCTGCAACAGCAGCGCCGAGGAGATGATGACGCTGGGATGCACCCGATCCAGAATCCGCCCGACGATGGGCGCCAGGATTCCGGTGAGCACGGCCATCGGCACCATCATCACCGCCGCCCGTGTCGGCGACATCCCCCCGACGAGCTGCAGGAAGAACATCATCGGGATCATCAACCCGGAGATCGCGAAACCCATCGAGGCGATGCCGATGTTGGACAGCGAGAAGTTGCGGTCGGTGAACAGCGACAGCGGCACCAGCGGTTCGGTCTTGATGCGCGACTGCCAGTAGATGAAGAGTGCGAGCATGACCAGTCCGCCGACGATCAACGCCCAGATCCACCCCGCCCACTCGTACTTCTCGCCGTCCTGGATACCGAAGACCAAGGCGGACAAGCCGACTCCGGAGAGCACCACGCCGATCCAGTCGAAGCTGTGATCGTGGGTCTCCACCGACGGAACCAGCGTGGCAGCGAGGATCAGGCCCGCGATACCGACCGGCAGATTGACGAAGAAGATCCACTCCCACCCGAGACTGTCGGTCAGGATGCCACCGAGCAGCGGTCCGACCAACGTGGCCACACCGGCGACGGTGCCCCAGACGCCCATCGCCGCGCCGCGCTTCTCCGGCGGGAAGATCCGGGTGATCAGGGCCATCGTCTGCGGGGTGATGAGCGCGGCGCCGATACCCTGCAAGGCCCGCGCCGCGATCAGCTCACCGATCGAACCGGCGAAACCACACCAGACACTCGCGATGGTGAAGACCACCAGACCCGCCTGATAGACGAGTTTGGGGCCGAACTTGTCGCCGAGACGTCCGGTGACCAGCAGTGGCACGGCATAAGTGAGCAGGTAGGCGCTGGTGACCCAGACGATCCCGTTGACGTCGGTGTCGAGGGCGACCTGGATCTGCGGTTGCGCGACGGCGACGATCGTCATGTCCACGAGGATCATGAAGAAGCCGACGCACAACGCCATCAAGGCGAGCCACGGTCGGGTGGTCACCGCCGTCGGGGTCGTGGGTGTACTCATCGGGTGGACTCTTTCTCTGTGGTGGACTTCGCTGCGGTGGACTTTGCTGCGGTGGACTTTGCTGCGGTGGACTTTGCTGCGGTGGACGGCGCACTCGGCGCCGCAGCCGGATAGGTGAATCCGGGGTCGTCGAGCCAATCGACCCGGCCGTCCCGCAGCCGGTCGAGAAGCTCTGCGAGCCAATCGATCTGGGCTCGCATCGTGGCGATGCGGCAGCCCGCATCGAGGAAGAACATCTCGGGGGTGCCCTTGGCGTGGGCCTCATCGGTCGCCGTGGTGATGTCGAGGAGATCGGCGCGCATCGCCTCCAGCCGGGTGGTCAACAGCTCGATGACGCGGCGTCGCGGGAGTCCGTGCGCCTCGGCGAGCGCCAGGTAGAGCTCGGGGTACTCGTCGGGATGACGCCCCAGGATCTCTTCCAGGTTGGCCTCGAGTGCGGCCCGTCCGGCATCGGTGATCGCATACACCGTCCGCTCCGGCCGGTTGCCCTCCCGTCGCACCTCGTGCACAGCGATCAGCTCGTCGGCGGCCAGCCGGTCGACCGCGTGGTAGAGGGTCCCGGGACGGAACTTCACCAGCCGGTCCTCGCGACGACAGATCGTGGTCTGCACCATCTCGTACGGGTGCATCGGCTTCTCGGCCAGCAGACCGAGAGCAAGGACCGCCATGGACGACAGCGTCGGTGGCGTTGCGCTGCCCTGCTGACGTCCCGTCACGAACCGACCCTTCACCCGAACCAATTATTCCAGTTGGAATATACATTCCGGAGTGATCAGAACCAAGACCCCGAACGGTTCACTACTGTGGTGCCATGAACACCGACACCACCTCGGTAAGCAGCAAGCAGGGAACGTATGTCACCGGCGGTCAGGAATTCGTCCGCGACACCAAGTACATCGAAACCCGCATCACCCGCGACGGACGCGACGGCTACCCCGTCGAACCCGGGCGCTACCGGCTCGTCGCCGCCCGCGCCTGCCCGTGGGCCAACCGCACGCTGATCGTGCGACGGCTCCTCGGCCTCGAGGACGCGATCTCACTCGGCCTGTGCGGGCCCACCCACGACGCCGACTCGTGGACCTTCGACCTCGATCCCGGCGGCATCGACCCGGTGTTGGGCATCCCCCGTCTGAAAGACGCCTACGAGAAGCGTTTCCCCGGCTACCCGAAGGGCATCACCGTCCCCGCGGTCGTCGACATCCCGACCGGCGAGGTCGTCACCAACGACTTCCCGCAGATCACCATCGACTTCGAGCTGGAATGGACCGACTTCCATCGTGACGGCGCCCCGCAGCTCTATCCCGAGCACCTCCGCGACGAGATCGACACGGTCAACAAGGGCGTCTACACCGAGGTCAACAACGGCGTCTACCGCTGCGGCTTCGCCGGCAGCCAGGAGTCCTACGACAAGGCCTACGACCGGTTGTTCACCAAACTCGACGAACTCTCCGAGCGGTTGTCCACACAGCGGTACCTCGTCGGCGACACCATCACCGAGGCCGACGTGCGGCTGTTCACCACACTCGCCCGCTTCGATGCGGTCTATCACGGCCACTTCAAATGCAACCGCACCAAACTCGCGGAGATGCCGGTGCTGTGGGCCTACGCGCGGGACCTGTTCCAAACCCCCGGATTCGGTGACACCACCGACTTCACCCAGATCAAGCAGCACTATTACCTCGTGCACCGCGACATCAACCCGACCGGCATCGTGCCGGCGGGACCCGACCTGCGCAACTGGCTGACCCCACATCACCGCGAGGAACTCGGCGGACGCCCCTTCGGCGACGGCACCCCGCCACCACCACCGCGCCCGGCCGAGGTGGTTCCCGCCGAGCACTGGGTGCCCGTCGCATGATCGGCAAGAAGCGGCCCGAGGCTGCCGCACCGAAACCCACGCGACCGGCGGCCGGACGTACCGCCCAAGTCACCGGCAACCTGATCGACAAGGCACAGCGACTGCAGGCCCCCGCGGTGGCGAAGTATGTCCTCGGTCTGCGGGAGAAGTACCCGAATGACTCCCCCGCGCAGATCATCACGCGGCTGGAGAAGCGCTACCTCAACGCGGTGACCTCCTCGGGCAGCGCGGTGGGCGCCACCGCCGCGATTCCCGGCGTCGGCACCGTGACAGCGCTCGGGGCGGTGACCGGTGAGACGGCGTGGTTCCTCGAAGCCTCGGCCCTGCTCGCGCTCGCGATCGCCGAGGTCCACGGGATCGGCATCCACGAGACCGAACGGCGAAAGACGTTGGTGCTCACCGTCGCCCTCGGCGAGGAAGGTCTCGCCCGGCTCGGCCGGGTGGTCGGCACCCAGGGCGGCGCGCTGCGGCGCCTCGGTCGCGCGTCGGCACCCAACGGCGCATTCGCCAAACTCAACAAGACGCTGGTCAACCGGGTGGCCAAGAAGTACGCACTCAAACGCGCGCCGCTCATCGTCGGTCGCATGCTGCCCGCCGGGATCGGCGCCGTCATCGGCGGCGCGGGCAACCGTGCCCTCGGCAAGCGGGTGATCGCGAGTTCACGCGAGGCGTTCGGTCCGCCGCCGGCGCACTGGACCATCGACTCCACCACCGTCGACGGTGCCGTGATCATCAACCCGTGGCTTCCGGCCGGCGAGAAGTGACGCTCGGCACCACCACCGAGACCGCCCCCTCGCACGATCCCGGACCCGCCACCGGATCGCCGCGCGCCCATGCCGGCTGGCTGCGCCGCCTGACCGCCGAGTGCCTCGAGCATCGTCGACTCGTGGCCATCACGTTGTCGGTGACCTTCATCGCCGTCGCCGTCGATCTCGTCGTGCCGCTGCTGTCCAAGGCGGCCCTGGATCTGGCGACCGGCGCCGGCTCCGGGCGTGGCCTGGAGTCGCTCACGGTGCCGCTCATCGTCGGGTTGCTGCTGGCGCTGGCCGTGGTGCGCTACCTCTGCCAGATGGGCCGACGGCTGACCGCCGGCCGTCTCTCGATCACCGTCCAGAACACCCTGCGACTACGCCTGCTGGACACCCTATTACACCTCGACGGTGCCACCCAGGCCCACATCCGCACCGGTCAGGTGGTCTCCCGGTCGATCTCGGATCTGCAGATCGTGCAGGGCCTGCTGGCGATGGTGCCGTTGTCGGTGGGTGCCGCCGTCCAGGTGGTCCTGGCGCTGGTCATCATGTTCTACCTCTCGCCACTGCTCACGCTGATCGCGTTGGCCATCGTCCCGCTCGTCGCGATCGTCGTCGTCACCACCCGGCGCCGGCTCTTCGCCGCGACCTGGTCGGCGCAGCAGGCCGCCGCCGACGTCGCCCAGCACGTCGAGGAGACCGTCACCGGCGTGCGCGTCGTCAAGGGATTCGGCCAGGAAACCCGCGCCGTCGACGAACTCGTCACCCTCGGCCGTGACCTCTACGGCAAGCGGTTGCGGGCGGGAAAGATCAACGCGCACTTCACCCCTACGATGGCGGCCATCCCGCAGCTCGGCATGGTCGCGGTCATCGCCGTCGGCGGATATCTGACCTTGGACGGCGACATCACCCCGGGCACCTTCCTCGCATTCGCCACCTATGTCGCGTCGATGACCGCATTGGCGCGGCTGCTGACCAACCTGGTGGTCAGCGGGCAGCTGGCCCGTGCGGCGGTGGAGCGGGTCTACGACGTGATCGACGCGCCCACCGACCCGGACGAGGCCAACACCGAGACGCTCCCCGACGGCCCGCTGGGCCTGGAGTTGCGTGGAGTCGATTTCTCCTATGACGGGGAGCGGGTGCTCGACGGCATCGACCTGCGGATCGGCCCCGGTGAATGCGTCGCCGTCGTGGGGCCACCAGGCTCGGGCAAGTCCACCCTCGCCGACCTGGTGAGCCGCCATGTGCGCCCCGACCGCGGATCGATCGATGCGCTGTCGGGGCCCGGCGGGCAGGTCCGCACCCCGATCGGCGACCTGTCGAGCGATTCGCTGCATGCGGGGGTGGCCGTGGTCTTCGACGAACCTTTCCTCTACTCCGACACCATCGCCACCAACATCACACTCGGCGAACGTCACCCGGTGGGTGCGCACCCCGACCCACGCCTCGTCGAGGCCGCACGCGCCGCCGACGCCCTCGAGTTCATCGAGGCCCTCCCGGACGGCTTCGACACCGTCGTCGGCGAGCGGGGACTGACGCTGTCCGGCGGCCAGCGTCAACGCGTGGCGCTGGCCCGCGCCCTCTACGCACGTCCCCGGATCCTCGTCCTCGACGACGCCACGTCGGCGGTCGACGCGTCCACCGAGGCGGGTATTCTGCACCGGCTGCGCACGCAGAGCCCGACCATGCTGGTCCTCGCGCACCGCCGGTCCACCCTGATGCTCGCCGATCGGGTAGCCGTGCTCGACGGCGGTCGCATCGTCGATGTCGGCACCGTGGCCGAACTCGACGCCCGCAGCGAGATGTTCCGGGCGCTCATGTCGCCGGTGGCGTCACCCGCACACCCCGCTCCGGGGACATCGAAACACGTTGCACCACAACGTATTGCGCCACAACCCACCAACGACGACACCCTCGACGCACGACTGTGGCCCACGGACGCGCCCGTCGTACGGGAACGACTCCGGCCCGGGACGCCCGATCCGGCCGGCCCGCCCGGCGGCGTCGGTGGCCGGGGCGGACGCGGCGGTGGCATCGCCGGGGCACTGGGTTCGATGCCGGCCACTCCCGCCTTGCTCGACGCCGTCGCGGCACTCCCACCGGCCGACGAGGACCCGCACGTCGACGTCGCCGCGACGCGCGCCGAGAATCGGGAATTCTCCCTGTGGCAGATCGTCAGGCCGGTGCGCTGGCTGATGGCCATCGCGATCGCCGCGATCGCCGTGGACACGCTCACCGGGCTGATCTTCCCGTCGCTGGCCCGCGCGGTGATCGATGCCGCCACCCGCACCGATGAACGGACCCTGCTCGTCGCCACCGGGATCGGTGTGGCGACGGTCGCGGTGGGATGGGTCGCCTCGGCCGCGATGACCCTGTACTCGACCCGCGCGGGCGAGCGGGTGCTCTTCGGTCTGCGGGTGCGCAGCTACGCACATCTGCAGCGCCTCGGCCTCGACTACTACGAACGGGAACTGTCCGGCCGCATCATGACGCGGATGACCACCGACGTCGATGCGCTCTCGACCTTCCTGCAGACGGGCCTGTCCACGGCCATCGTCGCGGTCCTGACCCTGCTCGGGGTCAGCGCGGCGCTCCTGCTGACCGATCTGCAGCTCGGCGCGCTGATCCTGCCCGCCATCCCGGTCCTGATCGTGGCGACGGTCATCTTCCGCCGGATCGCCGCCCGCGCCTACACGCGGTCGCGCGAACTCGTCAGCGCGGTCAACGCCGACTTCCAGGAGAACATCGCCGGCATCAAGACCACCCGCTCGTACCGGAACACCGACGTCGCCGCGCGGCGCTTCGCCGGGCTTGCCGCGCAATGGTTTTCGGCTCGGATGACCTCACAGCGCGCCATCTCGGTGTACTTCCCGTTCATCACCCTGATCAGCGACCTCGCCACCGCCGCGGCGATCGCGGTCGGGGCCCACCAGATCTCCGGCGGCACGCTGTCGGCCGGCACGCTGATCGCCTTCATCCTCTATCTCTCGTTGCTGTTCGGTCCGGTGCAGCAACTGTCGCAGGTGTTCGACGGCTATCAGCAGGCCGCGGTGGGCCTGCGACGCATCGCCGATCTGCTGCGCACGCCGACGACCGTCGCCGAGCGCCCCGACGCCCACGATCCCGGGCCGGCCGGATTCGACGGCGATGCACGCCTCGACGCCGTCGGCTTCCGGTACGCGCAGGCACCCACCGAGGCACTGGGCGATGTCGATCTGCACATCCCGCCCGGGACGTCGCTGGCGCTGGTGGGCCGCACCGGGGCGGGCAAGTCGACCATCGTCAAACTGCTCGCCCGCTTCTACGACCCGACATCCGGTGCCGTGCGGATGGACGGCACCGACATCCGGGATTTCACCGTGCGCGGCTATCGCAGCCATATCGGGATCGTCCCCCAGGAACCCCACCTGTTCACCGGCACCGTCGCCGACAACATCGCCTACGGCCGGCCCGACGCGGACCGCTCCGACATCACCACCGCCGCGCGGGCCGTCGGCGCCGCCGAGATGATCGCGGGCCTGTCCGGCGGCATGAATCACCCCATCGGTGAACGCGGTCAGGGCCTGTCGTCGGGCCAGCGCCAACTGATCGCCCTCGCGCGCGCCGAGCTCGTCTCCCCCGACCTGCTGCTGCTCGACGAGGCGACGGCAACCCTCGACCAGGCCACCGAGGCGACGGTGCTCGCCGCCGGCGATGCCCTCACCCATCGACGAACATCGGTGATCGTGGCCCACCGGCTCGCGACTGCGGCGCGCGCGGACCGGATCGCCGTGGTCGACGCGGGCCGGATCGTCGAGGCGGGAACACACGAGCAACTCCTCGCGTTGGGCGGGAGGTATCGCACGTTCTGGGATGCCGGTGTCGATCCCGACGTGGACGGTACGTCGCCTGCAAGGCAACTCATGCGCTGAGTTGTCGCAGGTACGCGCGGCTGTCGAAGCGCACGGGACCCGTCAACGGCGCCGGAGGGTGACGGCTCCGGCGGCGGTGGTGGCCACCGCACCTCGCCGGGGTGATCGGGCGCGGGCTGCCTTCGTCGCCGAAGAGCGCAAGCGCGTACCATCTGCAGGTGGTTCACGACGTGGCTCCACGAGAGACGCACGTGGTGAGACGGCGACCCGACACCAGAGGGAATTGAGGCGAGAATCCGCTGTGAGCAGTTCGATATCCGAATCCGACTTCGGGCAGAACACATGGCTGGTCGAGGAAATGTACCGGCAGTATCAGAAGGACCCGAACTCGGTGGATCCGAGTTGGCACGACCTTCTGAAGAACTACACCCCGTCCGGAAACGGCAGCAGCACCAACGGCGCCGAGTCGGCACCTGCGGCCAAGGGCTCGAGCGCGCCGGCCGCTGCTCGCCCCGCTGCGCCGAGTAAGCCCACCGCGTCGTCGGCATCCACCTCGTCCACCGCATCGGCCAAGGCGGCCGCGAGCGCGACGCCGGCGAGCGCCACCAAGAAGCAACCGGTCACCCTGGATCAGGGGCCGGCCCCGCGCGCGACCCCGCCGCGCAAGACCCCCGCCCGTGAGTCCACCGCCACCAAGGCCGCCTCCGGTCAGAGCGTCGCCAGCCGCGACGGTTCCGCGCGTTCCCAGAACAAGCCGACCGCCAAGTCCCCGGCGTCCGCCGCGTCGACATCCGAGGACGAGACCAAGGTGTTGCGCGGTCCGGCCGCCGCCATCGCCAAGAACATGTCGGCGTCGCTGCAGATCCCGACTGCCACCAGCGTGCGCGCCGTCCCCGCGAAGCTGATGATCGACAACCGTATCGTCGTCAACAATCACCTCGCCCGGACCCGCGGCGGCAAGATCAGCTTCACCCACATTCTCGGCTACGCCCTCGTCCAGGCGATCAAGTCGTTCCCGAACATGAACCGACACTTCGCCGAGGTCGACGGCAAGCCCAACGTCGTCACCCCCGCCCACACGAACCTCGGGCTCGCGATCGACCTCGTCGGCAAGGACGGCAACCGCACACTCGTCGTCGCCGCCATCAAGAAGTGCGAGACGATGGGCTTCGCGGAGTTCTACAGCGCGTACCAGGACATCGTGCGACGTGCTCGCGACGGCAAGCTCGGCGCGGAGGACTTCGCCGGGGTGACCATGTCGCTCACCAACCCCGGCACCATCGGTACCGTGCATTCGGTGCCGCGCCTGATGAAGGGCCAGGGCGCCATCATCGGTGCCGGCGCGATGGAGTACCCGGCCGAATTCCAGGGCGCCAGCGACGAGCAGATCGCCGAGCTCGGCGTCGGCAAGCTGATGACGCTGACCTCGACCTATGATCACCGCATCATTCAGGGCGCCGAGTCCGGCGACTTCCTGCGCAAGGTGCATGAGCTGCTGCTCGACGACGCGTTCTACGACGAGATCTTCACCGCGTTCCATATTCCGTACGAGCCGGTCCGCTGGCGTCGCGACATCCCCGCCGGACTCGTCGACAAGAACACCCGTGTCCTCGAGCTGATCGCCGCCTACCGCAACCGCGGTCACCTGATGGCCGACATCGATCCGCTGATGATGGACAGCGATGCGCGCGCCAGCCATCCCGACCTCGACATCCTGACCTACGGGCTGACCCTGTGGGATCTCGACCGCAGCTTCAACGTCGGCGGCTTCCACGGCCAGGACAAGATGAAGCTGCGCGATGTGCTGTCGATCCTGCGCGACGCCTACTGCCGTCACGTCGGCGTGGAGTACACCCACATCCTCGAACCCGAGCAGCAGAAGTGGGTGCAGGAACGTGTCGAGATCAAGCACGTCAAGCCGCCGGTCGCCGAGCAGAAGTACATCCTGAGCAAGCTCAACGCCGCCGAGGCCTTCGAGACCTTCCTGCAGACCAAGTACGTCGGTCAGAAGCGCTTCTCGCTCGAGGGCGCCGAGTCGGTGATCCCGATGATGGACGGCGTCATCGACCAGAGCGCCGAACACGGCCTCGGCGAGGTCGTCATCGGCATGCCGCACCGCGGGCGCCTCAACGTGCTCGCCAACATCGTCGGCAAGCCGTACTCGAAGATCTTCACCGAGTTCGAGGGCAACCTGAATCCATCGCAGGCGCACGGTTCCGGCGACGTGAAGTACCACCTCGGCGCCGAGGGCAAGTACTACCAGATGTTCGGCGACAACGAGATCAACGTCTCGCTGACCGCCAACCCGAGCCACCTCGAGGCCGTCGACCCGGTCCTCGAAGGCCTCGTCCGCGCCAAGCAGGACCTCCTCGATGAGGAGCAGCAGTTCTCCATCCTCCCGCTGATGCTGCACGGCGACGCCGCCTTTGCCGGGCAGGGCGTGGTGCCCGAGACCCTGAACCTGGCCATGTTGCCCGGCTACCGCACCGGCGGCACCGTGCACATCGTGGTCAACAACCAGGTCGGCTTCACCACCGCACCGGAGCATTCCCGTTCGACCGAGTACTGCACCGACGTCGCGAAGATGATCGGCGCGCCGATCTTCCACGTCAACGGCGACGACCCGGAGGCATGTGTGTGGGCGGCCAAGCTGGCCGTCGACTACCGCGAGGCCTTCCGCAAGGACGTCGTCATCGACCTCGTCTGCTTCCGCCGCCGCGGTCACAACGAGGGCGACGACCCGTCGATGACCCAGCCGGCGATGTACGACGTGATCGACACCAAGCGCGGTGTCCGCAAGTCCTACACCGAAGCCCTCATCGGCCGCGGGGACATCTCCACCAAGGAGGCCGAGGACGCTCTACGCGACTACCAGGGGCAGCTCGAACGGGTCTTCAACGAGGTCAAGGAACTCGAGAAGTTCACCCCGGAGCCCAGCGAGTCCGTCGAGGCCGATCAGCCGCTGCCGCAGAAGCTGGTGACCGCGGTCGACAAGGACGTGCTCGCCGACATCGGCAACGCGTTCTTCAACACCCCCGAGGGCTTCACCCCGCATCCGCGGGTGAAGCCGGTGCTCAAGCGCCGTCACGAGATGTCCACCGAGGGTGGCGTCGACTGGGCCTTCGCCGAGTTGCTGGCCTTCGGGTCGCTGGTGGTCGAGGGACGTACCGTGCGCCTGTCCGGTCAGGACTCCCGACGCGGCACCTTCACCCAGCGGCATTCGGTGCTCATCGACCGGGACAACGGCTCGGAGTACACCCCGCTCAACCACCTGCAGCCGATCGACGGTGACGCCGATTCGCTGGGCCGGTTCCTGGTGTACGACTCTCCGCTGAGCGAGTTCGCGGTGGTCGGCTTCGAATACGGCTACTCCGTGGGCAACCCCGACGCGCTGGTGCTGTGGGAAGCGCAGTTCGGCGACTTCGTCAACGGCGCCCAGTCGGTGATCGACGAGTTCATCAGCTCCGGCGAGGCGAAGTGGGGGCAGCGTTCCGACGTGGTCCTGCTGCTCCCCCACGGCCACGAGGGTCAGGGTCCCGACCACACCTCGGGTCGTATCGAGCGGTTCCTGCAGCTGTGTGCCGAAGGATCGATGACGGTGGCGCTGCCGTCGACGCCGGCCAGCTACTTCCATCTGCTGCGTCGCCACGTCCTCGACGGCATCAGCCGCCCGCTGATCGTCTTCACCCCGAAGTCGATGCTGCGCAACAAGGCCGCGGTGTCGCCGCTGTCGGACTTCACCGAGGACAAGTTCCGTTCGGTGATCGACGACCCGCACTTCAAGTCCGACGAGGCCGAGCGCAACAAGGTCAAGCGGGTGTTGCTGGTGAGCGGCAAGCTCTACTACGAGCTGGCCGCCCGCCGCGACAAGGAGAACCGCGAGGACGTCGCCGTGGTGCGCATCGAACAGCTCTACCCGGTGCCGCATCGCCGCCTGCAACAGACCCTCGAGCGCTACCCGAACGCCGATGAGTTCTTCTGGGTCCAGGAGGAGCCCGCCAACCAGGGCCCGTGGCCGTTCCTCGGATTGTGGCTGCCCGAACTACTCCCGGACCTGCTGAAGGGGCTGCGTCGGGTGTCGCGTCGCCCGATGTCGGCGCCGTCGTCCGGATCGAGCAAGGTCCACGCCGTGGAACAGCAGGAGATCCTCGACGAGGCCTTCGGCTGACACGAACACCGCATCTCACGGTTCCGGCCGCGACGTCCCCCTGGGGGTGTCGCGGCCGGTCTCGTTGTGGGCGGGCTCAGCCGGGGAGATCGACGACGGTGCCGGAGGCGGCCACGAGCGCGGGAAGTGACGCGGTGATCACCGCCAGCAGTTCCTCGCGGCCGATGACCGGGTCGGTCAGCCACGAGATCGTGGTCTGCTCGACGAACGCGATCCACCCGTGCACCGTCATCTCGACGAGCGGGGTGAGCGCCACGCCGAGGGCCGGCGCGTGCTCGAGCACCCGGTCGGCCATCGCCGATCGGGTGTGATCGAATACCTCCCGCATCGCCGGGTCGGCGCTGGCCGAACCGCGGATGAAGGCCATGTACGCGGCGCGGTTGGTGCTCACGTACTCGACGAACGCCGACATCGACCCGGCCAGCACGCTCAGTGGATCACCGAGCGACTCATCGGGGCGGGTGCAGTCGAGCATCTCCTGCGATTGCGCCCGTGCGATGGCCACATGGAAGTCCTGCTTGGATTCGAAGTAGTGGAACAGCAGTGCCCGCGACACCCCGGCCGCAGCGGCGATCGCGTCGATCGTCACCTGTTCGAGGGGTCGCTCGGAGACCATCTGCAGGCCGAGGGAGATCAGCTGATCGCGGCGCTCCTGCGGGCTCATCCGGGTGCGGCGTGCTCCGGCCGGGGCACCGGATCGGACAGTGCCGGATCGGACAGGGTTCGACGAGGCCATACCCGCCATCGTAGCCTACTGACTCATGTTCAATAACTATTGACGGGTATTCAATAAGCCTCTATGGTGGTTCACCATGACAACGCATGATGTAGAGATCGCGATCGTCGGAGCCGGCTTCTCCGGACTCGGGGCCGCCATCACCCTCAGCCGCGCGGGCGTCGACGATTACGTGATCCTCGATCGCGGTGCCGACTTTGGCGGCACCTGGCGCGACAACACCTACCCGGGCGCCGCGTGCGACGTCGCGTCGAACCTGTACTCCTACTCCTTCGCGCCGAACCCCGACTGGTCGCGCTCGTACTCGCATCAGCCCGAGATCCATCGCTACATCAACACCGTCGCCGATGACCACGGCGTCCGGGAGCGGGCCCGCTTCGGCACCGAGGTCACCCGGGCCGCGTGGGATGAGGACAGCGCGCACTGGCTCATCTCGACCATCGCCGACGGAGTCGAGAACACCTACCGGGCCCGGCACCTCATCGGCGCCGTCGGCCCACTGTGTGAACCGAATCTCCCCGACATCGAGGGCATCGAATCCTTCGCCGGCACCGTGATGCATTCGGCGCGTTGGGATTCCGACGTCGACTTCACCGGCAAGCGGGTCGCGGTGATCGGTACCGGCGCGTCGGCCATCCAGATCGTGCCGGAGCTGGCAAAGGTGGCCGGCCGGCTCGACGTCTACCAGCGCACCGCACCGTGGATCGTGCCGCGCACCGAACGGCCTTACACCCCGGTCGAACACTGGGCCTTCAAGCACCTGCCCGCGGTACAGTCCGCGAGCCGGGCCGGCATCTACGCCTTCAACGAGTTCGTCGCCTTCGGCATGACCTACTCCCCCGCCGCGCTCAAGCCGGTGGAGATCCTGGCCCGCGCGAACATCTTCCGCGGTATCCGCGACCCGGAGCTCCGCGCCAAGGCCACCCCGAAGTTCCAGATCGGCTGCAAGCGCATCCTGCGCTCCAACGCCTGGTATCCGGCACTCGACCGCGACAACGTCGACCTCGTCACCGATCCCATCGAGCGGATCACCCCCACCGGTGTGGTGACCGCCGACGGCACCACCCGTGACATCGACATCCTGGTGGTGGCCACCGGCTTCCACGTCACCGACTCCCCTGTCTTCGGCAGCATCATCGGCGCCGACGGACGCAGCCTGGCACAGGTGTGGGACGAGATCGGCATGCAGGGATACAAGGGGTCCTTCGTCCACGGATTCCCCAACATGATGCTGATGATCGGGCCGTCCACCGGCCTCGGACACACCTCGATGGTCTACATGATCGAATCACAGCTCAACTACCTCGCCGACTACATCGCCACCACCCGGCGCCGTGACGCCGTACGAATCGATGTGACCGAGGCCGCCCAGCGTCGCTATAACGCCGGCATCCAGCACAAGCTGCGCAACAGCGTCTGGGTCAACGGCGGCTGCGCCTCGTGGTACAAGGACGCCAACGGCAACATCACCACCCTGTGGCCGGGCTTCACCTTCGATTTCCGGCGGGAGACAAGGACATTCGACGTCACCGCCTACGACGTCACGACCGCCGCCGACGCCGCGGCGACCACCGTCGACCCCACGCCCGTCACAGCCGGTGCCGACGCCTGACGTCGAGCACCCAGTCCACACCGCCCCCTCAGCACAGAAAGCAGACACCATGAAGGACTTCCGCGACAAGGTCATCGTCATCACCGGAGCCGGATCAGGCATGGGCCGCGACCTGGCCGTCAAACTCGGTCGCATGGGCGCCAAACTGGCCATCTCCGATCTCAACCCCGACGGCCTCGCCGAAACCGAACGACTCGTCCGCGAGACCGGGGCGCAGGTGCACACCCAGATCCTCAACGTCGCCGAACGCGAATCGGTCCTCGAGTACGCCGAGACCGTGGTGGCCCACTACGGCACGGTCAACGTCATCTTCAACAACGCCGGTATCGCCCACCACGGCGAGATCGAACGCACCGAGTTCAAGGACATCGAGCGCGTCGTCGACGTCGACTTCTGGGGAGTTGTCAACGGCACCAAGGCATTCCTGCCGCACATCATCGCCTCCGGCGACGGCCACATCGTCAACACGTCGTCGTTGTTCGGGCTGCTCTCCGAGCCCGGGCAGGCCGCCTACAACGCCGCCAAGTTCGCCGTACGCGGGTTCACCGAATCGCTGAATCAGGAGATGATCGTCGCCAAGCACCCGGTCAAGGTGTCGTGTGTGCATCCCGGCGGCATCAAGACGGCCATCGCGCGCAACGCCACCGCATCCGGTGACCACGACGCGCAGAGCAATGCCGCCTTCTTCGATCGCTACCTTGCCCGCACCACGTCGGAGGATGCCGCCGACACCATCATCAAAGGCGTGCAGAAGAACAAGGCGCGCATCCTCGTCGGCACCGACGCGAAACTCCTCGACATCTGGGTTCGCATCGTCGCGTCGAAGTATCAGTGGATCACCGCCAAGGTGACCGCCGCCGCACTGTCCAAGGCGGCGCCGAAGTAACGATTCCGGGACGAGAGTCCGGCGAAAAGGGCCCTTCGCGTTGCGAAGGGCCCTTCTTCGATGCTGAAGTCATGACCAATGACCCTCACGGACAAGGCCAGCCGTACCTAACATGGTGTCATGGGTGTGGCATGCCGGCCAATTACATGCCGCCCCCCTTTGCAGAGGAAGGCAGTTCATGTCCACGCCAGCCCGACCGAGGATCGCACTCACGTCGTTGTCCTTGCACGACTTCGCCACGGTGACCGGTTACAGCGACTCGTGTCCCCCCGCCGTACGCAAGCGGATGGTCAGCCTCGGATTCGTCCCCGGTGCCACCGTCGCCAAGATCCGACGCGCCCCGCTCGGTGATCCGTGCGTGTACCGGGTGATGGATTACCAGATGTGCCTGCGCGCTCGTGAGGCCGACTACATCGAATGCGAGACGGACCGATGAGCGATTGCCATGACCCGGGCACGGGCCGCAGCGGGGGCGGCGTCGATGCCGACGGCAAGCCGCTGGAGAGCATCGCGCTCATCGGGAGCCCCAACGCCGGCAAGACCTCGGTCTTCAACGGCCTCACCGGCCTGCGGCTCAAGACCGCCAACTATCCGGGCGTGACGGTGAGCCGATCCGTCGGATCGCTCAAGGTTCCGTTGCCCGCCAACAAGATCCACCCCGACGGCCCCGGCGCCGCGACGACCGCCAAGACCACCACGGTCATCGATCTGGAAGACCTGCCCGGCGCCTACAGTCTCGATCCGATCTCACCCGATGAGAAGGTGGTCGCCGACCTCTTCGCCGGCGAGCTCGACGGTGCACGCCGCCCCGACGCCGCCCTGGTCGTCGTCGATTCCACCGTCCTGCACCGGTCGCTGGCGCTGGTCGCCGAGGCACTCAACCTCGACATCCCGGTCGCGATCATCCTGACGATGACCGACGAGATGGAGCGCCGCGGCGGACACGTCGACCCGGTCGGCCTGTCCGAGGCCCTCGGGGTTCCCGTCCGCGCCGTGGTGGGCACCCGGAAGTCCACCCTCGAGCCGGTGCGGAAGATGCTCGGTGACCCGGACTCCTGGAGCCGCCCGGCGGTTGCGCCGCCGACCGACGCGGGCCCGCTGCTGGCCGACTGGATCGATTCGGCCCTGACCCTCGCCGATTATCGCCCCCCGCGGGAACCCGGCAGCACCAACCGCATCGACCGGGTGTTGCTGCATCCGGTGTTCGGCACCCTGGTGTTCCTGGCCGTGATGTTCGCGTTCTTCCAGGTCGTGTTCACCGTCGCGGCCCCCTTCCAGGATTGGATCGAGACGTTCTTCGGGTGGCTGGGCACGTTGGTCACCGACTACGTGACACAACCGATCCTCGCCGATTTCCTCTCGACGGCACTGATCGGCGGTGTCGGCGGCGTCCTGGTCTTCGTCCCGCAGATCGTGCTGATGTTCCTGCTGATCGCGATCATGGAGAACGTCGGATACATGTCGCGCGCGGCATTCCTCACCGATCGGGTGATGAGCCGCGCCGGTCTGGAGGGACGAGCGTTCGTCGCGATGCTCTCGTCGTTCGCCTGCGCGGTCCCCGGCATCATGGCGACGCGCACCCTGCCGTCGTCCAAGGACCGCATCGCCGTCGCGATGTCGGCGCCGCTGGTGACCTGCTCGGCCCGGCTGCCGGTCTTCGTGCTGCTCACCGGATTGCTCATCCCGTCGGATTCGCGGTTCGGCCCGGTGCACACCCAGGGTCTGGTCATGTTCGGTCTGTACCTGCTCGGCGGGCTGTCCGCGATGGCGGCGGCGGCGGTCTTCAAGCGCACCCGAAAACTGCGCAGCGGCCTGATGCCCTTCTACATGGAGATGCCGCCCTACCGCGTTCCGACCGTGAAGTCGGTCCTGCTGATGATGTGGGATTCCACCCGGATGTTCCTGCAGAAGGTCGGCAAGATCATCCTCGCCACCTCCATCGTGTTGTGGGTGCTGCTGTCACTGCCCGCGCACGCCGAGGAGGCCGAGCAGATCCGCACCGACGCGGTGGCCACCGCCATCGCGCAGGGCTCCACGCAGGACGAGGCCGACGCCATCGGTGATGCCGAATCCCGCTCGTATGTGATGGAGAACAGTTACGCCGCCTCGGTCGGCAAGTTCGTCGAGCCGGTGTTCGCTCCCCTCGGTTTCGACTGGCGCATCAACATCGGCATCCTGGGATCGTTCTCCGCCCGTGAGGTCGCGGTCTCGACACTGGGACAGATCGGTGCGGCCGAGGATCCCGACGATCCGAGTGCGGCCCTGGCCCAGATGACCTACACCAGCGGTCCGCACGAGGGTGAGAAACTGTTCGGCGCGCCGACGGTGGTCGCACTGCTGCTGTTCTATGTGTACGCGTTGCAATGCATGTCGACGGTGGGAACCATTCGCCGCGAGACCAATTCGTGGCGGTGGCCGCTGATCGCCTGGGGCTACATGTTCGCCCTCGCCTGGGTCACCGGCTTCATCGGATACCAGATCGCCGCCGCGATCGGCGGGTGAGGTCGTCGTGTCGATCATGCTGTTGCCCGCCCCGATCGATCCCGCCGCACCCGACGTGATCCGTTGGCGGGTCGGTCCGGGCCTGGTGCGCGTCGACGACAGTCCCGAGGGGTCCGAACTGCCCGCCGAACTCCACGCACTCCTCGATCGCGGAATCCTGCGATCGGTGCGGGTGCGTCCGGGCCGGATCGAGACCACGGTGGGAGCCGGCACCGACACCGCGTCGGCCGGACCCGCCATCCGCGCGGCGCTCTTCGACGTGCTGTCCCGTCCGGGTGGCTGGCCGACGGCCGATGCCGAGCGCCGGGTGCCCGGGTCCGACGCCGCCGGGTCCGACGACGCCCTCGACCCCGCGGCGTTGGTCCGCAGCGGCGCCGACCGCGAACTCGAGGCCGGGGTCCGCGAGGTACTCGACGGCGAGTTCGGGATCTACACCGCCTCCCACGGTGGTCACGTCGAGTTGATCGGGGTGTCGCAGGGCGTCGTCACCGTCGCACTGACCGGCCGGTGTCACGGTTGCGCGGCGGCCGAGGTCACCCTGCGTGGCAACCTCGCCGCGCGTCTTCGCCGGCTACCCGGATACGTCGATCTGCGCACCATCGGTGAGGCGGCCTCGTGCGACGACCGCCCGCGCGGGGCGACGTTCCTGGGTCGGCTGCCGGGCTTTCGGCGCTGATCGTTCGGTGTCACCCGGGTCGTTCGGTGTCACCCGGGCTGTCCGGGTCCCTCGCACGTCACACGCCGTGCTCGTTGACCCAGTCACCGGCAACCACCGCCGGTGACGCACCGCCGCGGACGTCATCGGCCATCGTCGCGAGGTCGGCGGTGGTGATCTCGCCGGCCACCCGGTTGATCGCTTTGACCTGATCCTCGGTCAGCGAGGCGGTGCGGTAGATGGGTACCAGGACCTCGGCACGCGGTCCCGGCGCGGTGTCGGTCGCCGCCAGCGCCGTGACATCCCCCGCCGGTCCCGACGCGGTGTCGCCGGCCACCTGCAGCGGGGTGAGCAACGCGACTGCGGTGCCGGTGCCGGCGCGGGCGAGAGCCGCGGTCGCATCGGCGACCACCTCGACCGGACCCGGTCGGCAGCCGGCGTCGGTGAAAGCCGCCAGGGTCGCCGAGTCGGGTTCCGCGGTGACGACGACGGGAAGGTCCGCGGGCAGCCGAGCGCACTGCGACAGGTCGTCGGCACCGGCGCTCGCCGCCAGCGAGGTGGCCACGAACAACTGTGGGGTCGCCGCCACCGGAGTCGGGTCTCCGACCGAAACCCCTTGCGGCAGAGAACGACTCAGATCCTTATAAAGCGGATCGACGTCGTCGCCGGTGGCGGGTGCGCCGCTCGTGGGCGCGGGGGTGGGTGACTCCAGCGCCGGCGCGAGTTGCGACAGCAGCGCCGAGGTGAACGCCGGGAACAGATCGACGTCGGCCTGCTGCATCTGTGCCATCAGGGCCGCGTCATCACCGGTGTCGATGTTCGGCGACACCGCCGCACCGGCACCGCGCAGCACCGTCGCATACACCTGCGCCATCACCGTCATCTCCGGGGTGTCGGCCGACCCCATGACGAACGCGCGCGGCGCATCGGACTGGCCGCCGCATCCGCTCAGCACCCCGATTCCGACGACCGCGGCGACCACCGCGGCAAGGACCACTCGACATCGCACGATGATCACCGTAGCGCTCCACGAATCGCGATCAGGCCGCCCCACCAGCTCAGCCGCCGGCGGCGATGAACCCGGCGATCGAATCGGCGATCAGCTGCACCGCGATGGCCGCCAGCAGCAGGCCGGCGATCTTCGCGAGCAGGGTGATGCCGCCGACGCCGAGCACCCGGATGAGCACCGTGGAGTAGCGCAACACGATCGCAACGACGATGTGGACACTGATGATCGCCGCGGCGATCGCCAGGTAGCCGCCGACGTCCCCGGAGACCCCGCTCACCCCGACGATCACCGCCGCGATGGCACCGGGACCGGCCAGCAGTGGGGTCCCCAAGGGCACCAACGCGACATTGACGTCGTCGGAGGCGGTCGGGGTTCCCGCATTGCCCAGCCCGGTCAGCAGTTGCAACGCCACCAACAGCAGCAGCAGACCACCGGCACCCTGCAATGCCGGGATGCCGATGTGCAGATACGTGAGGATCGCCTTGCCGCCGATCGCGAAGATACTGATCACCAACAAACTCACCAGCGGCGCCTGCCACGCCGCCCGGCGCCGATACTCCGGTGAACGATGCCCCACCAGCGACAGGAACAGCGGGATCTGGCCGGGCGGGTCCATGATCACCAACAGCGTGATCAGCGTCGTCGTGTACACCGTCACGTCAAAGGACATCCGCCGATCCTACGGCCGATTCCCGTCGGGGTCCCAGGACGCCACCCGCGCCGGCACGCACCGAGAACCTCGGCCCTTCGCCGCGGGGGCGTAGCATCCCAGAGATGCCGTCGATGCCCTACCTGCGCCCCGGGAATCGCGGGATCGTGCCGGGCCGCCGGGATCGCCGTCCCCTCCCGCGGATTCCCGTGCCCGTCGCCCGCGCGGTGGTCGACTGTGCCGTCTACATCGACGGAATCCGGCAACCCGGACACATCACGTACTCCGAGGCTTTCACCCAGGTCCGCACCACCGGCGAGGGATTCGTCTGGCTCGGTCTGCACGCACCGGACGACGATCAGATGGCCGGCGTCGCCGACGTGTTCGGACTGCACGAACTCGTCGTCGAGGACGCGGTGCACGCCCATCAGCGACCGAAACTCGAGATCTACGACGATATGCAGTTCCTGGTGCTGCGCACCGTGAAGTACGTCGAACACGAGACCATCGAGAAGGCCAGCGAGGTCGTCGAGACCGGCGAGATCATGGTGTTCGTCGGACCCGACTTCGTCATCACCGTCCGCCACGGGGATCACACGCATCTGTCCGGGCTGCGCCGCCGCCTCGAGGACCGTCCCGAACGCCTGCAACTCGGACCGACCGCGGTGATGCACGCGATCAGCGACCTCGTCATCGACAGCTACCTCGCGGTGACCGAGAAGATGGACGTCGACATCGTCGCCATCGAAAGCGTCGTCTTCGGTGCGCAGAAGAACTGGCTCAACATCGACACCGTGTATCTGCTCAAGCGCGAGGTCCTCGAACTCCGCCGCGCGGTGACCCCACTGTCCGGGCCGATGTCACGGCTGACCGCCGGTAGCAATCCGTTGGTGCCCAAGGAAGTTCGTCGCCACCTGCGCGATGTCGCCGATCACCTCTCCACCGTCATCGAGCGGGTCATCGAATACGACGAACTGCTCAGCTCCCTGCTCGACGCGGCCGCGACGAAGGTGAGCATCCAGCAGAACGGCGACATGCGCAAGATCTCGGCATGGGTCGCGATCGGCGCCGTCCCGACCATGGTCGCGGGCCTCTACGGCATGAACTTCGAGTACATGCCCGGACTATCCGACCACGCCGGCTTCATGACCGTGGTGGTCGGCCTGATCATCGCCTGTACCGGACTATGGGCCGTCTTCCGGCGACATCACTGGTTGTGACACACCCGGACTCTCTCCCCGCTCACGATCCGAGCGTCGCCGCCGACCGCCGCGGATCGGTGATGTCGATCCCGGCCTCCGTCCACGCCTCGCGCAACGCATCGACACCCTTGAGACGCACCCACGCCGCTTCATTGGCGGTGATGGGAATCGCCCGCAGGAACGTCACCGGATCCATCGGCGCCGCCAGTTCGAGATCCCCGAGAACGTCGACCTCGGTCACCAAGGCGGTGAATGCCGCACCATCCCACAGCGATTCGCCGAGATCGAGCAGGGCATCCGGCGCCAGGATCAATCCCTCCACCGCGGGTGCGGCCGCCACCGTCGCCAGCCGGCGGTGCAGACCGGGCATCGGCGTCCCCGCACGCATCCGGACGATCAACTCTGCTCGCGGCCCGCGCAGCGGATCGGGGTGGAGGTCACCCGGATCCGACATCGGATGGCGTGCGCAACCCACCGTGGCGTAGACGACGCCGTCATCGAGGACAAACCGTTCCACGTCGATCGGTTCCACACCCAGAAAAGTGACCGATGCCCGCTGGGGCGTCACCCCCAACACGTCGACGAGATGACGGCGAACACTGTCAGTGACGGAGGGACTCACAACGCTCCACCGTAGTCGGTTGCGACGCACCCCGGCGCCGCGTCCCGCGTCAGGGACGGGGAAGCCGCCGATGCATCGGATTGGTGCTGATCGGGGTCGTGCCCCGACCGCGCCGTGGGACCGCAGACACGACGGCCGGCCGGTCGGCCGAGGCCCGAGTGGTGTCCTGCAGACGCATCGCGGCGGTGTTCCCCACACCGAGCGCGGGTGACCCGATGATCCGCGACGCCACGCCACCACAGTGCGCGCAGTCGACCGCATCGGGCACCGACGCCATCGTGTGAACCTGTTCGACATCGGCACAATGGCCGGCGCAGCGAAAGACGTAGGTCGGCATGGAGATGAAACTAGCGCAGAGTGACGGCATCCTGCTCGACAGATCCTGGGTTCGCCCGCAACGTCATCCGCAATTAACGCGGCGACTGCCGATCCGGGATATCGTAGCGATCGAATAGTTCCATACGGAATGATTCGTCAGCATCGACCGTGCACACCGCGAGGAGACCGTCATGCCCGAGTTGCTCTACCCGCTGGACTCGTCGAAGTCATTCACCGATCAACGGATCGTCGGTCACAATCGGTGGCATCCCGACATTCCGGCCGCGGTGACCGTCAAACCCGGCGACACCTTCCGGGCGCACTGCCGCGAATGGTTCGACGGCGCCATCCACAACGACGATTCCGCCGAGGATATCCTGCGCGCGCCGCTCAACAATGTGCACACCCTGTCCGGCCCGTTCGCGATCGAGGGCGCCGAGCCGGGCGACCTGCTCATCGTCGACATCCTCGACGTCGGCCCGATTCCCCAGGAGGATTCCGGCCCTCTTGCCGGTCAGGGATGGGGTTACACCGGGATCTTCGCCACCGCCAACGGTGGCGGATTCCTCACCGAGAAGTTTCCGGACGCCTACAAGGCCATCTGGGATTTCGCCGGCCAATCCGCGACCAGCAGGCATGTTCCGCACGTGAAGTACACCGGCATCGTGCATCCCGGGTTGATGGGTACCGCACCGAGTCCCGGGCTGCTGGCCACCTGGAACGCCCGTGAGGCGGCGCTGATCGCCACCGATCCCGACCGGGTGCCACCGCTGGCGCTACCGCCCGAGCCGGACGGCGCCATCCTCGGCTCGTTGTCCGGCGCCGAATTCGACCGTGTCGCAGCCGAAGCCGCGCGGACGGCTCCGCCACGGGAGAACGGCGGCAATCAGGACATCAAGAACCTCACCAAGGGCACCCGGGTCTTCTACCCGGTGTTCGTCGACGGCGCCCACCTGTCGTTCGGCGATCTGCACTTCTCCCAGGGTGACGGCGAGATCACCTTCTGCGGCGCCATCGAGATGGGCGGATTCATGGATCTGCACGTCGACCTCATCAAGGGCGGTATGGCGACCTATGGCGTCACCGAGAACGCCATCTTCATGCCCGGCAACACCGATCCGCAGTACTCGGAGTGGATCGCCTTCTCCGGGACGTCGGTGACCCTCGACGGCGAACAGCGTTATCTCGACTCGGACCTGTCCTATCAGCGCGCCTGTCTGCACGCCATCGACTACCTCACGACCTTCGGCTACAGTCCGGAGCAGGCGTACCTCTTACTCGGGTCGGCACCCATCGAGGGGCGGCTGTCCGGCGTCGTCGACATACCCAATTCTTGTGCGACGGTGTATATTCCGACCGCGATCTTCGATTTTCCGGTGGCCCCCTCCAAGGAGGGCCCGGTGACCATCGATCCGGGCATGGGAGCACCGCACGCCAGTTTCTGACTCCGCCAGGCTTCACCCCGTCGCCGATGCGGCGCCCTCAGTGCGCCACGTCGGCGACGGGCGCCAGTAGCCTCATCAGCTCGATGACCCGCGCCGGCGGTCCGGCCGGATCGGCCAGCAATTCGGCGATGGCGTCCGAACGGGCGATCCGCGTCCGCGAACGTGTGTAGAGCGCGGTACCGCGCCGAGTCGCGAACACGAGTACCCGACGACGATCGGTCTCGTCGACCCTCCGGTGCACCAGGTTGTCGTCGATCATCGCGTCGATCAGCCGGGTCAGACTCGGCCCGGGCAGCAATGTGATGGCACCGAGCGCCGACATGGGTTGCCCAGCACCACCTTCGAGCGCACCCAGAACATGCCATTGCGTGGACGTCAGCCCGTCCAACTCGCCCGCGACCGCTGAATCCATTTGGGCCGACGCGGCATTGAGAAGTCGTGAGAGCTCCTCGATGGCGGCGGCACGCGCTGTTACGGACTGATCCATGATGGCCCAATCATACGGGCAAGTGCAGCGCTGCGACGTCCGCGGCGAGGTTTCACCTCAGCACTGACGACGGCCACCTCTTCCCGACAGCACCCGCCCGCGCTCATTGACGGCGCTCTCGCATGCCGCGACATCGGCGCCCGACCATCGAACGCGGGCCGCCGGTCCGGCATCACCGCGTCGGACGTATCGCCACCCGGCTGAAAATGTCGTACCGTTGCAGGCAATTCGGCAGTGCTACCCCTGAGGCAACCGTGGTCAGCTCTTCTTCCTCACCCCACCTCGGCAACGATGCCCTCCCCCACACCGACGGCACCGCCCGTCACAGCGACGCATGGGTCGACATCGCGCTCGTCGTCCCGCTGAGCGGACCTGCCGGCATGTTCGGCCCGTCGTGTGAGGCGAGTGCGGAACTCGCGCTCTCCGACATCAACGCGAGCCACGGCATCCTCGATCGCCCCGTTCGGCTGCACACCGTCGACGCCGGCGCGCCACTTCCCCAGCTGTCGGCCACCATCGACCGATTGATCGATCAGGGGATTCACGGTGTGGTGGGATGGCATCTGTCCAACGCCCGCAACGTGATCACCCCGCATACCGCCGGACGCGTGCCGTATGTGTACACCACGTTCTATGAGGGCGGTGAACACAGCGAAGGCGTGTACATGGTTGGCGAAACCCCGGAGCAGCAACTGTTTCCGGCGATGCAGTGGCTGCGGGAGCATCGCGGGATCCGCCGATGGTGTGTGGTCGGCAACGACTACGTGTGGCCTCGCAGCACCGCCGCGGCCACCCGGTCTTTCACCCTCGCCCACGGCCTGGAGTTCGTCGGTGAGGCCTTCGTGCCGTTGCGCGGCCGGGACTTCGGGCCGATGGTCACCATGATCCGCGACGCCGACCCCGATGGCGTGCTGGTGTTGATGGTCGGCGCGGACGCGGCCGCGTTCAACCGCGCGTTCGCCGCCGCCGGTCTCGACGACGACCGGATCCGATTGTCGATGATGATCGGTGAGGACGTGCTGTGCGCCGGGGGCGCGGAGAGCACTCGCGGCCTCTATACCGCGTGTGGATACTTCGAGAGCCTGGTGACGGAATCGAATCTGAACTTCGGCGCGCACTACTCGCAGCGATACGGCCCCCAGGCCCCGACGTTGAACAACATCGGTGAGTCCTGTTATGAGGGAATGATGTTGTTGTCCTCATTGGCCCGCGCCGCGCACAGTCTGGATACCTCCGCGATTCGCCGTGCGGCGCCCGGTGTCGTCTACTCCGGGCCCCGCGGAGAGGTCGAGATGCGCGGCAGCCACACGCGCCAACCGGTCTACCTTGCCGGTGCCCGCGACCTCGAGTTCCAGGTGATCGCCGAACTCGGAGCCTGACCACAGATCTCCCGAAGACCACGGGCGGCGTCTGCGAAAGGATGTGCCATCCACCGACGCCGCCCGCACCCCCGACCCAGGGGCACGCCTCAGGTGGCCCTCGCCACCGGAGCGCTCTGCACCCGGAGTTCATCGGCGGTCACCGATGCCGTGTACTCCGGTTTCTTGCACATGTCGTGGCACTCCTTGGTGAGCGTGCAGGTCAACGAGGACACCGTACCGTGGTGAAATGGGCAGTCGTGCACCATGTCCGGCAGTTCGTAGCGCTTGCCGTCGACGACGTCGAGGAGCGTTTGTCCGGCCCAGGCCGGCTCCTTCTCGATCTCGTCGCGAATCGGGTTCGGTCGCGCGAGATAGTACTTTCCCTTCGTCGCGACGCAGATCAGTGGTGACAGCACAAACGCCAGTGCCAGTGCCAGATACGGTGACCAGGCGGCCATGAAGTCACCAAAGGCGTTGTAGAAGGCCATGATCGAGAAGACCGAGCCGACCAGCATGGACACGAACCCCACCGGATTGATGCTGTAGAGATACGCCCGTTTGAACTCGACGTAGGACGGACTGAGTTTCAGCAGCGGCTTGTTGATCACAAGATCGGCCACGATGGCACCAACCCAGGCGATGGCCACATTCGAGTAGAAGCCGAGAATGGTGTTGAGGATCGCGAACATGTTGCCCAGCATCAATGCCAGGGCGATGGCGATGTGCAGGCCCAGGTACACCACGCGACCGGGATGCACATGCAGGATGCGACTGAAGAAGTTCGACCACGACAACGATCCGGAGTACGCGTTGGTGACATTGATCTTGACCTGCGACAGCAGCACCATCAACGTCGCCAACGCCAGCGCCACGGCGTCGTTGTGGATGACCGACCCGAAACCGCCGAGGAACTGTTCAATAGGCTCGGTGGCCGCGGTGAAACCGACCTTGCCGACGACATAGAAGCACAGGAACACACCGCAGATCTGCTTGGCCGCACCGAGAATCACCCATCCCGGTCCAGCCGTGAGAACAGCCGCCCACCAACGCACCGGACTGGTCTCCGACTTCTCCGGCATGAAGCGCAGATAGTCCACCTGCTCGCCGATCTGGGCGATCAACGAGAGCGCCACGCCGGCACCGGCTCCCACCCCGATGGCGGTGACCCGGGAGGTGCCACCGTCCCCCGCCCATGTGAGGAAGCCGTTGAAACCCTCCGGGTCCGCGATGGCGATGAACATGATGGGAGCAACGAACAGCACCAACCACAACGGTTGAGTCCACACCTGAAACCTCGCGAGCGCCGTCATGCCGTAGAGCACCAGCGGAATGATGATCAGCGAGCCGATGATGTACCCCAACGGCAGGGGAATGTGAAAGGCCCGCTTCATCGCCTGCGCCATGATCGATCCCTCGAGAGCGAAGAAGATGAAGCAGAAGCTGGCGTAGATCAGGCTGGTCAGCGTCGAGCCGAAGTAACCGAATCCGGCTCCCCGGGTCAAGAGATCCATATCGATGTTGTACTTCGCCGCGTAGTAGGCGATCGGGATTCCGGTCAGGAAAATCGTCACTGCCGCAACAAGAATTGCGACAATCGCACTCGCCGATCCGTGGGCGACCGCAATCGACGCACCGATGGAATAGTCGGCGAGGTAGGCGATGCCGCCGAGTGCGGCGACCGCACACGCCATCGGCGACCACTTGCGAAACGATTTGGGCGCATAGCGCAGCGAGTAGTCCTCGATGGTGTCCTGGGAGGCCCAGTTGACGAACCGGCCGTAGAGGCCGGTCCCGGGCGGGGGCGGTGTCGGATGAACCTGAACCTCGCCGACCGGTTGCTCAGATGATGTCATGACGATGCTTTCTGCAGAGATCAGAACGGTCAGGGCGCCGGCGACCTGAACTGACGGACTGTGAGGCAGACAGTGAGCTCACTGCCGGAAAGCTAACATGATTATTTCCATATGGCACTAGCCCAAATGGAACGTTACGGGTGCGACACCACCCGTTTACACGCCCTGGATCGCACCAAATCGCTTGCACGAGAAAGCGTGTCAACCAACATGGTAAAGGGACGGTAAAAACTGCCTCTCGCCTGTTTCGACCGGTTGTGTTCCGGCTCACACCGTGTATGCGATGCCCGTCGCCGCCACGCCCCGAAAGCGGGGGCCGTCGGCACGCGCCTTCAGCCCAATATCGGTGCGCGGTTGGCTACGGTGGCCATGTGGTACGAATTCTGGCGGTGGCGGACGAGGTCGTGGAATCCCTGACCTTCGGCGTCGGCATCGACGTGCGCCCAGACCTCATCCTCGGTGCCGGCGACCTGCCGTTCGACTACCTCGAACTCCTCTCCGACCTGTGCGATGCGCCCTGCGTCTACGTTCCCGGCAACCACGACCGCGATCTGCGTGGATACCGCCGCAGCCGATCGGGATGGACCCGCGCCGGCCTGCCCAGCGCCGATCCGGGACCGGTGGGCGCCATCAACGCCGACGGACGCGTGGTGACGGTGGCCGGGGTCCGGATCTGCGGCCTCGGCGGCAGCGTGCGCTACAACGGCGGCCCCAACCAGTACACCGAGACGCAGCAGCGGCTGCGATGCCTGTCGTTGCGGGCCCGCCGGCCCCGCCTCCGCCCCGACATCCTGCTCACCCATTCACCGGCCCGAGGCGCCGGTGACGCCGACGACCGCCCCCACCGTGGCTTCGCGTGCTACCACCCACTCGTCGAGCATCTACGCCCGAAGATCTTGGTGCACGGACACATCCACCCGCACGGTACGCAACCGCGAGACCTCATCGTCGGTGCCGACACCATCTCGATGAACGTCGTCGGATACTGCCGGTTCGATTTCGATCCGGCGACCGGCGATCGCACGATCGCGAGGAGGAGATATGGCGCGTGACACCGGGTTTCCCGACGCCGACGCCGAGAACGACTTCGCACGGATGCGACGCTCGGCCGAACTCGCCCGGCTCACACAGTGGTTCACCCGCCAACCGGCCGATGTCAACACCATCCTGCCCTTCGACGAGGTGGTCGCCGCACTCGGCCGCACGGGCGAGACATATCTGGGCCTGCAGGTGGTGGAGGTCTCCTCCATCGTGGGCACCGTGGATCGCACCAAGGACTTCGACCGGTACTTCCGTCCCACTTCGGCTCGGATCCGCGAACGCTGGCAGCGTCTGGCGGCGGCCCAGCGACGGGGCGAATCGATGCCGCCGGTGCGGCTGTACCGGATCGGTTCACTGCATTTCGTGATCGACGGCCACCATCGGGTGTCCATCGCCATCGCCCGGCACCTGCACACGATCGACGCCTACGTCACCGAGATCCACACCCGGATCTCACCCGAGGGCATCAATGTACCCACCGATCTCATCCTCAAGGATCATCGCCGACTCTTCATGGCCCGCGTCCCACTGAGCGGCGCACAGGCCGAGGCCATCCGCCTCGCCGACCCCTTCGACTACGCCGAACTTGCAGAATCGGTGGAGGCGTGGGGATTTCGCCTCAGCCAGGAGATCGGCGAGTTCATCAGCCGACCCGACGTGGCCCGTCGGTGGTTCGGCGAGGAGTTCCTGCCGGTCGTGCGTATGGCCCGTCGCGCCGACGTCCGACCCGACCTGGACAGCGACGCCGAACTGTACCTGTGGCTGGCGTGTGAACGATATCGACTGGTACGCAAGCACATCTGGGACGACGAGATCATCGACGAACTCCGCGACCAGCCGCATCGACGACGACGGTGAGGCGGTGGAGTTCCGGCACCGACGACGACCAGTTGTCCTCACCCCGTCGGCCGAGTGATCGCAAGGCACGGACGCGCGTCCGCCCGCACCCGGTCGCGACACCGCTGACGCCGCGCACGGATTCAACTGACGGCGCTGTCAGTCAAATCCCGAGCGCTGTCAACGAGACCCCGAGCGCTGTCAGCGAGGTCCCGAGCGCTGTCAGCGAAATCGCGAGCGCTGTCAACGAGACCCCGAGCGCGGTCAGCGAAATCGCGAGCGCTGTCAGTGAAATCCCGAGCGCTGTCAGCGAGACCCCGAGCGCTGTCGACGCCGAACTCCTCCGCGACTCGGCCTTGGTCGTCCCGTGGTCGTCCCGTGGTCGCCGTGAGCACCGTGAGAACCGACGCTCACACACAGCCCGCACACCACCGTGGCGATGTCGGGGACGTTCTCACCGCTTGGTGAGCAGCCCCCCACCGCTTCCGCCGGCACCGGCGCTTGTCACGTGTCGCAGGCTCGCACCCGACTGCTGGTCGAAGACCGACACCCGCGCCGGATCGAAGTACAGTTCGGCGCTCGTTCCGCGTCGCACCTGCGACTCCGGCGACAACCGCGCGATCAACTGCCCGCCGCCGAGAACCGCACCCGAATCCGCCGACAACTCCTCGAGCGCGTCGTTGGATGCGGCGGTCCCGCCCAGAGAGAAGTACGCGTAGTTGTCCGACCCCATCGACTCGAGCACGTCGATGTCGGCGGTGAAAGTCACACCACGCGAACGGGTATCGGCATCCAGGAGGTGTGCGTCCTCGAGGTGTTCGGGCCGGATTCCGACGAGCACATCGCCGTTGCCCTTGGCCTGCGACGCCGCCGCGGTGACGGCACTCTGATCGTGCAGCGCAATGGTTCCCAACGGGGTCGAGATGCCGTCGGCACCGAGCCGGCCGGGAATGAAGTTCATCGACGGCGACCCGATGAATCCGGCCACGAACACATTGACCGGATTGTTGTACAGCTCCTGCGGAGAACCGATCTGCTGCACATAACCCGAACGCATCACCACCACCCGGTCGCCGAGCGTCATCGCCTCGGTCTGATCGTGGGTCACGTACACGGTGGTGGTACCCAGTCGCTGCTGCAGCCGCGAGATCTCCGCACGCATCTGCACACGCAGCTTGGCATCGAGATTGGACAGCGGCTCATCCATCAGGAATGCCTTGGGCGAGCGCACGATCGCCCGGCCCATCGCCACACGTTGCCGCTGACCACCGGATAGGTTCGCCGGCTTGCGATCCAGGTATGGCCCGAGGTCGAGGATCTTCGCGGCCTCATCGACCTTCGCCGCCACCTCCGCCTTGGGCAGCTTGGCCAGGGTCAGCGGGAACGCGATGTTCTCGCGCACCGACATGTGCGGATAGAGCGCGTAACTCTGGAACACCATCGCGATGTCACGATCCTTCGGGGCCCGCTCGTTCATGCGCTCACCACCGATCCGCAGCTCACCGTCGGTGATGTCCTCCAGCCCGGCGATCATGTTGAGCGTCGTCGACTTTCCGCAGCCCGACGGCCCGACCAGGATGATGAACTCCCCATCGGCGATGTCGATGTTCACCGAGTGGACCGCGACGGAACCGTCGGGATACTGCTTTGTGACGTTGTCCAGGACGATTTCTGCCATGGCTTATCCCTTCACGGCACCGGAGGTCAACCCGGCCACGATTCGACGTTGGAAGAAGAGCACGAAGATGATGATCGGAATGGTGATCACGACGGCCGCCGCTGCGATCGAACCCGTCGGTTCCTCGAATTGCGAACTGCCGGTGAAGTTCGCGATCGCCACCGGGGCGGTGATGGCCCTCTCGGTCGAGGTGAGCGACAGGGCGAGCAGCAGATCGTTCCAGGCGAAGATGAAGACCAGGATGGCCGCGGTGACGACGCCGGGCGCGGCCAACGGGGCGATCACCTTGCGGAAGGCCTGCCACGGGGTGGCACCGTCCATCTTGGCGGCCTTCTCCAACTCCCACGGGATCTCCCGGAAAAAAGCCGAGAGGGTGTAGATCGCCAGCGGCAACGCGAAGGTGATGTACGGCAGGATCAGACCGGGCCAGGTGTCGAACAATCCCAGTCGGCGCTCGATGTTGAACAGCGGGGTGACCAGCGAGATCTGCGGGAACATCGCGATCAGCAGCGCCGCACCGATCAGCAGCCGCTTACCCGGAAAGTCCAGGCGCGCCACCGCATACGCGGCCATCGTGCCGAGCACGACCGCGATCACGGTGGTGATCAGCCCGATACCGATCGAGTTGATCAGCGCACTGGTGAATGCGCTCGTCGAGAAGATCGACGAGTAATTGTCCCAGGTGAATTCGCGCGGGATGAAGTTGCCGTCGGTGACGCTCGACGCCGGTTTGAACGACAGGCTGACGATCCACAGCAACGGGATGATCGCATAGAGGATCACCAGGATGTTGGCGATCGCCCACCAGAACTTCGGCTTTGCACCGGTACCCATGCGACCTACCTCCCCTCGGTATCGGAACCCGGTGCCGCGGCACCGAATACCTTGATGAAGATGAACGCGATGATCGCCACGCAGATGAAGATGAGAATCGAGATGGCCGATCCGACACCCAGATTGAACGCCTTGAACAGGTTGTCGTAACCGAGCATCGACACCGAGTAGGTGCTGTTCGATCCCCGGGTGAGGACGTAGATGTTGTCGAAGATGCGGAAGGCGTCCAGGGTGCGGAACAGCAACGCCACCAGGATCGCCGGCTTCATCAGCGGAAGGATGATGCGCCACAGGCGAGTCCACGCGCCGGCACCGTCGACCTGGGCGGCCTTGAGCAGATCGTCGGGTACCAACGCCAGCCCGGCGAGCAACAGCAGGGCCATGAACGGGGTGGTCTTCCACACCTCGGCGAGGACGATGATCGCCAACGACGGCCATTGTTCGGTCAGCGGCGCGGTGCCGTCGGGCAGCAGGTTCGCCAGATAGCCGGTGCCCGGGGTCCACGCGTAGTACCAGGAGAACGCCGCGGCCACGGTCACGATGCCGTACGGGATCAGGACCACCGTGCGAATGGTGCCGCGGCCGAACAGGGTTCGGTGCATCACCAGGGCGATCGCCATGCCCAGGATGAACTCGATGATCACCGACACCACCGTGATGCCCAGGGTCACCCCGAAGGCCGTCCACCAGTAGCCGTCGGTGAGCACCGTGGCGTAGTTGCCGAACCAGACGAACTCCCGCTCCCCCGGCGCCGACAGGCTCGCCTTGTTGAGCGAGAGCCACACCGCATAGATGATCGGGTATCCGGTCACCAGCGCCATCATGATGATCGACGGCAGCACCAGCCAGAACGCCAGTCGCCGTTCGGCTTTCTTGCCCTCACTGAGTCTCCTGGCGCCGGGAGCCGCCGCGGGCGCCGGGCCGGTGGGCCGCGTCGCCACCGCGGTCGCGGCGGCCGCCGCCGGAAGCGCACCGGCGCCCGCCGCCGAGCGCCCGGGTCGGTCGGCCGGACCGGCCTGTGTCGCACCGGAATCCGATGTCGCACCGCGATCCGATGCCGCACCCGCATCCGAGGTCGCACCCGAGCCCGACCCGGCAGGCGCCTTCCATACCTCCGAATGCACCGCCTTGCCGAAGGTGTGCGGCGCGGTCACGTCCAGTCCGGGTTGTTCGGGACCCGACGTCGGTGAGTTCTCGGGCACGGAATCCTCGGGCATGGCGTGACGCCCGCGGCGTCCGGAATCGTTGTCGTCGCCGGTGGTCATGGGATGAGCCCCTCCCCGTTGATCGCCTTGGTGACCGCATCGGCGAGCTGATCGACCAGGACCTCGGGGTCCCAGGCCCCCACCGGAGAGAGTTTCGCCTGCACCAGGGTCGAGATCGCCTGGTAATCGGGCGACTTCGGCCGGAGCGCGGCGTTCTCGGCCTCCAGCTGCTTCTTGATCAGATCACCCATCGGGTAGGTCTTGCGGAATTCGTCGTCGTCGTAGAGCGCGCGGTTGACCGGCGGTGTCCCGGCGTTGATCGAGTAGAACTTCTGCGCCTGCTCACTGGTGAGGCACATCGCCGCCTGGAACGCCAGATCGCGTTGTTGCGAGGTGGAGGCCACCGCGATGTTCAGACCACCGAGGGTGCTGCGGGCCCGAAGGCCCTCTCCGGCACCGGGATACGCGGCGAAGTCGAACTTCTGCCGGATCTCGTCGTTGATCGGCACCAACTGCTGGAGTTGTTCGGTGGTCGGCGGGTCGGCCAGGTTGGTCAGGAAGTCATTGTGGCGCGTCATGTCCGGCAGGAAGGGCACCGAGCCGGCCGCGGAGTTCTCGCGGATGCCGCTGAACACGAACGGCCAGTTGACCTCATAGATCGCGTCACCACTTTCCATCCCCAGTCGGGCGGCCGCCTCGTCGGAGTTGGTCAGTGACGGATCGTGTCCGGGTGCGGTGGCGACGGCCTTCATGATGCGCAACGCCCGCACGGTCGCCGCGCGGTGTTCCGGGGTGTCATTGAGCGTGACCTTGTTCGGGTCATCGGGATCGACGACCGAGCCGCCCGCACTGGCCAGGACGGAGTTGAACCACACCATCAGGCCCTCGTACTGACGTCCCTGCACCATGATCTGGCTCGGTCCGCGTTCGGCGAGACTCTTCTGGGCGTCGGCGATCATGCCCTCCCACGTCGTCGCGGGGGCGTTCTGGCCGAGGGACCGCAACGTGTCCTTGCGGTACCAGAGCAGCTGGGTGTTGGTCCAGATCGGGACCGCGTACAGCTGTTCGCGATCATCGTCGGGCGTGCGCCACAACGCGGTCTCCAACGGGCCGCCGAGCGTCGACGCGGTGACCTCACCGAGGTACTCCGACGGAACCGGGACCAGCCAACCCGCATCGGCGAACTCGGCCGTCCACACCACGTCCATGCCCATCAGGTCGAGGGTGTGGTCGTTGCCCGCCAGGCGTCGCGCGAGTTGCAGACGCTGGTCGTCGGCACCCTTGGGCAGGGGCGTTGTGACGATGCGGTACCGACCACCGGACTCCTGCGAGCACCGATCGGCCTGGATCTTGATCGAATCCGCACCATCGGCAGGCGGATACAGGTTGAGCACGCCCTCTTCGTATCCGGACCCGCACGCGGTCATGATCGGCAGCACAGTCGCGAGGGCGGCGCCCGCGATCACCGCCTTTCCACGGATCCCCAAGGACGACTTGCGGTTACGCTCACCGTCCGCGGAATTGCGTCGCACGCCGCCAATCCTTCGCCGCACGCAGCCTCCTCGATGTCGTGGGCACGACGGTGAGCACCACCGTCATCTGGACGCTACGCTATCCCGCCACGCCTGTGACGATCAACACAATGGGTGCGTTCGTCCCAGATCATCAAGAATCGTGATCTGACCGTGTCACCGCATGCGCCGACGTGCATCGACGATCCGAGAAGGCGTGTGCGCCCGGGCGTGTCGGATGCACTCCACCCCCGCGGCGCCCCGCCCACCGAACGCCGGCGTCCGAGAGACCCACAACGTCAGGGGTTGAGTTTGGCGAGCATGTCGCGCGCCTTCTCCGCACTCTTCGGATCACACAGCACGTCGTAGCGGCCGGCGACGAGTTGCATGGTCGACGCGAAATCCCGTTGTCCGCGCGTGGCCGCATAGGGAATGGTCGCCGAGATCAGGCCGAAGATGATGCCGCCGCCGATGCCGACCAGGATGGGCACCAGCGGATTCCCGGTGACCACCAGCGACACCAGCAGACCGAAGAACAGACCCAGCCAGGCCCCCGACACGATGCCGCCGCCGATCACCTTGCCCCAGGTGAGTCGCCCGATCACCCGCTCGACCTGCATCAGGTCGACGCCGACGATGGTGACGTCCTCGACGGTGAAGTGCTCGTCGGACAGATAGTCCACGGCCCGTTGCGCCTCGGCGTAGGTGGAGTACGAGCCGATCGGCCAGCCCTTGGGCGGGGTGGGCAGTCCCGGCGTCTGGCGCGACGGCTGCATGGGATTGGTCATCTCCGGACTCCTCGGTCATCAGGTGCGTTCACGTCCGACACTGTCGCTGTGGTCGCACCCACGAGTGGCGTGGCCACGCCGCGGGGTGCGATGCAATTACCCTTACTCCCATGTCGGCGGTGAGCAAGGTGTTCGTGGCCAGGTTAGTCGGATTGGCCGTCCTGGGTCCGGACGGTGAGTCCATCGGGCGTGTGCGCGATACCGTCATCTCCGTCCGGTTACCCGGCCAGCAGCCCCGCGCTCTGGGTCTGGCCGTCGAATTGACCACGCGGCGAAGAATTTTCGTCCCCATGCTGCGCGTCACCGCGATCGAACCGGATGCGGTGACCCTCAACACCGGCACGGTGAGCCTGCGACGCCTGCACCTGCGGCCCGGCGAGGCACTCGCCATCGGACAGATCCTGGACACCCGCGTGCGTGTGGACGATCCCGACCTGCCCGAACTCGGTGGTCAGGAGGTCGTCGTCGTCGACCTCGGGATCGAACGCACCCGCACCCGCGACTGGGTGGTCTCCCGCGTCGCAGTCCGCGCCGGTCGCCGCGGACTGCGACGCATGCAGACCCACGTGGTGGAGTGGTCGAGCGTGCAGGGCCTGACCCAGAGCACCCTGGACCTGCCCGGCCAGGGCGTCGCGCAGGCGCTGCTGCAGTTCGAGGGCATGCGCGCCGCCGACGTCGCCAACGCCCTGCGCGAACTGCCCGCGAAGCGGCGTGACGAGATCGCCACCGCACTCGACGACGAGCGCCTCGCCGATGTGCTGCAGGAACTCCCACCCGACGACCAGACCGATCTGCTCTCGCACCTGGAGATCGAGCGGGCCGCCGACGTTCTCGAGGCGATGGACCCCGACGACGCCGCCGACCTGCTCGGCGAGATGTCCGACGCCGAGGCGGAGGCGTTCCTGACCCGGATGGACCCAGAGGAATCCGAGCCGGTCCGGCGTCTGCTGACGCACTCCCCGGACACCGCCGGCGGCCTGATGACCTCCGAACCGATCATCGTGACCGCGGCGACGACCGTCGCCGAGGCCCTGGCCCGGGTCCGTGACCCCGACATCAACCCGGCGGCGGCCAGCATCGTCTTCGTGGTCCGCCCGCCCACCTCCACCCCCACCGGCAAATATCTCGGCTGTGTGCACGTGCAGGCGCTGCTGCGGGAGCCGCCGGCCAACATCGTCGGCGGCATCCTCGACACCGATCTGGCCCACCTGCAACCCGAGGATTCGTTGGAGACCGTCACCCGCTACTTCGCGACCTACAACCTGGTCTGCGGGCCCGTCGTCGACGATCAGGGCCACCTGCTCGGTGCCGTCAGCGTCGACGACCTGCTCGACGAACTGCTGCCCCGCGACTGGCGTGAGACCGAGCCGGCCGACGACGAGTTCAGCGATGAGGTGTCCTCATGAGTGAACCGCGGGGACGGCGCCTCGACACGCCCCGCGAGAATCGCCGACCACGCTTCAACCTCGATTCCGACATCGTCGGCGTCTACAGCGAGCGCATCGCACGCTTCCTCGGCACCGGCAGATACCTGGCCATCCAGACCGTCATCGTCATCGTGTGGGTCCTCATCAACCTGTTCGCGGTGTCGTTGCGATGGGATCCGTACCCGTTCATCCTGCTGAATCTGGCGTTCTCCACCCAGGCCGCCTACGCGGCGCCGCTGATCCTGCTCGCGCAGAACCGCCAGGAGAACCGCGACAAGATCGCCCTCGACGAGGACCGCACACGGGCCGCACAGACCAAGGCCGACACCGAGTTCCTCGCGCGTGAGCTCGCCGCCGTCCGGCTGGCCGTCGGCGACACCGTCACCCGTGACTACCTGCGCAAAGAGCTCGACGACCTGCTCGATGACCTCGTCGATCGGCTCGCCGCCCGCGACCTCGACACGCCCGCCGACGGTCCGCGTCGGCATACCGATCCCGATACCGAGGCCCGGTCGGCAACACATCCGAGCCGGCGGACACCGACGAAACCGACGAATCCCGCGCGCGAGCATCGGCGCTGAGCGGTGACCGACCGGCGGTAACGCGGCATCGACCGTCGCCGATGTTCGTCTCGAGGCCCGATTCCGGGGTTCGCCGACTGGGACACCCGACCCAAATGTATGGTGGACCACAGTGCAGGGCGGGTTGATGATTCGTCGCCGATTTCTCGATCGGTGGTCGGCCGCCGCGCGAGTTGGTGCTCCTCGGGGGGCGATAGTGCGTGAAGTGACAACGGAGTGAACGACGTGACAGGGCTGCCGACGAGATCGGGGATTGCGCCGAAACCGCAACGGGCAACGCCACCGGGTGTGCCGACCCACGCTGCGACCTCCTCCCGGGGTGGACGGCGATGATGACACCACGGCCCCTACGGCTACGCCGAGGACCGCGAGGCCGTACCGTCGTCACCCGCCGCACCGCCTCGGTCGGCGTCGGCGCCGCGCTGGTCGGTGCGATGATCCTCGGAGCCGCCACCTCCAGCGCACACGACGGTGCGATCCCGGTGGCAGCCGCGCCCGAGGCGCCCGTCGAGGTCGCCGCGGTGGCCGCGGGTCAGCCGGTGGCCCTGCTGGGTTTCGCTCCCCCCGCCGCGCAGACCGCCGCCCCGTCGGTGGCCCCGCAGTTCCGTATCGCCGCCGACCTCCCGTCCGGTCCGCTCGGAATCCCCGGCGTCGTCCTGCAGGCCTACAAACTCGCCGCCAACCGCGTGGCATCCGAGAGCGGCGCCTGCAAACTGCCGTGGTTCCTCCTCGCCGGCATCGGACGCATCGAGTCCAATCATGCGAGCAACGGTTCGGTCGACCAGTACGGCACGACGATCAACCCGATCGCCGGACCGGTCCTCGACGGTTCGCTCGCCGGCAATCAGGTCATCCGCGACACCGACGGCGGCCGGGTCGACGGCGACGCGAGCCATGACCGTGCGATGGGCCCCATGCAGTTCATCCCGAGCACCTGGGCCGCCTGGGGCAGTGACGCCAACGGCGACGGCAAGGCCGATCCGAACAACGTCTTCGACGCCACCTACTCCGCGGGCCGCTACCTGTGTTCCGGCGTCACCGACATCATGGCCGACGGCCACAAGGTGGCCGCGGTGATGCGCTACAACCACTCGGTCGAGTACGCCGAGAACGTCCTGGCCTGGGCTGCGGCATACGCGACCGGCGTCATGCCGACCAACCCCATTCCCGAGATGCGTCGGCCCGCCTCCTCGTCCTCGTCGTCGAGTTCGAGTTCGGCGTCACGGCCGTCACCGGGATCACCGAGCGGGCCGTCGTCCCCGTCGGCACCGAATACCACCACGCCGACCCAGCAGTGCCTCGGCATGCTGTGCCTGCCGCCCGGGATCACCATCCCGGGACAGCCCGCCCCGCGAACCACGCAGGCCCCGACGCCGCGCACCACCCCGGCACGGTGACACAGGGGCTCCGCCCGCAGGGCTCCGGGCCCGTCGTCGCCACCACTGGTTAAGCTGGCTGGGATGACTACTGGAGTGTCCCCCACCGAATCCGCGATCCGTGCGGCCCTGTCGAAGGTCCGCGATCCGGAGATCGGCAAACCGCTCACCGACCTGGGCATGGTCAAGTCGGTGACGGTCAACGACGATGCCAGCGTCGACATCACGGTGTACCTCACCACCTCCGGCTGCCCGATGCGTACCGAGATCAGCGGACGCGTCGAGACCGCCGTCGCCGACGTGCCGGGAGTCGGCGCGGTCCGCGTCGATCTCGATGTGATGGACGACGAACAACGGTCCGAACTCCGCAAGAAGCTCCGCGGCGACTCCGCCGAACCGGTGATCCCGTTCGCCCAGCCCGGCTCGCTGACCCGGGTCTACGCGGTCGCCTCCGGCAAGGGCGGGGTGGGTAAGTCGTCGGTGACGGTGAACCTGGCGTGTGCACTCGCCGAGCGGGGATTGTCGGTCGGCGTGCTCGACGCGGACATCTACGGCCATTCGGTGCCCCGGATGCTCGGCAGCGACGCCAAACCGACCCAGGTCGAGAAGATGATCATGCCGCCGATCAGCCACGACGTGAAGTTCATCTCGATCGGCCAGTTCACCAACGACAACACCCCGGTCACCTGGCGTGGACCGATGCTGCACCGGGCGCTGCAGCAGTTCCTCGCCGACGTCTACTGGGGCGACCTCGACGTGCTCCTGCTCGATCTGCCGCCGGGCACCGGCGACGTCGCGATCTCGATCGCGCAACTCATCCCGGGCGCGGAGATCCTGGTGGTCACCACCCCGCAGCAGGCGGCCGCCGAGGTCGCCGAACGGGCCGGTGCGATCGCACTGCAGACCCGCCAGAAGATCCTCGGCGTCGTCGAGAACATGTCCTGGATGGAGTTGCCCGACGGCACCCGGATCGAGCCCTTCGGCTCCGGCGGCGGGCAAACGGTCGCCGACCGGCTCACCCGCATGGTGGGCGCAGAAGTGCAACTACTCGGACAGATCCCGCTCGAGACCGCCCTGCGTGAAGGCGGCGACACCGGCGCCCCGGTGGTGCTCTCGGCTCCCGAGTCGACGTCGGGTTCGGCCCTGCGGGCCATCGCCGACAAGCTGGCGGTCCGTCGTCGGGGCCTGGCCGGGATGAGTCTCGGGATCGACACCACCCGTCACGCCTGATCGCCCTCGCCCGAAGATCCTCTCGGCCGACGAATCAGGTTGCGTCCCAATCGGTGACGCTGCGATTGCCTCGTGCCGTCGTATGACCCGAATCCGATACCGGGGTGCCCTTGTCCAATGAGGGCGCAGTCGGCGTGACGGGTTCCGGCCCCGCCGGCATCGCCTTGGACACCGGCTTGATGGTGGGCGGTTCGGTCGCCGAACGCAGGGTCGACCCGACGCTGTCGAATGTGGAGAACACCGACTCGTCGCCGTTCAAGAGGTGTTTGGTGACCAGTGATCGGGGTGTCATCCCGCGCAGTTCGTTCAGATCGGCGAGGGGCTTGCGCAGGTCGTCGAAGTCGGTGCCGAGTTCGTTCTTGAGGCTGTCGGTGGCGCCGGTCGCGTAGTCGCGCGCCTTGCGGACCGACTGCATCGTCCAGCTGATGGCGCCGGGCAGCCGTTCCGGGCCGAGGATCACCAGCGCAGCCGCGATGAGGATGAAGATCTCTCCCCAACCCACGCTGTCGAACATGACGCTTCTCCGATCCCGCGAGCTGTCAGTCGCTGCCGGGCGTGATGGTGCCGTCGAACGTGCGCCCGTCTCGCCAGTAGGTGAACTTCACCGGTTCACCGATCTTCGCCGTTCGCACCGCGACCGTCAATTCATCGGCGCTCTCGATGGACCGACCGTTGAACGACACGATGACGTCGTTCTCGCGGACCCCGGCGCGGTCGGCGGGACCGCCGGCGACGACGTTGCGGACCTCCGCGCCCAGGACGCGATCGTTGCGTACCGAACTCGCATTGACCCCGATCTGCGGGTGGTTCACCTTGCCGTCGCGGATCAGTGCCTGCGCGATCGGGACGGCGTCGTCGATGGGGATCGCGAAACCGAGTCCCACCGAACCGCCACTGCCGGAACGGATCGCGGTGTTGATCCCGACCACCTGGGAGCGCATGTTCACCAACGGGCCACCCGAGTTGCCCGGGTTGATCGCGGCGTCGGTCTGGATGGCGTCGATCACCGCGTCGGTGTCGGATTCGGCATCCGGACGCAACGGCACCGCGCGGTGCAATGCGCTCACGATGCCGGTGGTGACCGTGCGATCCAGTCCCAGCGGCGAACCGAAGGCGACGACGCCCTCACCGATCTGCAGGTCATCGGAGTTCCCGAGCTGCGCGACGGTCAGGTTCGCGACGTTGTCCACCTTGAGGACCGCGAGATCGGTGCGGGGATCCCGGCCGGCGATGCGGGCGGGGACCCGATTGCGGTCGAAGAACACCACCTCGAGCTTCGCGTTGCGATCCGACGCGGCCAGTGACACCACGTGATTGTTCGTGAGGATGTAACCCTCCCGGTCGATCACGAAGCCCGAACCGGTCGCCGAGCCGTCGCTGAGTCGCACGTCGATGGCGACCACCGACTTCTCCACCGACTGCGCGACCGCGGCGACATCCGATCGCGGGGCCTGGCCGCCGTCGTCGCCGGTGGACAATTCGACGGTGTCGCTGTTCAGCGGTGCGGCGACCTCGGCGGTGAAGCGGCCCATCAGGCCACCGACGACGCCGATGAGCAGGGCGATCACCGCAAGCGTGGCGAGTGCATGCCACGCCACGCGGCGCCCGAACAGAACGTCGCGGAGGCCCAGTGTGGGGCCGGCCACGGTCGGCACCGGCGAGGTGGCTGCGGCAACCGCAGGTCCGTCGAGGACGACGGGACTGTCGGGATTGCGCCACGGGTCCGGCGGCGACTCCGGCTCGGCGGGCTCCCCGAAGGAGGCGAGTGGGTCACGTTGGAGCGTCTCGGCGCTGCCGTCCGGTCGGCCGAAGGCCTCGGCCAGCACCGGATCGGGTGCGGCGACCTGCGGCTGTGGGCGCTGTTCGCGCTCCCGGCCGGCCGCGAACGATCCCGCGACCCCGTTCGGGCGGCCGAAGATCGCGGCAGTGGCCGGTGACACCGGGGCGTGGCGCGGCGGCTGCGTCGCAGCGGCGGGGCGAGGCCCACTCGCATCGGCGGAGTTCGGCTCCGACCACGGACTGGGCCCGGATGCCGCCGGCCCGGATGCCGCTGCCGCGGAGCGCTCGGAGGCCTCTCTCGCGGAGTCGGCCCGATGTCCGGGACTGCTCGGCGACGCAGGCGCCTCGTCGACGGAGAAACTGTCGGAATGGTCACCGGCAGGGGCGCCCGTCCGGGTGTCCTCACCCGGACCGTGTTGATCAGAGGCCACGTGTCAGCGGCTCCGCCAACGCTGGATTCGACCACGGGTCATCGGCGGCGCGGGAACCGACACCGCCTCGCCGGACGGTGACATCGGCGGCCCGGCACGGTGTCCGGTCGAGGGTTTGTGCGCCCCGGGATTGTGGGCCGCATCCGGCCGGCCGGGGCGGCGCTCGTCGAGTGCGGGGGCGCCCTCGGCGCTCATGTCGAACTCCCGGGTCGGGATCTGGCTCAGTTGTCCGAGCAGGCCCGACGGGATCGCCATGGTCCCCGACGACCGCAACCGGGTGCGGGCGGCGGCCTGTGCGTCGACGGCGGCGACGCATTCGTGGCACATCGCCAAATGGTGGGTCGCCCGCATCTGGGCGGTCATCCCGAGCTCACCGTCGACGAATGCCGCGACGGCCTCGGGTGCGAGGTGCTGAGTGGGAGCGAAACGGCGCTCTCGGGGTGCGGCCGGACGACGCACGGGAGCGAACGACGACGACGCCGGGGCCCACGCGGACGGCCCCCAGGACCGCCGACGACGCAGATTCGCGGGAAGGTCGGGCTGTCCGGTTCCGGATCCATCGCCGCCGGGCCGTTCACCCGGGCCGGGTTGCCGTCGCTGGCCGTCCATCATCGCCCTCTTTCACCCCTTCCCGTCAGGTCTGTTGCTGTCAGGTCTGCGTGGTACCGCGCCCCCGAAGGGCCTGGCGGTCACCCAGCCTACCGAATTTGCCAACGATTCAGGAGAGCCCGGGGTTCCCGATCCGGCAATCCCGACACGGGTCAATGACCCGGATTGCCGACGGCGACCGACCGCCGATCGACGTGACCGTTGGCGAGGAGGTGATCACGAATCGTCTGTCTGCCGCGGTGGATTCGACTGCGCACCGTCCCCAGTTTGACGCCCAGGGTGGCAGCGATCTCCTCATAGGACAGGCCTTCGATGTCACACAGGACCACCGCGGCCCGGAACTCGGGGCTCAGCGAATCGAGTGCCGCCTGCAGATCCGCGTCGAGGTATGCATCGGCGTAGACCTGCTGCGGATCGGGCGTGTCGGCGGGTACCCGGTCGTACTCCTCGGGCAGGGCTTCCATGCGGATCTTGCTGCGACGCCGGACCATGTCCAGGAACAGGTTGGTGGTGATGCGGTGCAACCAGCCCTCGAACGTGCCGGGGCGATAGTTCGACAACGAGCGGAACACCCGGATGAAGGTCTCCTGGGTGAGGTCCTCGGCGTCGTGCTGGTTTCCCGACAGCCGGTAGGCCAGCCGGTACACGCGATCGGCGTGCTCGCGGACCAGTTCATCCCATGACGGCATGAACATGTCATTTCCGGTGGCATCGAATCCCGCGGTTCCACCGGGCACACCGGCATCCGATCCCGTGGACCCGCCCAAGGCTATTCCCGCGGATTCGGTGTCGACGGCCGCGGCCGAGGAGTCCTCATGGTCGGTCGCCTGGAATGTGGTCATCGTGTGTGGCCGGTCCCCTTCTCGCAACACCAGTGGCACTCGTGGGTGATATTCACCATGCCGAACCGTTGCGACGCCCACCTTATTCCCGCAGCGTCCGGCGCGGTGATCTCAGCCTCTCCTACCGCAGTGTGGTCGTCGTATGATGCGGCTGAGTGTTCACTGAGGAAGTCGGAGCGGACGGACTTTCGGATGGTCCCACCCGTAAGTCCCCCACATTCGGGCGTGCCCCGGCGTCGGTCGGGCGGGGCGTGTCTAACCTGGGGAGAATGACCGGTACACAGCCGAGCGACCCGCGGATGGCACTCATCGACTACGCCGAGTCGGCCATCGTCGAGGACGACGCCCTCGCCGCGGCCCGTCTTCGTGCGGCCGAACTCGGCACCGAACCGGTCAGTCCGGCGGTCGGAGCACTCCTGGCGATGCTGGCGCGTCTCGTCGACGCACGCGCCGTCGCCGAGATCGGCACCGGGACCGGGGTGAGCGGCCTGTGGCTGTTGGCCGGGATGGCCGCCGACGGCGTGCTCACCACCATCGATCCGGAACTCGAACATCACCGTGCGGCACGCGCATCGTTTGCCGGCGGCGACATAGCACCCGGACGTACCCGACTGATCAACGGCACACCGCGTGAGGTGTTGCCCCGCCTGTCCGACAACTCCTACGACCTGGTCTTCATCGACGGACCGCGCCTCGACCTGCCGCGTTTCGTCAACGAGTCGATCCGGATGCTGCGCCCGGGCGGGGCCCTGGTGATCCACGACGCCGCCGCCGACGGGGCGGTCGCAGACCCGGCCCGCACCGATCCGATGACCAGCGCCGCCCGCGAGGCCGCCCTGCTGGTCGCCGACGACGACCGCCTCCTGCCGGTGGTGATCCCGCTCGGTCCGGGCGTGCTGGCCGCAGCCAAGGCCCGCTGAGGACGACGCCCGGTCCCGGACCATCGGGATCTCGGGAAACCGACCGCTCAGACGTCGGTCGAGAAGCGGACCCCACCGTCGGGCAGTTGCACCCCGGGCCAGACCCGCGCACCGCGGAGCAGTTCACAGCGGGCGCCGACGTCGGCGCCGTCACCGATCACCGTGTCCCGCACCAGGGCCCGCGGCCCGATCCGTGCGCCGAACCCGACGATGCTGCGTTCGACGACCGCGCCGGCTTCGATGACCGCACCGTCGAAGATCACCGCGCCGTCCAGACGTGCCCGCGGCCCGATCTCCGCCCCGCGGCCCACGACGCTCCCGCCGATCAGGAGTGCTCCCGGGGCGATGCCGGCCCCCTCGTGCACCAGCGATTCACCGTGACGATCGCCGAGTGCCGGCGACGGGGCGATGCCGCGGACGAGGTCGGCCGATCCGCGCACGAAGTCCTCCGGGGTGCCCATGTCACGCCAGTAGCTGTTGTCGACGTAGGCGTGGATGTGGCGGCCCTCGGCCAGCAGCGACGGAAACACCTCGCGTTCCACCGAGACCTCGCGACCGGCGGGGATCTCCTCGATCACCGAGCGGCTGAACACGTAGGTTCCGGCGTTGATCTGGTCGGTCGGCGGGTCCTGGGTCTTCTCCAGGAACGCCGTGACCCGCCCGGTGTCGTCGGTGGGGACCGAGCCGAAGGCACGGGGGTCGGACACCCGCACCAGATGCAGGGTGACGTCGGCCTGCGCCTCACGATGGGTGGCCACGACATGGCGGATGTCGGTGCCGCCGAGGACATCACCGTTGAACACCACGATGGTCGACGCGGTGAGCTCGTCGAGGACGTTACGGATGCCACCGCCGGTACCGAGCGGTTCCTCCTCGGTGACGTAGCGGATCTGCAGGTCCAGTTTCGATCCGTCCCCGTAGTACTCGGAGAAGGTCGCCGCCTTGAACGAGGTCCCCAGGATGACGTCGCGGATACCGGCGGCCCGGATGCGGGAGAGCATGTGTGTCAGGAACGGCAGACCGGCCACCGGCAGCATCGGTTTGGGCGCCGAGAGCGTCAACGGACGCAACCGCGTGCCCTTGCCGCCCACCAGGATGACCGCCTGGACGTCGGACATGTCGACATCGGGTACCGCACCCGGCACCGGCGTCGGGTTGTTGACCGCGAAATACGTCATGGGGATTTCCTCTCCGCAGGGGGTTGGTCGGCACGGGATTGAACACGGGTGGAGTCGGAGCGTGCCGCCCGCACGGCGAGCGCCGATCGGACGGCCAGGCCCGCACGCAGCCCCCAGCGGAGCGGCGCACGCCACACGCCGGGGTGGCGGTCGGCCTGAAAACGGTAGGCGCTGCGATGGTGCGCGGGCAGCATCGTCTCGGGGCGTTTGTCGGCGCTGTGCCCCTTGGCGTGGACGACCTCGGCGCCGGGGACGTAGACGTTGAGCCACCCGGCTCGGCCCAGCCGGTCACCGAGATCGACGTCCTCCATGTACATGAAGTAGCGCTCATCGAATCCGGAGATCGCATCAAAAGCGTTGCGCCGCACCAACAAACACGATCCGGAGAGCCAGCCGACGGGACGCTCGCCGGGTTCGATGTCGTCGGCCCGGTAGGCGGCGGTCCACGGATTGGACTTCCAGATCCCGCCCAGCAGGGCGTGTCCGGTGCCCGACACCAGGTCGGGAACGCGGCGGGCCGACGGGTAGACCGAGCCATCCGGGTCGCGGATCAGCGGCCCGAGCGAACCCGCCCGTGGCCAGCGCGCGGCCGCCGCGACGAGTTCGTCGATCGCCCCCGGCGACCATTCCACGTCGGGGTTGGCGATGACGATGAACTCGACGTCGTCGTCGATCGCGGCCACTGCCCGGTTGATCGCCCCGCCGTAGCCGATGTTGCCGCCGGTGTGGATCAGGGTGACGTTGGCGTGTTCGCGTTCGGCGGCCTCGGGTGCCCCGTCGCCCGATCCGTTGTCGGCGATGATCACCGGCGGCAGCGTGGACGTCGCATGGGTGAGGCTCTTGAGAAAGGCGTGCAGGTGATCACCGGACCAATAGGTCACGGTCACCACGGCCAGCTTCGACGTCACCGGGTCAGCGTAGCGGGCGGCCGCGGCACGTCACACCGGCTGCGCGGGTTACCCGGAACCTGTGGTAGAGCTCACCGCGGCGCTCACCGCCGCGGACCACTCGCGCAGCGGTGTCAGACCCGCGCGTTCCCACGCCCGGGCGGACAGCACCGAATACGCGGGCCGGGGCGCCGGGCGCGGGAAGTCGTCGGTGCTGCAGGGCCGCACCCGGTCCGGGTCGGCACCCACCAGGGTGAACACCTCCCGCGCGACGTCGTACCAGGTGGCCGCACCGGTGTTGGTGGCATGAAGGATCTTCCCGGCCACCGGCGGCCGGGGACCGCCGGCAACGAGTTCCCACAACCCGTCGGCGAGGTCGACGGCATAGGTGGGCGACCCTTTCTGGTCGTCGACGACGGTGATCGTGTCGCGGGACCGCTCGAGTCGGCGCATCGTCCCGACGAAATCGGGGCTCTCGGGACCGCCGGTGTACACCCAGGCGGTGCGGACGATCGTCGCGGTCGGGTCGGCGGCCAGGGCGGCGCGTTCACCGGCGAGTTTGCTCGCGCCGTAGACGGTGGCCGGTGGCAGCGAGTCCGCGTCGTCGCCGGGTTCGTACGGTGTGGTGCGCATCGGGCGCTGCACGGCCCCTGGTGCGGCGGTGCCGGCCACCGCGTCGCCGAACACGTAGTCGGTGGACACGTGGATCAGCCACGCGTTCGCCGCTGCGATGGCGTCCGCGAGCAGGCCGGGTGCCACCGCATTGACCGCCCACGCCGCGTCGGCGTCGGATTCGGCCGCATCGACGGCGGTGTAGGCGGCCGTGTTCAGCACGGCGTCGCCGGCCCGCAGCGTCGCGAGCACCGAGGCCACCGAGTCCGGGTCGGCCAGGTCGATGTCGGCCGAGGTCAGGGTGCGGATCTCGACACCCTCGGGTGCACGAGTGCGCAACGCGGTACCGAGTTGCCCGGCGGCCCCGAGAATCCAGATCGCGCCCGGTGATGTTCCCTGCGGCGTTCCCATTGGTGTCGCGGCGTCGGCGTCATCGTGCACGCGGACAGTCTGCCCGCAGCGGCCACCGGCGGCCACCGCTGGGGTCCGCACCTCGCCCGGGGTCACACCTCTCACGACGCATCGGCGTTGCACCGTCGACTTCGCGGTCATCTTCAGTAGTCTCGGCGAAGGCAAACCACACCAGAACCGTCAGACACTCGAGTAACGACAGTGCGCATGCGTCTCAGCCGATGCCGACTGTGGTCACCGCGAACGAAAAGGACCGCCCACACGTGGACTCCCGCCCCGACGACGTCCGTCGACGGCCCGACGCCGCCCCACGCGGTGACGCGGCTCGTCCCCGACGCTCGCGGACGGCCTCGGCAGACGCGACGGCCGCCCGCCCACGCCGCGCCGGTGAGTCACCCCGCCGACCCGCACCGGAGGCGACCGGACGGCCCGACCCGACCCACCGGGCCGAACCCGCCGACCGTCCGGACGGTGCGCGGCGTCGACGACCCCGTCCGCCCGAGGCGGCCGGTCGGCACGACGGCGACCGCCCCGACCGACGGCCCGGCGAGCCCGATGCCCGCCGCCGGCGCCGACCGGCCCCCACCGACACCGAACGCGGGCCCCGACAGCGCACCTCGGGTGAGATCCACACCCGCACGGCGACCCCCGAGTCGCCCCGCCCGCGCAAGCGACGACCGCCGCGGCCCGCCGGCGACGACCCGACGGCCACCACCGAGGCCCGTCCGGGCGGTCGAGACGCGGGTACCCGACCACGGAAGAAGCCGGCACACCCGCGGCCCGACCGGGCGGATCAGGCACCTCCCCGGCCCCGAAAGGCCAAGCCGCACAAGAACTCCACTACCCACGCCGGCGTCGACGAGCCGACCCGCCCGACCGCTCTCATCGACCCGGAGATCCCGCCCGCCGACCCCGACACCGACTCACCCGCCGCACCGCCCCCCACGCCGCCGCGCGGGTGGGCTCGCCTCTCGGGTTTCCGCGGTGGCCGCGCGGCCGCCCGCGGTCTGATCGCCCTGCTGTCGGTCACGGTCCTGCTGTGCACCGGGTACGCCTGGAACAGCATCAACTCGCTGGACTCCGACATCACCCGCCTCGGCGGTCTGGCGCTCGGTGGTCCCGACGACGGTGCCACCGACATCCTGCTGGTCGGCACCGACTCCCGCACCGACGCGAAGGGCAATCCGCTCTCGGCCGAGGAACTGCGCTGGTTGCGCTCCGGTGACGACGTGGCCACCAACACCGACACCATCCTGCTGATCCGGGTGCCCAACGACGGTTCGTCGGCGACCGCCATCTCGATTCCGCGCGACTCCTACGTCGATGTCCCCGGGATCGGGATGAGCAAGATCAACGCCGCCTACGGCACGACCCGTGAGGGTGTCCGGCGCCGCGCAGTCGAGGCCGGTACCCCCGAGGCGCAGGCGGAGAAGGAGGGCACCCAGGCCGGACGCAAGGCACTCATCGACACCGTCGCCAATCTGACCGGCGTCCAGGTCGACCACTACGCCGAGGTCGGACTGCTCGGATTCGTGCTGCTCACCAAGGCGGTCGGCGGGGTCGACGTCTGCCTCAAGGACGCGGTGAACGAACCCTTCTCCGGTGCCCGCTTCCGGGCCGGCCGTCAGACCCTCAACGGACCGCAGGCACTGAGCTTCGTGCGTCAGCGTCACGATCTGCCGCGCGGCGATCTCGACCGGATCACCCGGCAGCAGGCCTACATGGCGTCGCTGACCCAGAAGATCCTGTCTGCGGGCACCCTCGCCGATCCGTCCAAGCTCGCCGAACTGCAGAACGCGGTCTCTCGATCGGTGATCATCGACGACGACTGGGATGTGCTGACCTTCGCCGAACAACTCAAGGACCTCTCCGGTGGTCGCGTGAAGTTCGCGACGATCCCCGTCCTCGATGATCACGGCTGGAGCGACGACGGTCAGCAGAGCGTCGTCACCGTCGACCCGGCCAAGGTGCGCTCGTTCACCAACTCCCTGCTCGATCCGTCACGCAACACCGGCCGCGGCGAGTACACCGTCGACGTGAACAATGCCGGCACCGTCGACGGCCTCGGCGCCAATGTGTCGGGCATCCTGACCGGCAAGGGCTATCAGGCCGGAAAGGTATCGAGCACACCCACCGACGAACGTGATTCGGCGGTCTATGCGAAGGCCGCCGACGACGCCGGCGCCCTACTGCTCGCCAAGGACCTCGGTGGACTGCCGGTGAAGGTCGACACCTCACTCGGTGACCACGAACTGCGTGCCGACCTCACCAACACCTACGGCGGAGTGGGCTCGGTGTCCGACGTCGGCACCGCCTCCACCGCCCCCACCGCCGACGCAGCCGGTACCAACAAGGCGATCACCGCCGGTACCGACGGCCCGACCTGTGTGAACTGAGCCGAGAGCACCGATGACCGACACGACCACCATCACCGCCGCGATTTTCGGCTCGATCGCCGACCACAGCCGTCCCGCGTTGACGTTCTACGATGACGCCACCGGTGGACGCACCGAATTGAGTTGGGCGACACTGGGAAACTGGGCGGCCAAGACCGCCAACCTTCTCGTCGACGAGATCGGCGTGGCCCCCGGGGATGACATCGTGGTGGACCTTCCCGAGCATTGGCAGACCGCGGGCATCCTGCTCGGCGCCTGGTGGGCAGGCGCGCATGTGCACCTGTCCGACGACGCGGCCGACGACCCGCGCGCGGTCTTCACCGATCGCGCCCGCATCGACCGGTATCCCGACGCCGACGAACTGATCGTCGCGCCACTCGATCCGTTCGCGCTGCCGATTCCCGGACTGCCGCCCGGGGTAGGCGACTACGGCAGCCGGGTGCGCATCCACGGCGATCACATGGCAGGACCCGTCCACCGGGGGCCCGCCCTCGACGACCGCGACACCGAGACGGTGCTCGCGTCGGCGGCCGCGGCCGCCCGCGCGGCCGGGATCACCGCCGGATCGCGGGTGTTGTCCACCCGCGAATGGCACACCGCCGACGGCGTCATCGCCAATTTCCTTGCGCCGCTGGTGGTCGGCGCCGGACTGGTGTGGGTGGCACACCCCGACGACGATCAGTCCACGCGTATCCGCACCGAACACGCCACCGTGGTTCTCGACGGACGGTGACTGCGCGTCTCGCCCCAGTCCGCAGGCCACGCCGCGCTTCGGCGAGCACCCCGAATCCCCGGTCACGCCGCCCACGGCCACCCGATGCGGCACAGTGGTGGCATGCAGGTCCCCGCCATCGTGGCCACGATCAACAAGCACGTCACCAATCCGATTCAGCGCCGGTGGGCGCCGCACCTGGCCCCGTGGGCGGTCGTCGTCCACACCGGCCGCCGATCCGGACGCCGGTATGAGACCCCGGTGCTCGCCTGGGTGGACGGCCAGAGGATCTCCATCGTCCTCGCGTACGGCCGTGACACCGACTGGGTGCGCAACGTCCTGGCCGCTCCGGGATGTTCGATCATTCGACGCGACAAGCATTTTCGCCTCATCCGACCCGGGATCATCCCGGCGGATTCGCCGGATGTGGCACGCGGGGCGCGGCTGTTCGCCCGCGGCTTCGAATGGGTACTGAACGGCACCCTCGTCGCCGACACCGGCGACGAGCGGTAGCCGACCGGGCAGAACCCAGCGACGCGCCGGCTCAGTCGCCGAGCAGTTGCTGCCGCAGGGCGGTGTCCTTGTCGAGCACGAGCTGCTCGAGGTTGCGCTGAAAGGTCTCCATCCGGGCCCGCAGATCCGGATCCGCCGCGCCCAGGATCCGCACCGCGAGCAGGCCGGCGTTGCGCGCGCCGCCGATCGACACGGTCGCCACCGGCACCCCGGCGGGCATCTGCACGATCGACAGCAGCGAGTCGAGTCCATCGAGAGTACGCAACGGCACCGGCACCCCGATCACCGGCAGTGGCGTCGCCGACGCCACCATGCCCGGCAGGTGAGCGGCACCACCGGCACCGGCGATGATGACCTCGATCCCGGCCTCCGCGGCACCGGTCGCGTAGTCGAGCATGCGCTGGGGCGTGCGATGCGCCGAGATCACCCCGACCTCGAACGGTACGTCGAACTCGGCGAGCGCCTCGGCGGCGAGTTGCATTGTCGGCCAATCGGAATCGCTTCCCATGATCAGGCCGACCCGCGCCCGCGCCGGGACCTGGTCACGGTTGTCGGTGTCGCTCACCTCGGTCATCAGTGCCCTTCCCATCCGTCGGTCCACACCGCGGTGGACATCCACTGTGCGGCGCGTTCGGCGCGCTCACGCACCGAGGCGAGATCCTCGTCGCCGACCCCGACGATATTGACATGCCCGATCTTGCGGTCGGGCCGCTCCCCCTTGCCGTACAGATGCACCTTGGCGTCGGGCATCCGCGCCATCAGGTGGTGCAGCCGCTCGTCCATCGACATGGTCGGTGCGTCGTCGGCACCGAGGATGTTGGCCATCACGGTGATCGGCGCCCGTGGGGTCGTCGCCCCCAGCGGATAGTCGAGCACCGCGCGCAGATGCTGCTCGAACTGCGAGGTGACCGCGCCGTCCATGGTCCAGTGACCGCTGTTGTGGGGGCGCATCGCCAACTCGTTGACGAGCAGGCCGCCGTCGACGGTCTCGAACAGTTCCATCGCCATCACGCCGACGACGCCGAGCTCATTGGCCAGCCCCAGGGCCATCTGCTGGGCCGCCGTGGCGACGTCGGGATCGAGGCCGGGCGCGGGCGCGAGCACGACCGCACATTGACCCTTGCGCTGAATGGTCTCCACCACCGGCCACGCACCACCCTGGCCGAACGGCGATCGGGCGATCATCGCCGACAATTCCCGGCGCATCGCCACCTTCTGCTCGACGATCAGCTCGGCTCCGGCGCCGACCTGCTCGTCGAACACCGCCAGCACCTCCTCGCGGTCGTCCAGAATCCACACGCCACGACCGTCGTATCCCCCGCGGATCGCCTTGAGGACGACCGCCCAGCGGTGCCGCTCCCCGAAGTCGATCAGCAGTGCACGTGCCGCATCGGGGTCACCGGTCAGGTCGGCGAAGTCGGGAACCGGCAGGCCCAGCTGCGAGAGCCGCACGCGCATCGCCTGCTTGTCCTGGGCGAATCGCAGGGCCTTGGACGGCGGCAACACCGAGATCCCATCGGCTTCGAGCGCCTGCAGATGCTCCAGTGGGACCCCTTCGTGATCGAAGGTCACCGCCGCGGCCCCGGCGGCGGCGCGGCGCAGATCGCCGAGGTCATCATGGGAACCGAGCACCACATTCGCGCTCACCTGGGCGGCCGGGTCCGCGGCGCTGCCGGCCAGAATCCGCAGGCACTGACCGAGCGCGATCGCGGCCTGATGGGTCATCCGGGCCAACTGCCCTCCGCCGATCATGGTGACCGTCGGCATCCCGACACTCGATCCCGACGGATTCGGGCCGGCGCGGTCGGCGACCGGCGCCGGTGGGGTCGGATCGTCCTTCGATGAGCTCACGCGAACCATCGTGGCATGACGGGCATGTCGGACGCATGACCGACCGTGGTGCGGCGGGCATCGACGGGGGCCCTACACTCGTGTCTTGTGCCTTTCATCGACGAGGTGGTAGTCCGTCTACCCGAACCGGTTCGCCGGCTGATGATGCAGCACCATGAACTCATCAAATTCGCTCTCGTCGGTGGCACCACGTTCGTGTTCGACCTCGCGATCTTCTACACGCTGACGTTCACTGTGCTCGGTCCCAAACCGGTCGTCGCCCGCATCATCTCCGGAACCCTGGCGACCATCCTGAGTTACATCCTCAACCGCGAATGGGCCTTCAAGAATCGCGGCGGCCGGGAACGCTCGCACGAGGCGCTGTTGTTCTTCATCATCAGCGGCGTCGGCGTGATCCTGGCGGCGGCACCGTTGTGGCTGGCGAACAACGTCTTCGACCTGCGATCGAACCTGGGGTCGCTGGAGCTGGCCGTCGTCGACTTCATCCTCGGCTTCCTCATCGGCAACGTGCTGCAGATGGCATTCCGGTTCTGGGCACTGCGCAAGTTCGCCTTCCCCGAGGAGAATCTGCGCGGCGGCGACGCCGGTTCCACCGATCTGCACCCCAGCCTCGCCGAACTCAACGATGAGGAACTCGGTCACGCCTGATCGGTGAGCGGGACGCCGGAGCCGGTTCGGCGCCGTCCGGCCCCGACGATGCGGGATCGGCCGGCACGCGCGGATCGCCGCCGTGTCGGCCCGACGCCGCGGGCACCACGATGCGGAACACCGGCGGTCGACGATGCGCCAACTCCAGTCGACCACCATCGGCCTCGACCAGCGCGCGGGCCAGTGACAATCCGACCCCGTTGCCGCTGCCGCCGGAGAATCCCCGACGGAAGATCAGCTGGGAGAGATCGTCGGGAACACCGGCACCCTCATCGGTGACGGAGATGCGGATCATGTCACCGGCGAGGTCGTCGACGGCGATCTCACAGGTGCCGCTGCCATGCTGCAGCGCATTGTCTACGAGCACACTGATGGCCTCCCGCAACCGTCCGGGACGGGCGCTCAGTGCCGCACCGGCCCCGTCGAAACCCGTCCGGATCTCACGTCCGGCCGCGCCGAACGCCGCCCGGAAGTCGCCGACCAGCGTCGTCACCAATTCACCCACGTCGACCGCCTGCGGATCAGCGGGATCGTCGCGGGAGGCGGCCACCATCTCGTCGAGTTCGGCGGAGAGCCGTTCGATCTGGTCCAGGCCGGCCTCGGCCTCGCTGACCACCGCCGGATCGTCGTGCAGGGACAGCTCGTCGAGGCGGAGCTGGATCGCGGTGAGCCGGCTGCGCAGCTGATGCGAGACGTCACCGACGATCTCCCCCTCACGTTCGAGTCGCACCGCGATCTCGGCGTTGGCATCGCCGAGGGCGCGTGACACCCGGTCGAGTTCGGAGATCCCGTAGGTCGGCCACGCCGACCGGAAGTCGCCGCGGGCCATCGCCGCGGCCCGGTCGGCGAGATCGATCACCGGGTCGGCGATGCGCCCGGCGGTCACCGCGGCCACCAGTGTTCCGGCCGCCAGCGACGACGCGACGACGATGGTGACGATGCCCACCGCGGCGAGCTGATCCTTGCGGACGCCGTCGGCGGGGATCTCCAGGAGCAGCGATCCCGCGTCGCCGAGCCCGATCGAATCCGAGAGCGCGGGACCGTCGAAGGTCGCGCCGACCGTCCGGTCCTCGGTGGAGCCGTCGGCGGTCGCGTACGTCAGCTTCAGGTGCCCGCCCTCGGGGATGAGTGAGCGCAGGGCCGGGGAATCGAGCAGCTGGGGATCGAGGGTGGCGTCCCGGCCGTCGTCGGTGCGGATGAGCTGATCGGAGATGGATTTCAGCCGGGAGTCCAGCGTCTGATGGGCGTTGTCGGCAACCCACCACCACGCGATCACCGACAACGGGATGCCCAGGGCGGCACCGACCGCCAGCAACATGGCGACCATCGTGTACAGAATTCGGCGACGCATTTCGGGGCTTTCGGGGGTCGCTACGGATCGAACCGGAACCCGACACCGCGCACGGTGACGATGTGGCGTGGGCGATCGCGGCGGTCGTCGCCGATCTTTCGGCGCAACCAGGAGATGTGCATGTCGAGCGTCTTCGACGACCGCAGATCCGCCGAACCCCACACCTCGGTGAGGATCTCGTCACGTCCGATGACCTGCCCGGACCGCTCCATCAGGAAGCGCAGCAGGTCGAACTCACGGTTGGCCAGGATCAGATCGGTGCCGTCGAGCGTAACGCGACGGGCACGCGCATCCACACGCAGGTCCCCACCCTCGAGGACGACGTCGTCGGTGGTCTGACGGCGACGCAGCAGCGCCCGCACGCGGGCGAGTAGTTCGGCGAGCCGGAACGGTTTGCCGACGTAGTCGTCGGCGCCGGCGTCGAGACCGACGACGAAGTCCACCTCATCGGTGCGGGCGGTGAGCATCAGGACCGCCAGTTCCGGTCGGCGCACCCGAACCTGACGGCACACCTCCAGACCGTCCATCTCCGGCAGCCCGAGATCGAGGATCAGCAACTCGAACGATCCCTCGTCGACGCGGTGCAGGGCCGCCGTGCCGGTGCCGACGACCTCACATCCGTAGCCTTCCCGGGCCAGCGCCCGGGCCAGCGGTTCGGCGATGGCGGTGTCGTCCTCGGCGAGCAGTACGTCGGTCATCGGCGTCCCCCTCGCGCACGCACTTCCGCCCCGTCGGCGCCTCCGTCGTCGTCCATGTCGCCCCCGTCGTCGTAGTCTTCGTCGGCGGCGTGATCGGCCACGTCGAGGACCTCGTGGTAGAGCAGCGCGTGCACCTTCTCGACCTGCGGGATGTCGTCGAAAGACAGCGGATCGTCCGACGCCGATTCGATGACGAGGGTGCCGGTGCGCAGCATCCGGTCGATCGGACCGTGACGGAACTCGACGGTGTTGATGCGTCGGATCGGGATGTCGATGCCGGAGCGGGTCAGGACGCCGTTGCGGAAGATCACCCGGCGATCGGTCAGCACGAAATGCGTGGTCTTCCAAGAGATCAGCGGCCGCAGGAAGAACCAGATCGCCGCGGCCGCCCACAGCACCGCCACCACCAGGTAGGCGATCAACGCACCCGTGGAGGCCAACGACGACGCCTCGATGAGACCGGCCAGAACCCCGGCGACGGCCGTGGCGAGGATGAACAACAGAAACGGTCCCAGCAGGCACTTCCAGTGGGGATGTCGATGCAGCACGATCCGCTCACCGGGGGCCAGGTTTTCCCGCGGGTAGGCCATGGCAGCAAGCATAGGCGTGGCGCGGGTTCTCGGGCCCGGCGCCCGTCGACCCACCGGGACCCGCCGTCGCAGTCGGTAGAATGACGCAGACCACAGCGACCACCGGCGCAGGAGCACTCATGACCTACCGCGATCCCCGCGATCCCCGCACCGCGAAGTACGAGCCCGGGTACGCACCCCAGTCGCGCGCCTACAGTCAGCAGGATCCGTCGTACCACCCGACCTCCGGCGGCGAACAGTCCCCATACGACCAGACCCGCTACGACCAGGGCGGATACCAGCAACCGGCTCCCGCGCGGCCACGGAAGAAGGTGGGCCCGGACATTTCGCCGGGCATGTTCGTCGGTGGTGTGGTGATGACAGGTGTGGTGACCGGACTCGCCGCGTGGCTGGTCGCGTGGATCATCCGGGCGATCGTCGATCGGGTGAACGCGGCCGGCAAGTTCGGCGTGTGGAACCCGGTGGCCCAGGATCCGGCGTGGTTCGCGGTCGTCGGGTTCCTGGTGGCTCTCGCAGGCGGCGCACTCTGGTATGTCCTGCAGATCATCACGCCGTCACCGGACCAGTTCTATCGCTGGGTGGTCGGTCTGCTCATCGCCGCCGCGGTCGTGGTCCCGCTGGTGTTGTCGGCGCAGTTCTCCGTCGGCCTCGGTACCGCGATCATGCACCTGATGATCGGATTGCCTGTCCTGTCCCTGATCCCGGCGATGGGTCACAAAAGCCGCAACACCGCGCGCTGAACGTATCTGCTCGGGGTCGGTCACTGCGCGCGCAGATGCACCACGTCCCCCGCGGCCGCGGTGACCGTGCGCCCGTCGGCCGCCTCGATGACGATGCGGCCTTCCCGGTCGACGTCCCGGGCGGTGCCGGTGACCTCACCATCGGGCAGTTCGAGGCGCACCGCCCGGCCGATCGTGTCGCAGCGGTCGCGGTAGCGCTGGGCGAGGTCGTCGATGTCGTCGGGCCATCCCACCGCGGCGAGCGCACGCAGGTATTCGATGGCGACGACTGCGACGTCGACCGGCGCGCCGGTCTCCATCTGCAGGCTGGTGGCGGTGGGGACCGGTAGATCCGACTCACTCATGTTGGTGTTGATGCCGATGCCCACGACAGCGTGTCCGTTGACGTATTCCGCGAGGATGCCCGCGGTTTTCCGCTCCCCGATCAGGACATCGTTGGGCCATTTGAGCACCGGGCGGATACCGGTGGCCTTCTCGATGCCGGTGGCGGCCGCAATACCGGTGGCCAACGACAGCCAGCCCAGCCGGTCGGCGTTGTCGCCGACGGCAACCACCGCCGAGATCGCGATCTGAGCGCCCGCGGGTGCCGACCACACGCGGGTGCGCCGCCCTCGTCCAGCGGTCTGATCGGTGGTGATCCGCACGGTTCCGACGATGTCGTCGTCGGCGGCCCGCGCGGCGAGGTCGGCGTTGGTCGACCCCGTCGACTCGACCACCTCGATGCGGTGCCATCCGCTGCCGGACAGGTCCGCGGCCTCGATCGCGGTGCGGAGATCGGTGGTGGCGGTGGAATCGGCGCCAGTGGGATCGGACACATCGTCGCTCATGTGACATGAGCCTACGGGGTGCATCGCGGGCGATGTGGCAGGTCACCGACCGATCGCTCGGAAACATGAGGAATTGCTCATATTGGGGTGGTTGACGTGGCTCACATATATGTCGCTAGCATCGACTCCCATGACCACAGCTTCGTCAGACTCCGGCGCCGCGCCAGACATCCACACGACGGCCGGGAAACTCGTCGATCTGCGCCAACGCCTCGAGGAGACCGCCCACCCCGTGGGTGAGGCAGCCGTGGAGAAGATCCACTCGCGCGGCAAGCTGACCGCGCGTGAGCGCATCCTCCATCTCCTCGACGACGGCTCCTTCGTCGAACTCGATGCACTGGCCCGCCACCGCAGCACCAACTTCGGGCTCGCCGAGCGCCGCCCCCTCGGTGACGGCGTCGTCACCGGGTACGGCACCATCGACGGCCGCGAGGTCTGCGTCTTCTCCCAGGACTCCACCGTGTTCGGCGGCAGCCTCGGCGAGGTCTACGGCGAGAAGATCGTCAAGGTGATGGATCTCGCGATCAAGACGGGCCGTCCGCTGATCGGCATCAACGACGGCGCCGGTGCCCGCATCCAGGAAGGCGTGGTCTCACTCGGCCTGTACGGCGAGATCTTCCACCGCAACGTGCGCGCCTCCGGCGTCATCCCGCAGATCTCACTGATCCTCGGGGCGGCCGCGGGCGGGCATGTCTACTCCCCCGCACTCACCGACTTCGTCGTGATGGTCGATCAGAGCAGCCAGATGTTCATCACCGGCCCGGACGTCATCAAGACCGTCACCGGCGAGGACGTCACAATGGAGGCCCTCGGCGGGGCCAACACCCACATGGCCAAGTCGGGCACCGCCCACTACGTCGCCTCCGACGAGCAGGACGCCCTCGACTACGTCAAGGACCTGCTGAGTTACCTGCCGAGCAATAACCGGGCCGACGCTCCCCGGTTGCCGGTCGCGGCCCCGGCCGCCGGGTCGATCGAGGACACCCTGACCGACGAGGACCTCGAACTCGACACGCTGATCCCGGATTCGCCGAATCAGCCGTACGACATGCACCAGGTGATCGAGCGAATCCTCGACGACGGCGAATTCCTGGAGATCCAGGCCGAGTACGCCACCAACATCCTCGTGGGCTTCGGCCGGGTCGACGGCCGCAGCGTCGGCATCGTCGCCAACCAGCCCACCCAGTTCGCAGGATGCCTCGACATCAACGCCTCGGAGAAGGCCGCGCGGTTCGTCCGCACCTGCGATGCGTTCAACATCCCGATCGTCACCCTCGTCGACGTCCCCGGCTTCCTGCCGGGTACCGACCAGGAGTACAACGGCATCATCCGACGCGGCGCCAAGCTTCTCTACGCCTACGGCGAGGCCACCGTCGGCAAGGTCACCATCATCACCCGCAAGGCCTACGGCGGTGCGTACGACGTGATGGGGTCCAAGCACATGGGCGCCGACGTCAACCTGGCCTGGCCGACCGCCCAGATCGCGGTGATGGGTGCCTCCGGTGCGGTCGGCTTCGTCTATCGGGGCCGTCTCAAGGAGGCCGCGGCCAACGGCGAGGACGTCGACGCGCTGCGTCTGGAACTGCAGCAGGAGTACGAGGACACCCTCGTCAACCCGTACATCGCCGCCGAGCGGGGCTACGTCGACGCCGTCATCCCGCCGAGCCACACCCGCGGTCAGGTGGCCACCGCACTGCGCCTGCTCGAGCGCAAGTTCGTCACCCTGCCGCCCAAGAAGCACGGGAACATCCCGCTGTGACCGCCGAGGGCGCCAACGCCGGGCCTCATAGTGACGGCGAAAAGGATACTCGCGCACCGTTTTTGACGGTCGTGTCCGGCAATCCCACCGACGAGGACGTGGCCGCGCTGGTGGCCGTCCTCGCCTCGGTGGGTGGCGGCGACGCCGGCTCCGGCACTTCCGCTATCCGTGACGACTGGGGTAGCCCGATCGATCGTCTGCGTCCGCAGTGGGGCGCGTCGACCAGCTTCACCAATTTGCGATACTGACCCGGTGAGCGAACCGGCCGGCCATACCGACAGCTTCACCGGCACCGGCACCGGCACCGGCACCGGCACCGGCACCGGCACCGGCACCCCGCGGTATCAGGTGGTCCTCGGATCGGCGTCGCCGGCGCGACTGTCGGTGTTACGGCAGGCCGGGGTCGATCCGCGGGTCCTGGTGTCCGACGTCGACGAGGATGCCGTCCTCGAGAGCCTCGTCGGCGCGCCGCCGGACGATGTGGTGTCGCGTCTGGCGATGGCCAAGGCGGACTCCGTCGTCGCCGCCCTGCTCACCGAGCGCACGGCCGACGCTGCCGCCCGTCCCGACACCGTGGTCCTGACGTGCGATTCGATGCTGCTCTTCCGGGGCCGCCTGACCGGCAAACCGCACACACCGGAGGCGGCGATCGCCCAGTGGCACAAGGTCCGCGGGCATTCGGCTCAGTTGCTGACCGGCCATCACCTGGCCGTGCTGCGCGGCCTGGAGGTCACTGCATCGGCCACCGCCACCCGCTCGACCACCGTCTCGTTCGCGCCCGTCACCGACGCCGAGATCGAGGCGTACGTCGCGACGGGTGAACCCCTGGAGGTCGCGGGCGGATTCACCCTCGACGGGCTCGGCGGCTGGTTCGTCGACAGCGTCGACGGCGATCCGTCCTCGGTGCTCGGCATCGGCCTGCCGACGGTGCGCGACCTGCTGCGCCGGGTCGGCCTCGCCGTCACCGATCTGTGGGCCGCCCCGGCCTGATCGCGCCGCATCGCGGCCCAGCTGGCCCAGGCCCTATCCGAAGAGCTCCGGCCAGTACTTGCCCAGGCAGTCGATGGGTTGTCCCTGCTCGCCCTGACCGAGTGCCTGACTCAGCGACGGCCCGAAGAAGCCGCGGGAGATCGCCGCGATCCGCTGCGTCGCGGTGCCGTGACCTTCACCGGGTGCCGGGTCGCCGATCTTCTGGAGCAGTGTGGCGGCCTGCACGATGTCGGCCACCGACAGTTGGTCCCGACGCAGTACGGTGGCCGCCCAGTTCCCGGCGAGGCAGTCGGCGATCAGTTCGCTGTTCTCACCGCGTGGTTCCTGATCGGGATCGAGATCGCCGGCGGTCAGGATGCGATCGACGACGGCGTGACCGTACTCGTGGGCGACGACGGTGGCCGCGGTGAACTCCCCCTGGAAGCCGCTGATCGAGTCCAGCGGCCCCTCCACCAGGAACACCCCCGTCCAGATGCCGACGAAGGTCTCCACCGGGAGGATGATCGACCCCTCGACTCGTTGTCCCTCACCGTCCTCGGCGGTGTCGAGCGGGCAGAAGAAGGCGTTCGGGGTGTCGGGCTCGACGACGATCACGCCGTCCTCATCTTCGCAGTCGGAGGTGTAGCGCCCCGATTCGACGAGCACCCGCCCCGGATACGGCTGCCCCCAACCGAGTTTGTCGAACCACGGACCCCACGTCGCGTCCAGATCGTCGAGCACCGACGTCAGATAGCCGGGCACCTCCTCCTGTGCGTTGGCACGGGTGATGCTGCCGCTCATCAGGTCGGCACCCGGCACCGGCAACTCCGGACACGCCGATTCGGTGCACTCGCCGGGCACGTCGCCGTCGACGGTCGACGACGGCACCGATGACCGCGATGACGAAGCGCCGCCGGTGCCTGACGAGGTCGCATCGGAGGCGGTGGGGCCGTCGTTGCCCGAACACGCCGCGAGCCCTACCACCGTCACGGCGAGGGCGACCAGCACGCGAAGTCGTACATGACCGGTGACCAGTGCTTTCATGGCTCATGAATCTAGCAACTCCGGCGCCGGATCCGGACCATCGCGACATTCTTCGAATGATGCGCAGACCCGTCGTCGGCACCGATGCGGCGCCGGTCGCGCGACGATCGGGCCGCCGCCACCCACGCGCCGAGACGACTGGGTAGGCTTTGCGCGGGGCACTGCGGGTGCCCCACCGATCCACGATCACCCGGGAGGGGTTCTTCAGTTGAGCGTTGAGACCGATCCGAATCCGGCCTTCGCCGCCTATGCGCACCCCGAGCGGCTCGTCACCACCCAGTGGCTGTCGGCGCACTTGGGGTCCAAGGGCCTCAAGATCATCGAGAGCGACGAGGACGTGTTGCTCTACGACATCGGCCACATCCCGACCGCCCAGAAGATCGACTGGCACCTACACCTCAACGATCCGGTCGAACGCGACTACATCAACGGCGAGCAGTTCGCGGAACTGATGCGCGACAAGGGAATCGAACGCGACGACACGGTCGTCATCTACGGCGACAAGTCCAACTGGTGGGCCGCCTACGCACTGTGGGTGTTCACCCTGTTCGGTCATGAGGACGTCCGCCTGCTCGACGGTGGCCGCGACGCCTGGATGTCGGAGGATCGGGACACCTCCTTCGACGTCCCGGAGTACCCACGTTCGGATTACCCCGTCGTCGAGCGCGACGACGCCGACATCCGGGTCTTCGCCCACGAGGTTCGCGAGTTGCTGGGCACCGAACCGCTGATCGACGTGCGGTCGCCGCAGGAGTACACCGGCGAACGGACCCACATGCCCGACTATCCCGAAGAGGGAGCGCTGCGCGGCGGCCACATCCCGACTGCGGTCTCGATCCCCTGGGCCAAGGCCGCCGCCCTCGACGGCCGGTTCCGGTCGCGTGCCGAACTCGATGAGGTCTACGCCGGCCTCGATCCCGCCACCCCGACGATCGCCTACTGCCGCATTGGGGAACGGTCGAGTCACACCTGGTTCGTCCTGACCCATCTGCTCGGTTTCACCTCGGTCCGCAACTACGACGGCTCCTGGACCGAGTGGGGCAACGCGGTGCGAGTACCGATCTCCGTCGGCGACGAGCCCGGCGATCCGCCCACCGATTCCTGAGGCCAGAAGCGTCATGAGTCTTCCCCCAGCCCTCGCCGAGATCGTCGATGACTTTGCGGCACTGGGCGATTCGGACAAGGTCACCCTGCTCCTGGAGTTCGCCGGCGAGCTGCCGGAACTGCCTGCCTCGTTGGCGGTCGAGGCGATGGAGCCGGTACCGGAGTGTCAGTCACCGGTGTTCTTGTCCGTCGATGCCGCAGATGCCGCCGCGGTGCGCCTCTATTTCAGCGCGCCGCCCGAGGCCCCGACGACCCGCGGGTTCGCCTCCATCTTGAGCCAGGGTCTCGACGGTGCGTCCGCCGCGGCCATCCTGGAGGTGCCCGGCGACTTCTATCACGATCTCGGTCTCGCGTCGGCGGTGAGTCCGTTGCGGTTGCGCGGTATGGCCGGGATGCTCGGCCGGATCAAGGCGGCGGTGCGGACCCAAACAGGCTCCGCCCAGCCGGGATGAAGTTCATCCAGATCCTCGAGGAGCCCATCGAACCCGGCGGACTCGTCGAGTGGACACCATTCGTGCCCGGCGGTCTGGGCGCCTGGGACCGCGACCCGCGACTGACGTCGCACAACCACGAGCAGCATCTGCGCGGGGCGTTCGAGTACCGTCTGCGCACCCGTCGCGAGGGTGGGCGGGAATCGTGGCTCGGGGTGGCGATCGAGTTCGACGAGCCGTTGTCCATCCCGGCGTTGCGCGCCGCGCTGCGGCGCTGGATCGACCGTCACGAGGTGCTGCGCAGTCACGTCATCATCCGCCACGACGGGCTGGCCCGGCTGAGCACCGATCCGGGTACGGTGCAGCTGAAGATGGGCCGGATCGGTTGGTACAACGAATCGGGACCGCTCGTCGAGCAGATCGCCGGGGCGTTCGACCGCACCACCGCCCCGCTGCAGTGGCCCGCGTACATGTTCGCCACCGTCGGGCGCGAGTCGTCGTTCACGTTGTTGTTCGCCGCCGATCACTCGCTGGTGGACGGCTACTCGCTGATCATGTCGCAGTTCGAGTTGACCGCGCTGTACCGCGCCGCGCGCGACCATCACGAGCCCGAACTGCCGCCGGTGGGCAGTTATGTGGACTTCAGTGCCGCCGAACGGCGGGAGGCCGATCAGTCCGGTGCCGATCACCCGGCGGTGTCCACCTGGCTGGGATTCCTGCGTTCCGGCGACGGCGACATGCCGCCGATGTTTCGTACCCCACCGGCCGGGACACCCCCACCCGGCCACAACACCGACACCGAGAACGCGGTGGCGCAACCATCGTTGTCCGGGATGATCGCCGACGACGCGACCGCGAATCGGTTCACCGCGGTGTGCTCGGAGGCCGGCGGATCGCTGACGGCGGGCGTCCTGGCGGCGTTCGCGATGGTCCACCACGACCTCACCGGCGACCCGGAGTTCCGGTGCGTCCTGCCGCGTCATACCCGTGACGACGCGCGCTGGCTCACCGCCCTCGGCTGGTTCGTCGCGCTGGCACCGTTCTGCCTCGACATGTCGGACTCACCGACGTTCGACCAGGCGGTCGCCCGGTCGACCGCCGAGCTCAAGCGCTCACGGCAGGGTGCGGCGCTGCCGTTCCTGCGCGTGGCCGACCTGATCGGGTATCAGGGGTCGCCGCGCTTCGTGATCTCGTTCATCGACACCCGCTACGCCCCGGGCGCCGCGGAGGCCGACGCCGGTCGCGCCACCGTACTGCGCAGTCATTCCTACTCCCCCGACGAGGTGCTCATCTGGATCAATCGGACACCGTCGGGCCTGCGGTTCTCGGCGCGCTCACCTGTCGTCGCCGACACGTCGGGATCCGGCGGGTCCGCCGCGCCCGAGGACAGCCCACTCGCACGTCTACTGGGCGGTTTCGCCGATCTCGTGCGCACGCTGGGCGATGACAGCACATTCAACTCCCGCAAGTGACCCACGCCTCCACCGAACGATTGCTCGGTGCGTTAGGGTGAAGCCCGGAGCGCGCACTGCCGAGAGATCCGCCATGGGTCATCCCGGCGGTGCGCGACGCCGCGTACGACGCGTTCGTGAGCGGTACGAGCCCCCCGGCGCCCCATCCGGGCGCCGGACGACCACGTGTGTGATGTACCCCCGTCACACCTGATCCCGATGTCCGGCCCAGGAGAACAACAAGTGCCCACTATCAGCAAGGTCCTCATCGCCAATCGCGGCGAGATCGCCGTTCGCGTCATCCGTGCCGCGCGGGACGCCGGGATCGCCAGCGTCGCCGTGTATGCCGAGCCGGACGCGAACGCGCTCTTCGTGAAGCTCGCCGACGAGGCCTTCGCCCTGGGTGGTCAGACCTCTGCCGAGTCGTACCTGGTGTTCGACAAGCTGCTCGACGCGGCCGCGAAGTCCGGTGCCGACGCCATCCACCCCGGCTACGGCTTCCTGTCGGAGAACGCCGACTTCGCCCAGGCCGTCATCGACGCCGGACTGATCTGGATCGGTCCGTCCCCGCAGTCGATCCGCGACCTCGGTGACAAGGTCACCGCCCGCCACATCGCCCTCAAGGCCGATGCCCCGATGGCCCCGGGCACCAAGGACCCGGTCTCCGGCGCGGCCGAGGTCGTCGCATTCGCCGAGGAGTACGGCGTCCCGGTCGCCATCAAGGCGGCCTTCGGCGGCGGTGGGCGCGGCATGAAGGTCGCCCACACCATCGCCGAGATCCCCGAGCTCTACGAGTCGGCCAACCGCGAGGCCATCTCCGCCTTCGGCCGTGGCGAGTGCTTCGTGGAGCGCTACCTCGACAAGGCCCGCCACGTCGAGGCGCAGGTGATCGCCGATCAGCACGGCAACGTCGTGGTCGCCGGCACCCGTGACTGCTCGCTGCAGCGCCGTTTCCAGAAGCTCGTCGAGGAGGCGCCCGCACCGTTCCTGACCGACGAGCAGCGCACCCGCATCCACGAGTCGGCCAAGGCCATCTGCCGCGAGGCGGGCTACTACGGCGCAGGCACCGTGGAGTTCATGGTCAGCGACGACGGCCTGATCTCCTTCCTCGAGGTCAACACCCGACTGCAGGTCGAGCATCCGGTCACCGAGGAGACCTCGGGTCTGGACCTGGTGCGCCAGCAGTTCCGCATCGCCCAGGGCGAGAAGCTCGAGATCTCCGAGGACCCGACCCCGCGCGGACACTCCTTCGAGTTCCGGATCAACGGTGAGGACGCCGGCCGCGGCTTCCTCCCGGCCCCTGGCCCCATCACCGTCTACCGCGAGCCAGCCGGCCCCGGTGTGCGCGTCGACTCCGGTGTCGTGGAGGGCGACGTGATCGGCGGTCAGTTCGATTCGATGCTGGCCAAGCTGATCGTCACCGGCGAGAACCGCGAGCAGGCGCTCGAGCGTGCGCGACGCGCCCTCGACGAGTACCACATCGAGGGCCTGGCGACGGTGCTGCCGTTCCACCGCCACATCGTGAGCAACCCGGCGTTCATCGGCCACAAGGACGAGGACGGCGTGGAGACCTTCGACGTCTACACCAAGTGGATCGAGACCGACTGGGACAACCCGATCGAGCCGTACACCGGTGGCGAGGCCATCGAGGACGACGACGAGGCCCCGCGCCAGAAGGTGGTCGTCGAGGTCGGCGGCCGCCGCGTCGAGGTCACCCTGCCCGGCGATCTCGCCCTCGGCGGCGGCGGTGGCGGCGCGAACGGCGTGATCCGCAAGAAGCCCAAGGCCCGTACCCGCAAGAAGGGTGGCGGTGCCGCCGCCTCCGGTGACGCCGTCACCGCACCGATGCAGGGCACCGTGGTCAAGGTGGCCGTCGAGGAGGGACAGACCGTCGCCGCCGGCGACCTCGTCGTCGTGCTCGAGGCCATGAAGATGGAGAACCCGGTGACCGCCCACAAGGACGGTGTGGTCACCGGCCTGGCCGTGGAACCCGGCGCCGCGGTCACCCAGGGCACCGCCCTGCTCGAACTGAAGTAGGACATTCCGCTGCAACCCGTCGAGATCAACGCCGGGACGTGGTATCTGCGTGGGCTTCGCGCCGACGACCGGATCACCGACGTCCCGGCGTTGTCCGATCTCGGGGTCGATGACCCCGTCGGATTCGTCGCCGCATCCGACGCCCGGTGGGCCGACGAAACCGAATTCGCCTGGGCCGTCTGCATTCCCACCACCGGTGAGCTCATCGCGCTGATCGGTGTCACCGCCGACGGTGACGCCGGCACCGTGTGGGGCCGGGCCCGTACCGGCTATGACGAGGCGCTGTCCGCCGCCGTGGCACCGGTCTCCCGCTTCGCCGACGGCGCGCTGGACCTACGCCCCTCGACGTCGATCTCGCCGCTGCTCCCGTCACACCGCTGACCTGCTCGTCCGTTCCCACCCGGCTCAGGCGGGTTGACTCGGCTCGCGCAGGTCCACTCGGCTCGGGCAGGTCGTCGACGACCCACACGAGCGTCGACCGCCCGCGCCGGTCGGGACGAGCCGCGGTGTCTCGTGGTAGACACCGACCGGCCGGTGTGACCGACCGGATCGGTCCGTACGCCATGATCCGGCGTCGCGGGCATGTTGTAGATGATGAGGGTGTCGGTGTTCGACACCCCGCACACACATGACACCGACGGAGGTCAACGATGACGAAATTCCACAAGATCACGGTGCTCGGGGCCGGGGTCCTCGGTTCACAGATCGCGTTCCAGACAGCGTTCCGAGGCTTCGAGGTGACGTCCTATGACGTCTCCGACGATGCCCTGGCCGCGGCGGCCACCCGTCTCGATTCGCTCGTGTCCACCTACGAGGCCGAGGTGGCCGGAGCCGGCGACGGGGCGGCGAAGGCGGGACGCGCCCGCATCACACTGACCACCGACCTGGCGCAGGCGGTGACCGATGCCGACCTCGTCATCGAGGCCGTGCCCGAGGTCCTGGAGTTGAAGGAGAAGATTTATCGGGAACTGGCGAGCCTGGCTCCGGAGAAGACCATCTTCGCGACCAATTCATCGTCCCTGCTGCCCAGCGACCTCGCCGCCGCCACGGGACGCCCGGACCGATTCCTGGCCCTGCACTTCGCCAACCGTGTCTGGCAGTTCAATACCGCCGAGGTCATGGGCACCGCCCAGACCGACCCGAAAGTGTACGAGGCGGTGGCCGAGTTCGCCGAGCAGATCGGTATGGTGCCCATCCGCATCCACAAGGAGAAGGCGGGCTACGTCCTGAACTCGCTGTTGATCCCGTTCCTCAATGCCGGGCTGGAACTCGTCGCCGGCGGCTACGCCGACCCGCGCGATGTCGACCGCACCTGGCGAATCGCCACCGGCGCCCCCATGGGACCGCTGCAGATCTTCGACATCATCGGACTCAACACCCCGTACAACATCCTGATGAACGGCGATCAGGGCAACCGTCACCTCGGCGCCTGGCTCAAGGCGAACTACATCGACAAGGGCAAGTTGGGTGTGGCCAGCGGTCAGGGCTTCTACTCCTATCCGCAACCCGACTGAGCACATCAGCCCCGGCGGTGATCCTGGTCTGTTCCGCGGGCCAGGTCACCGCACTCCACCTCGATCACGCGATCGGCGTGGGCGCGCAGATAGACCGCAGCGCCGACGTCTCCCCGAACGGCGTCTCGCACGCCCGCATGGTGTGCGGCACCGATGAAGACCGGATGACCGGGCACCCCCCGGAACCTCGCCCGCACCAACCGGTCCCGGCGGCCGTCGGCCACGTCGAGAATCCGGGCCACCACCTGACCGTCGACGTCGGCCACGTCAACAACATGTAAAACCACCGCCGCGACCTCCGGTCTCGCAGCCACGTCGGCGAGCACCGCCCTCACCGTTTCCGACAGCCCGTCAGACCACCGCGGAACCATCAGCCCTCGAGCCCCCAACGGGGGTTCGACCGTGGCCGCACCCATCGCGACGACCACCTCGTCACAGCCCCCATCACCGAGTGCACGAACCGCCGACTGAAGCCATTCACCTTGCTGCGCAAGAATTTTGGGCATCCCGTAGCGGCGTCCCGCACCCGCGGCGAGCACGGCCCCGACCACCACCTCCGGCATGGTTCCCATTGTGCGCCCGGGCCCGCCCGAGCGCCCGCGAACTGCCCGCCGGGCGATCCGGCTCCACGCCCGGTATATCCCTTTTACCTGATCGCAATATACGATCCGACGGTCGCGAAAAGGGTTGCGTGGGTCCACTATTGACCTGCTGTGCACCGGACATCCCCGGTCCACCGACGTCAGAAGTTCATATTCGCAGGGAGTCAGGCGATGTCCACCGATTCGGCCCCGGCCGCGGCACCGAAAAAGAAGAAGCGCGTCCGCCCCGTCGACGAGGTGCCACCACCCGGCAAACTCGTCGCACTGGGCGCCCAGCACGTTGTTGCGTTCTATGCCGGGGCGGTATTGGTACCGCTGCTGATCGCCCGCGCGATCGGCCTCGACTCCGAGGCGCTGACCATGCTGATCACCGCCGACCTGTTCACCTGCGGTATCGCGTCGTTGCTGCAGTCGGTGGGTATCTGGAAGATCGGTGTCCGGCTGCCCCTGCTGCAGGGCATCACGTTTGCCACGCTGGCCCCGGTGATCCAGATCGCCAACCAGAACGGCGGCGGACGTGTCGGCCTGCAGACGGTGTACGGGGCGGTGATCGCGGCGGGTGTCTTCACCTTCCTCATCGCACCGTTCTTCGCCAAACTCATCCGTTTCCTCCCGCCCGTCGTGACCGGCACCCTGATCACGATCATCGGCATCTGCCTGATCCCGGTGGGCGCCGGTGACGCGGTCACCAACCCGAACGAGCATCTGAAGGACGCCGCCAACTGGCGGTGGGTCTGCTACGCCCTGGGCACCATCTTGCTGATCGTGTTGATGCAACGGTTCTTCCGCGGTTTCATGGCCACCATCGCCGTCCTCCTGGGCCTGGTGATCGGCACCTTCATCGCCTGGCTGTGCGGTGACGCAAGCTTCTCCTCGGTGGGCGAGGCCAACTGGCTGGGCTTCACCCCGCCCTTCGCATTCGGTTGGCCGCGTTGGGATATCGTCGCCATCGTCTCGATGATCGTGGTGTTGCTGGTGGTCGCGGTGGAGTCGACCGGCTCGATCTTTGCCACCGGCGAGATCGTCGGCAAACGCATCAAGGCCGACGACGTCGCCGCGGCGGTCCGCGCCGACGGTGTCGCCACCGTCATCGGCGGGTCGTTCAACTCGTTTCCGTACACCGCCTTCTCGGAGAACGTCGGTCTGGTGCGCCTGACCGGGGTGAAGAGCCGGTGGGTGGTGGCCTGCGCCGGTGTCATCATGATCATCCTCGGTCTGCTGCCCAAGCTGGCCAAGGTCGTCGAGTCGATTCCAGCCCCGGTGCTCGGCGGCGCCGCCCTGATCATGTTCGCAACCGTGGCGATCGTCGGAATCCAGACCCTGACGTCGGTGGACTTCACCGACCACCGCAACCTCATCATCGCCGCCACGTCCCTTGCCGTAGCCCTGTACGTGCAGTTCTCGCAGTCGTCGGTCCCCTCCCAGGTGATCGAGAAGGGCGGCAGCATCACCGACGTCCCGGAACTGCCCGGTGTCGATCAGGCGATGCCCAACATGGTGTTGCAGATTCCGTTCTCCACCGGCATCACGATGGGCGCGATCTGCGCAATCCTGTTGAATCTCTTGTTCTTCCACGTCGGCGGCAAGGGACCCGCGGTCGCCGGTAAGGGCTCGATCACCCTCGACGAGGTCAACACCATGTCGCGTGAGGAGTTCCGGGAGACCTTCGGCGAGGTCGTCCAGGGCGTCGACTGGGTGCTCGACCGCGCCTGGGAGCAGCGTCCGTTCGAGGACGTGCACGATCTGCGTATCGCGTTCCAGGAGGCGATGCTCACCGGCAGCGACACCCAGCAGATGGACCTGATCCAGGCGTTCCCCGACCTCGGTGCCGAGAACGAGTACGGCGAACTGACCGCGGTCGATCACAAGGGGCTCTCACATCTGGAGGAGACCGAGCACGAGAACGTCGTCAATCTCGCGAGCGCCTATCGCGAGCACTTCGGGTTCCCGCTGGTGATCTGCGCCCGTGAAACCGAACGGTACGACCGCGTGCTGCGCAACGGCTGGGCCCGCATGGACAACTCCGAAACCTCCGAGAAGTCCTTCGCGCTCATCGAGATCGCCAAGATCGTCAACTACCGGTTCGACGATCTCGTGGCCGACGCCAATCCGTTGACGTCGGTGCGATTCGGCCGCCAGCCCGAGCTCTCCTAGGCTGGGGCAGTGCGACGAGTGGATTGGCGTGGACTGGCCAGCTTCAACGAACTGTCCGAGAGGCAGGCCATCGGCACCCTTTACGACTGCTGCAGCTCATCGATCTGGGCGCTGCGGGTGGCCAGGGCCCGACCCTTCGTCGACGATGAGGCCTTGCTCGAGTACGCCGACCTGATCCTCGCCGAACTCACCGAGGCCGATCTCGACGAGGCCCTGGCCGGCCATCCGCGCATCGGTGACCGCCCCGACAACGCCTCCTCGCAGCGGGAGCAGTCGGGGGTTGCCGGTGCGGACCCGGCGGTCCTGGCCGAACTCAAGGACCTCAACAGGGCCTACGACGAAAAGTTCGGGCACGTCTACCTGGTGTTCGCCAACGGCCGCCCGGCCGCGGAACTGCTGGCCATCCTCAAGGAGCGCATCCGCAACGACGCCGCGACCGAACGACGGGTGATGCGCATGGAGCTGGCGAAGATCAATCGCGCCCGGCTGCAGCGCATGCTCACCCCGGCCATCGAGTATGTTGACGACTGATCACCGCACCGCATCCGGCGGTCCGACATCGCAAGGGAGCGAACACCGATGACCGGTCTGTCCACCCACGTCCTCGACGCGGTCTCGGGATCGCCGGCCGTCGGTGTGGCGGTGTCCCTGCAGGACGCCGCCGGCGGCGAGGTGGCCGCGGGCGTCACCGATTCCGACGGCCGGATCGGCCAGGTGAACACCGAGCCGCTGATCCCGGGCATCTATCATCTCGTCTTCGACACCGGAAACTGGTTCGCCGACAACAACATCGACGGCTTCTATCCCGAGATCGACATCTGTTTCACCGTCGACGACCCGGACCGCCACTACCACGTTCCGGTGCTGCTGAGCCCCTTCGCGTACTCGACGTACCGCGGTAGCTGAGCGAGCTCACCCGCACACATCGCACACCATTGACGGCGCTCAACACACCACTGACAGCGCCCGCCACCCCACTGACAGCGCCCCGACCTGCCGTAACGACGGATCGATAACGGTCATCGCATGGACCGCCGGCCGGGGCGGCGGCGGAGTGTGTGTATCCTGGCCTGCGCAGTTGGTTCGCCACCCGGGAAGTCATGGAGCCCCTACACCCGGGCCAGGCGTCGAAAGAGGGAATCCGGTGTGAATCCGGAACTGTCCCGCAGCGGTATGTCGGAACGACCGCCGTCACATGCACTGGGCACACACGCCCGGGAAGCGACGGCCAGTAGGAACCGGGTCAGCGATGATCTGCCCGCCGACGAGTCCGAAGACCTGCCTGCTGTACCGGTCGCGCCGCGATCGGTGGATCGTCGCCTCGTGGAATGGGCGTTGGTCGGACAGGCAGCAACAGGCGAACCGACTTCTTGCGGTAGTTCGCCACGGGGCTTGATCGACCCACTCTGCAAGGGCGACGGACCGTCGGAAACCATTGCAGGAGCGTCACACTCATGCCCGTGAGTACCACCAGCAGTCCTACTCCGAAAGCTGCACCCTTCACCGCCACCGTCCTCGGTACGCCTCGCATCGGCCCGCGCCGCGAACTCAAGCGCGCCATCGAGGGTTACTGGGCCGGGCGCGTCGACGCAGACGAACTGGCCGCCGTCGGCGCCGAACTACGCCGCGACACCTGGGCGCAACTCGCCTCGGCGGGCCTCGACTCGATTCCCGTCGACTCGTTCTCGTACTACGACCAGGTTCTCGACACCGCGATCATGCTCGGCGCACTGCCCGAGTGTTTCGCCGCGATCGACGATGCGCTGGACCGCTACTTCGCCGCCGCCCGTGGCACCGCCGAGCTGGCGCCGCTGGAGATGACCAAGTGGTTCGACACCAACTACCACTACATCGTTCCGGAGATCTCCGCGGACACCCGATTCTCGCTGCACCCGGAGAAGGTTCTGGCCGAACTCGCCGAGGCCCGTGACGCCGGCATCAATCCGCGACCGGTGATCGTCGGTCCGATCACCTTCCTGGCGCTGTCCAAGACGGTCGGCGCCGACGACGCCGCGCCGCCGCTGGACCGCCTCAACGAGTTGCTCCCCTCTACCTCGACCTCCTCGCCCGCCTCGCCGAGGCCGGAGCCGAGTGGGTGCAGATCGACGAGCCGATCCTGGTCACCGACGTCGCTCCCGAACTCCCGGCGCTGGCCGGTTCGGTCTACTCGACCCTCGCTCAGGCGGGCACGCGTCCGTCGATCCTGGTCGCCACCTACTTCGGCGACGCCCGCGAATCCCTCGGACCGCTGGCGTCCTCCGGTGTCGAGGCGGTGGCCGTCGACCTCGTCGAGGGCAGCATCGAATCGGTCGCCGACGTCCCCGGACTGGCGAATCTGCTGGTCGTGGCCGGTGTGGTCGACGGACGCAACATCTGGCGTACCGACCTGGAGAAGGCACTGGGCACCCTGGCCACGCTGCTCGGCTCCACCGGATCGCTGGCGGTGTCCACCTCGTGCTCCACCCTGCACGTGCCGTACTCGCTGGAGCCGGAGACCGAGCTCGACGACAATCTGCGCGGATGGCTGGCCTTCGCCGCCGAGAAGTATCAGGAGGTCGCGGTCCTGTCCGACGCGCTGCGCCGCGGTCGTGACGCACAGGCCGATGCGTTCGCCACCTCTGCCGCCGCTTTGGCGACCCGGGACACCGATCCGCGCGTCCACAACCCGGCGGTCCGCGAGCGCCTCGCCGCAGTGACCGACGCCGACGCCACGCGCGGCGAGGCCACCGCCCGCCTGGCAGCGCAGAACGAACGGCTCGGACTGCCGGTCCTGCCGACCACGACGATCGGTTCCTACCCGCAGACCTCGGCCATCCGTCTGGCCCGCGCCGCGCTGCGCTCCGGCGAGATCGACAACGCCGAGTACGAGCGACAGATGCGCGCCGAGATCGCCGACGTGATCGCACTGCAGGAAAAGATCGGGCTCGACGTGCTCGTCCACGGCGAGCCGGAGCGCAACGACATGGTGCAGTACTTCGCCGAGCAACTCGACGGATTCTTCGCCACCGCCAATGGGTGGGTCCAGTCCTACGGCACCCGGTGCGTGCGCCCGCCGATCCTTTTCGGCGACGTGTCGCGTCCCACGCCGATGACCGTCGACTGGATCACCTACGCCCAGTCGCTGACCGGTAAGCCGGTGAAGGGCATGCTCACCGGCCCGGTCACCATCCTGGCGTGGTCGTTCGTGCGCAACGATCAGCCGCTGTCGGTCTCCGCCGATCAGATCGCCCTGGCAATCCGCGACGAGACCGTTGATCTCGAACGCGCCGGCGTGGGCATCATCCAGGTCGACGAGCCGGCCCTGCGCGAACTGCTCCCGTTGCGCAACGCCGACAAGCAGGCGTATCTGGATTGGGCTGTCCGTGCGTTCCGTCTGTCGACGTCGGGCGTCGCCGACACCACGCAGGTGCACACCCATCTGTGCTACTCGGAGTTCGGTGAGGTGATCGGTGCGATCGCCGACCTCGACGCCGACGTCACCTCCATCGAGGCGGCCCGGTCGAGCATGGAGGTGCTCGACGATCTCAACTCCGTCGGCTTCTCCAATGGTGTCGGTCCGGGCGTCTACGACATCTACTCCCCGCGTGTCCCGGACACCGGCGAGATCGAGACGTCGCTGCGTGCGGCCCTCAAGGCCGTTGGCCCGGAACGCCTCTGGGTCAACCCCGACTGCGGGCTCAAGACCCGCGGCAATGAGGAGGTCATCGCGTCGCTGACCAACCTGGTCGCGGCGGCCGCCGCCGTCCGGGCGGGCGCCGACGCCTGAGTCGACCCGCACAGCTCCGACGCCGATCCATCACCCGCCCGTCGCGGGGGTGGATCGGCGTCGGACCTTCTTCTCACCGATGCCTATATCCCTCTGCCGCCCACCACATCCGAGGGGCACACTCCGTAGCGGTTGCGGAACGCTGCCGCAAACCGGCCCGAATGCGTGAATCCCCACCGCAGTGCGACCTCGGTGACGGAATCGGCTGTTTCACCGGCCAATTCGTCGTGAACGCCACGTAACCGGATGTCGGTCAAGCACTCTCGGGGTGTCTTGCCGATGTACTCCTTGAAGCCCTCCTGCAGTCGTCGTACGCTCACCCCGGCGACCTCGGCCATGTCGGCCGCCGACCACGCCCGCGCCGGATCGGCACGGATCGCATCCAGTACCCGGGTGACGATCCGGGGCCGCACTGCCTGCCGGTCCGACGGCGATTCGGGAAGTGCCGCAACGAGAAACGCGTCGGTGAGCGACGTGGCCAGCTGCTCGGCGATCAGCGGATTGGACAGCAACGGGTCGTCGCCGGGCTGACCGGCCACCGACCGCACCAGGCGGAACCAGCTCGCCATCTCGGGCACACCCAGATCCAGAAGATCCGGGATCACCACGTCGGTGTCACCGGCCACGCGGATCGCCTCGCGGTGCACGAAGTCCCGATCGATCTTGACTCCCACGATCGTGCAGTCCCCCGACCAGCGGGTGATGTCGACCGGCGTATCCGGCGGGTTCACGGTCGCATGGCCGCTCGTCGACACCACCGTCCGGCCGTGCACCGCCGTCTCGAGCACCCCACCGAGCGGCACATTGATCCCCTACGCCCCGGGATGGTCACTGTGGATGGCCACCTCGGCTCCCCAACCGATCCGCGCGATCCGCAACGGACCGACCACCGTCACGTTCACGTCGGCCTCGGTGGCCGCACTCCCCGCGTCGAGAGGCTTCAGCTCGTGCGGGAAGTACGCATCCGACACGGCCTTGCGGGCCGCATCCCACTCGGGTGTACCCGGCACCCGGATATGGTCCACCGAACCCATGCTCTGACACCTCCTCGGACCGAGGGACGCGGTTTCGCGGGCTGAAAGAACCCGACGCGCTTTTCGGATGGACACCGCGCAGATCGGATCGCCAACGTCTTCTCGGTCGCCTTATGTTCTACATCACATTCGGCCCGAGAGGAAAGGCGAGGCACATGGAGAAGAAAGCCCTGCAGAACGTTTTCGGCCATTTCGCGAGCGGCGTCACCGTCATCACCTGCGCCAACGCCGACGGCGAGCCGCACGGCGCGACGGTCACCGCGTTCACCGCGGTCTCCCTTGAACCGCGGTTGTGTCAGGTCACCCTCACGCGAAAGTCCAAGGCGTGCAATTACTTGACCGATGCTCCCTTCGCGGTCAACATCCTCGCGGCCGATCAACTCGACACCGCGATGCACTTCGCCGGCCGGCCGAGCGAACCCGGCCCGACCTGGGTCGACGGACCCACCGCGCCGGTGTTGCGGGGCAGCGCGGCGGTTCTCAGTTGCACGCCGTGGCGGTCCTACGACGGCGGCGATCACCTGATCTTCATCGGCGAGATCGTCGACGCCGAGTCCTCGGGGAAGCCCCCACTCCTGTACTACCGCAGCACCTTCCACGATCTGGGCGAGCCCAGCGTCAACTCGCTGTGGACGCTGTGCGCCGACGATCCGCATTCCGGATGGTTCGACGCCACCACCACATTCACCCCCTTCCATCTCACCCGAGGAGAGAACGCAGAAACTCCGAAGTCCAGCACAACTCCCGTATCAGCCTGATCCATAACGACATTCGTTCCATTCATCAGAAAGAGGTATGAATCATGACGACCATCGAACGCCCCAGTAACAATTCCACCGGCAATCCCGCCGACACCGGAGCGCCCACCGTCAATCCGGCCGCCGATTCGCCCGACAATCAGAAGAAGAACTTCGCATCCCGGCCGATGACCGGCGACGAGTACATCGAATCACTCCGCGACGGTCGTGAGATCTGGCTGCACGGTGAACGCGTCGAGGACGTGACCACCCACCCGGCCTTCCGCAATCCGATCCGGATGACCGCCCGTCTCTACGACTCGATGCACGACCCGGAGACCCGTGACAAGGTGACCGCACCCACCGACACCGGCAACGGTGGGGTCACCATGCCCTTCTTCAAGGCGCCGACGAGCAGCGAGGACCTGATCAAGGAACGCGACGCCATCGCCGAGTGGGCCCGGATGACCTACGGGTGGATGGGCCGCTCCCCCGACTACAAGGCCAGCTTCCTGGGCACCCTGCACGCCAACAAGGATCTCTACGCGCCGTTCGAGGCCAATGCCGAACGCTGGTACCGCGAATCGCAGGAGAAGGTCCTCTACTGGAATCACGCCATCATCAACCCGCCGGTGGATCGGCAGCTGCCTCCCGACGAGGTCGGCGACGTGTTCATGAAGGTGGAGAAGGAGACCGACGCCGGCCTCGTGGTCTCCGGCGCCAAGGTGGTCGCCACCGGTTCGGCCATCACCAACTACAACTTCATCGCCCACTACGGCCTGCCGATCAAGAAGAAGGAATTCGCCCTCATCTGCACGGTGCCGATGGACGCGCCCGGCATCAAGCTGATCTGCCGCAGTTCCTACACCCAGCAGGCCGCGGTGATGGGCAGCCCGTTCGATTACCCGCTGTCGAGCCGCATGGACGAGAACGACACCATCTTCGTCTTCGACAAGGTCCTCGTCCCGTGGGAGAACGTCTTCATGTACGGCGACGTCGAACGCATCAACGCGTTCTTCCCGCAATCGGGCTTCTTGCCGCGCTTCACCTTCCAGGGCTGCACCCGCCTCGCGGTGAAGCTCGACTTCATCGCCGGTCTGCTGATGAAGGCCCTCGATTGCACCGGTTCCGGCGGATTCCGCGGCGTGCAGACCCGTGTCGGTGAGGTCATCGGCTGGCGCAATCTGTTCTGGACAATCACCGACGCGATGGCCCACAACCCGGAACCGTGGATCGGTGACACCGTCATCCCACGCCTGGAGTACGGGCTGATCTACCGCATGTTCATGATGCGCGGCTACCCCCGCATCAAGGAGATCATCGAGCAGGACGTGGCGTCGGGCCTCATCTACCTGCCGTCGAGCGCCGCGGACTTCAAGAGCGCCACCGTGCGCCCCTACCTCGACAAGTACGTCCGCGGCTCCAACGGCATCACCGCCGTCGACCGCGTGAAAGTCATGAAGGCCCTGTGGGATTCGATCGGCTCCGAATTCGGGGGCCGTCACGAACTCTACGAGCGCAACTACTCCGGCAATCACGAGAACGTGCACGCCGAGTTGCTCTTCGCCGCGCAGAACCGCGGTGGCGTCGATCAGATGAAGGGTCTCGCCGAGGCCTGCCTGGCCGAGTATGACCTCGACGGCTGGACCGTCCCCGATCTGATCGGCAACGACGACGTCAGCTACTTCGGCAACTGAGAGGACTACCCACATCATGCACACGTTGATGGTCGCCTACCCGCACCCGGCCGATCCGGTGGAGTTCCGTCGCTACTACGCGCAAACCCACCTACCGCTGGCGGCAAAGATTCCCAACGTCCGGGCATCGCGGTATTCCTTCGAGATCGCCACGCCCGACGGTTCACCGTCGCCCTACTTCGCGGTATTCGAAGCCGACTTCGACAGCGTCGAAGCGATGGGCGCCGCACTCGACTCACCGGAAGGGCAAGCGGCACAAGCCGATGTGGGGAACTTCGCCACACATGGCGTGCATATCATGCATTTCGAGTCCCAGTCCGCGTAGGCTGCGGCGTTGACCTGCCGTGGTCGCGACCCGCGAGGGTGGCGACCACGGCAGGGTGCTCTCACCACACCCACAGTGAGGGCCGGTCGGCCACCGCGACCGCCGTGAACGTCCGAGGAGGTCGGGATGCCACACTCGCCGGGCCGCCCATCGCAATCGGATCCGGGCGCGGGCCCACCCACACCGCCGACCTCGGTCGAAATGCACAGCGCCGACGTCGAAGAAGCGACCGCCGAGGTCGGACGACTGTTTCATCCCCACGAACTCACCCGGGTCGAGACCACCGGCACATTCGAGGCCGACCTGAGCGCGGTGGCCACCGGACCGATCGTGGCCGGGCGCATCCGCTACAACAGCAACAGCGATCTGTATTGCCCCGCAATCGACGGCTTTCACGTCAACATTCCGATCGCCGGGCGCCTGATCTCCGAGTCGGCGGGGGTACGCACCACGATCGACGAACTCGATGGCGTCGTCTACGACCACGACGCCGATGCCCGCCTGGTGACCCCCTCCGCCAGCCAGCTCAACGTCGTGGCGCTCAAGTTCAACCGTGACGCTGTCGAGAACGTGCTCGCCGACATCGTGGGCGCCCCCGTCCCCGGGGTACACCTGCGCGGGAGCCTGAACCTCTCCGCTCGCGCGGGGCTGGCCTGGCGATCGCTGGTCCTGAACACCCACGTCGCTGCCGTCCCCAATGCGATGCTCACCAACCCGGTGGTCGCCGAGCCGCTGAACTATTCGATCATCGCCGGACTGCTCTCACTCATCGACCATGGGCACACCGACGCCCTCGAGGCGGCGGCACCGGCCACCGCGCCGGTCGCGATCCGGCGGGCCATGGAGTTCATCGACGCCCACGCCGAACTTCCGTTGACCCCGACATCCATCGCCCGACAGGCCGGCCTCAGTGTCCGCAGCCTGCAGCGCGGATTCCGCGAACACGTCGGCCTCGGCCCGATGCACTATCTGCGGACCGTTCGGATGCACAACGTTCATCGCGATCTCCTTGCCGCCGACCCGGCGACCACCACCGTCGCCGCGATCGCCGGCCGATGGGGCTTCTACCATCTCGGTCGATTTTCCGCGGACTACAAACGGCTGCACGGACATTCACCGTCGGAGACCCTGAAGGCCACCGGTCGCACAAGTTGGGGTCGTCGGTCGAACCGGTAGCGCGAGGACGTGCCGTGGCGCAAATCGGATAGGACCGCGCCGCTGCGCGGATAGATGTGCGCTGTCCCACTTGCCTACGGTTGGGTGATATACGACATATCCATCGGGTGCCCTCGCCCCCGACACCACAGCGAGTCACACAGCGCGTCACCGCATCACGACGCCGAGCGCGACACCACCGCACCGCGACGGACCAAATCCGTGCCGCATGGCGACGTCGCTCGCACACCGCCCGGAGGTCTCTCATGCATCCTGCCCCCACTCTCCCGCTCGTCATCGACGAGTTACGTACCGAATGCGACGGCATCGTCTGCGTCGAACTGGTGGCCGCGGACGGTACCGACCTGCCGGCCTGGGATCCCGGCGCACACATCGAGGTACACCTCGGCAACGGACTCAGCCGCCAGTACTCGATCTGCAGCGACCCCGCCGACCCCGGCCACTACACGATCGCGGTGCTCCTCGATCCACACAGTCGCGGCGGTTCACGCTACATCCACGACACATTCGCCAAGGGTGACCATCTATCGACCTCCCTGCCACGCAACAACTTCCCCTTCACCGATGCCCCGCAATATCTGTTCGTCGCCGGTGGAATAGGGATCACCCCCCTGATCCCGATGATGGTGACCGCCCAGCGACGCCACCGGCCGTACCGGCTCGTCTACGCCGGACGAGACCGATCGCGAATGGCCTTCTCCGGCCTGCTCTCCCACGATCCGTCGGTACAACTACTGGTATCGGGCGAGGGCAGCCGGCTCGACGTCGCAGGACTACTCGACGACGACACGCACGCTGCGGCCGAGATATTCGCCTGCGGCCCACCACGACTGCTCGACGAACTGACCGACCACTGCCGACGCGCCGACCGTCAGCGCCATCTACACATCGAACGCTTCGTCGGCACCGCGGTCGATCTCGACGCCGACAAGGAGCGGGCATTCGAGGTGGAACTGGCCCGCTCGGGCGCGGTGGTGACCGTGGGTGCCGACCAAAGCATTCTCGATGCCCTACTCGCACAGGGCATCAAGGCCCCCAACAGCTGCGCCGAAGGGGTATGCGGGTCGTGCGAGACCACCATCGTCGAGGGCACCGTGGACCATCGCGATCAGATCCTCGACGACGACGAGAAGGAGGAGAACGAGGTCATGATGATCTGCTGCTCGCGCGCCACATCGGATCGTCTCGTCCTCGACCTGTGACCATCACCTCTGCCACACACCCTCTGCCCCATCGGAGTTCAGCCCCCCCCCCAATTCGACAAGGAGTCGACGATGACCGAGACACCCGTGCGCCCCACCAACACCCATGCGCCGAGTACCGCACCCACCACCACATCCGCCGCGACATCCGCCGGTCGCTGCCCGGTGAGTAACTTTGCCGCAGAGTTCAACCCATTCGACGAGGCGTATCTGCAAGATCCCTACTCCGTGTTCGCCCGGGCACGAGCCGACGAGCCGGTGTTCTACAGCCCAGAGATCGACTACTGGGTGGTGAGCACCTACGACGACGTGCTCGCGATCTTCCGCGACACCGAGTCCTATTCGGCCACGGCGGCCGGTGAGTTGATCAAGCCGCCATGCCCGGCAGCGATGGACAAGCTCGCCGCCGTCGACTACGTTCCCTCGACCATGCTCGTCGACGAGGACGCTCCCCTGCACACCAAGCGCCGGCGCGTACTGCGCAAGGGCGTCACGCCGGACAAGGTCGCCGAGATCGAGCCGTACACCCGTCGATTCGTCCGCACGTGCCTCGACGCGATCGTCGATGCGGGACACGCAGACATGGTCTCCGATATGACTTTTCAGGTTCCCGCCCAGACCGCCTTCGTCCTGATGGGGGTGCCCGAGGCCGAGGTGGAGCGGGCCCGTCGGTACGCGTCCCGGTTCGCCTTGTGGATCTGGGGTCGCCCCAGCGACGACCAACAGGTCACGCTCGCCGAGGAGTTCGCCGCGTACCTGACCTATGCGCGGGAACATGTGGAGCGTCTGATCGACAATCCGGGCGACGACTACATGAGTAACGCGATCAAGGCGTGGCAGAAGGCAGGCAACGACGACGTCTGGGATCGCACCTATCTGGCCTCGATCATGCAGAGTCACCTCTACGCCTCGCACGAGACCACCACCAATGCCATGGCCAGTGGTTTCAAAGTGCTGCTCGAGCACCCTGATCAGTGGCGCGAGCTCTGCGAGAATCCCGCGCTCATTCCCGCCGCTGTCGAAGAGATCTTGCGCTACGCCTCGTCGGTGCCGGCGTGGCGTCGGGTGACCACTCGCCCCGTCACCATCGGCGGATTCGACATCCCCGCCGGGCAACGCATCCTGCTGCTCACCGGTTCGGCCAATCACGATGAGGCACGGTTTGCCGACGGTGACACGTTCGACATTCACCGCCACAACGCCGAGGATCACCTTGCCTTCGGCTGGGGAGTGCATCATTGCCTCGGTCAGGCGCTGGCGCGCATGGAGATGACCGTCATGCTCGAGGAGACCACCGCTCGGCTCCCGCATCTCCGCCTCGTCGAACCACAACGGTGGACCTACTCCCCCAACACGTCCTTCCGTGGTCCCGAAACCGTGCTCGTGCAGTGGGACCCACAGCAGAATCCGCCGACCGCCGAGGTCCGCTGACTCTGTACCCACCGAACGTCGCGGCCGATAGGCTCGGCGTATGTCGGTCACCACGGAGATCATCGCGGCGGCCGCCGGGTCACCACGTCATGTAGTGGGTATCACCGGACCACCCGGCGCCGGCAAGACCACCATCGCCCACCGCCTCGTCGCCGAGCTCGCAGCAACGCTCGGCGACGAGGCGGTGGGCCTTCTGCCGATGGACGGTTTCCATCTGGCCACACCTGTGCTGCGCCGTCTCGGCCGGGCCGCACGACGAGGCGCTCCCGACACCTTTGACGTCGACGGATTCCTCAGCCTGCTCCGACGCATCCGGACGCCCGGACATGATGTCTACGCACCGGATTTCGACCACACCACCGCCGAGCCCATTGCCGCCTCGCTGATCATCGGCGGCACTGCCCGCGTCGTGGTCGTCGAAGGCAATTACCTCGCCGCTGATGGCGAATGGTCGCCGGTACGAACACTTCTCGATCGCCTGTGGTTTGTCGATGCCCCCGATGCTGTGCGCCACACGCGACTACTTGCCCGTCACGTCGCGGCCGGCAAGACCGACTCCGATGCGCGATCCTGGATCGCTGAGGTCGACGATGTCAACGCCGCACTCGTGCGCGCCACCCGATCTCGCTGCGACGCCGAGGTCACCGGCGAGTGACCTCAGCCGATCTCGATCAGCAGGTCTCCGGGCGCGACGCTGGTGACCGGTCCGATGGCGACGCGGGTGACCTTGCCGCCGACCGGGGCGGTGATGGTGGCCTCCATCTTCATCGCCTCGATGGTGCCGATCGCCGCACCCGGCTTCACCTCGTCGCCCACCGACACCGACACCGACACCACACCGGCGAACGGTGCGCCCACCGACCCGGGATTGGACCGATCGGCCTTCTCGGCGGCCTCGACGGCGGAATCCACCGCGCGGTCGCGGACCGCGACCGGCCGCAGCTGCCCGTTGAGGACGCACATCACGGTGCGCATGCCCTTCTCGTCGGCGTCGCTGATGGCCTCGAGGCCGATCAGCAGTTCCACACCCGGTTCGAGTTCGACGCGATGTTCCTCGCCGTAGCGCAGACCGTAGAAGAACTGATTCGCCGACAACCGTGACGTGTCGCCGTAGGCCTCGGTGTGTTCGGTGAACTCGCGGGTCGGGCCGGGGAACAGCAGGCGGTTCAACGTCTCCTGCCGTCCACGTCCCGGCTCGTCGAGTGCGGCCGAATCCTCCGTCGACAACTCGACCACCTGGGGCGCCGGAGGCCGGCCCTCGAGTGCCCTGCTGCGCAACGGTTCCGGCCAGCCGCCGGGCGGATCGCCGAGTTCGCCACGCAGGAACCCGATCACCGAATCCGGGATGTCGTGGCCGGCGGGATCGTCGGCGAAGTCCTGCGGGTCGATGCCCTGGCCCACCATCGACAGGGCGAGGTCACCGACGACCTTCGACGACGGTGTCACCTTGACCAGCCGGCCGAGCATCGCGTCGGCGGAGGCGTACGCGTCCTCGACGGCCTCGAACCGGTTGCCCAGGCCGAGCGCGATGGCCTGCTGGCGCAGATTCGACAGCTGGCCACCCGGGATTTCGTGGGCGTACACGCGTCCGGTCGGTCCGGGGATGCCGGATTCGAACGGCGCGTACACCTTTCGGATCGCCTCCCAGTACGGTTCGAGATCGCACACGGCAGCCAGATCGAGGCCGGTGTCGCGTTCGGTGTGTGCGAACGTCGCCACGATCGCCGACAGCGGCGGCTGACTCGTTGTCCCGGCCAACGCCGCCGACGCACCGTCGACCGCATCCGCACCGGCCTGCACCGCCGCCAGATACGTCGCCAACTGACCACCGGGGGTGTCGTGAGTGTGCACATGGATCGGCAGGTCGAATTCCGAACGCAGTGCCGTGATCAGTTTCGTCGCGGCCGGTGCACGCAACAGACCGGCCATGTCCTTGATGGCCAGCACGTGCGCACCCGCCTCGACGATCTGCTCCGCCAGACGCAGGTAATAGTCGAGGGTGTAGAGATCCTCGGCCGGATTCGCCAGGTCACCGGTGTAGCTCATCGCCACCTCGGCCACCGCCGTACCGGTCTCCCGGACCGCCTCGATTGCCGGCCGCATCTGCTCGATGTTGTTGAGCGCGTCGAAGATCCGGAAGATGTCAACACCGACCGCGGTGGCCTCCGACACGAAGGCGGTGGTCACCTTCGTCGGATACGGGGTATAGCCGACGGTGTTCGCGCCGCGCAGCAACATCTGCAGACAGATGTTGGGCATGGCTTCACGCAGCTGTGCGAGTCGGTCCCACGGGTCCTCCTTGAGGAACCGTAGCGCCACGTCGTAGGTCGCCCCACCCCAGCACTCCACCGACAGCAACTGCGGCGTCAACGCCGCCACATACGGCGCGACCGCCATCAGCCCCGAGGTACGCACCCGGGTCGCGAGCAGCGACTGATGCGCATCACGGAAGGTGGTGTCGGTCACCGCAACTCCCGGCTGCTCACGCAGTGCGCGCGCAAAGCCCTCCGGGCCCAGTTCGGTCAGCCGCTGCTTGGATCCGGGCTGCGGATGGGCCAGCACGGCCTTGTCGACGGTGGGCAGTTTGTCGCGCGGATACACCGTCGACGGCCGCTCCCCGTGCGGCTTGTTGACCGTCACATCCGCCAGATACTCCAGGATGCGGGTGCCGCGGTCGGCGGATCCGCCGGTGGTCAGCAACCACGGCCGCTCGTCGATGAAGGAGGTGGTGACCCGTCCGGCACGGAAGTCCGGATCATCCAGAACCGCCTGCAGGAACGGGATGTTGGTCGCGACGCCGCGAATCCGGAACTCCGCCAAGGCGCGTCGGGCGCGACGTGCCGCGGTCGCGAAATCCCTTCCCCGACAGGTCAGTTTGACCAGCATCGAGTCGAAATGACCACTCACCTCACCGCCGAGGTTGGCGCCGCCGTCCAGTCGGATACCGGCGCCACCGGGGGTGCGATACGCGGTGATCCGGCCCACGTCGGGGCGGAATCCGGCGGCCGGGTCCTCGGTGGTGATGCGGCACTGCATCGCCGCGCCGTGGACGGCGATGGTCTCCTGGGTCAGCCCGAGGTCGGCGAGCGACTCCCCCGAGGCCACCCGCAGCTGCGCCCCCACCAGATCCACATCGGTGATCTCCTCGGTCACCGTGTGCTCCACCTGAATCCGCGGATTCATCTCGATGAAGACGTGCCTGCCCTGTTCATCGACGAGGAACTCGACGGTGCCGGCACAGGAGTAGCCGATCTGGCGGGCGAAGGCGACCGCGTCGGCGCAGATCCGATCCCGAAGCGCGGGATCGAGATTCGGCGCCGGCGCCAACTCCACCACCTTCTGATGGCGGCGCTGCAGGCTGCAGTCACGCTCGTAGAGGTGAATCACGTTGCCGTGGGTGTCGGCGAGGATCTGCACCTCGATGTGGCGCGGATTGATCACCGCCTGCTCGAGAAACACCGTCGCATCACCGAAGGCAGCATCGGCCTCACGCGAGGCGGCCTCGATCGATTCCCGCAGTTGCGCCGGGTCGTCCACACGGCGCATCCCGCGCCCACCGCCACCGGCGACGGCCTTGACGAACACCGGGAACTGCATGTCCTGCGACGCCGCGATCAAGTTCTCGACGTCCGAGGACGGCTCCGACGACGCCAGCACCGGCAGTCCGGCGGCCTTGGCCGCGGCGATGGCCTGGGCCTTATTGCCGGTCAGGTCGAGCACGTCGGCACTCGGACCCACGAAGGTGATCCCTGCCGCCGCGCACGCACGCGCCAGACCGGGGTTCTCCGAGAGGAACCCGTAGCCCGGGTAGACCGCGTCCGCACCGCATCGCTGGGCCGCGGCGACGACCTCCTCGACGGACAGATATGCGCGCACCGGATGTCCGGGCACGCCGATCTGATAGGACTCGTCGGCCTTCAATCGATGCAGCGAGTTGCGATCCTCATACGGAAAGATCGCGACCGTGCGGGCGCCGAGTTCATAGGCGGCGCGAAACGCACGGATCGCGATCTCGCCGCGGTTGGCCACCAACACCTTGTCGAACATGTTGCCTTTCCGTTCCTGCAGGCCCCGAAATGTCAGATGCTCCCAGGTGAGCGTAACCCGGGAGCATCTGACATCGGACCGGCTGTCTTATGACGTGGGATGACTGGTGGGAATACCACGCATTCCGCCGCGGAATCCCCGAATTGTCGGATGACTGGACATCAGGCGGTCAGGACCCGCTGCGCCGGGCCGTCATACGAACTCAACGGACGGATGAGCGCATTGGCCGCCGTCTGTTCGATGATGTGCGCCGTCCATCCGGTGATCCGGCTCATGACGAAAATCGGTGTGAACGAACCGATGTCGAATCCCATCAGGTAGTACGCGGGCCCGGTCGGGAAGTCGAGATTGGGTTTGATCCCGGTCCGTTCGGTCATCACCGCCTCGAGTTCGCCGTAGATCTCCAACCATCGGGTGTCGTTCTTGTGGTTCGATATGTCGACGAGCGCCTCCTTCATGGTCGGCACCCGCGAGTCGCCATTCTTGCACACGCGATGTCCGAAGCCCATGACTTTCTCTTTTCGAGACAGCTTGGCCTCCATCCATTCCCTCGCCCGCTCGGGACGATCGATCTCGATCATGTCGTACATGACCGCCTCGTTCGCCCCACCGTGCAACGACCCCTTCAACGCTCCGATCGCCGCGGTGACCGCGCTGTAGATGTCGGACTGCGTCGAGGTGACGACGCGTGCGGCGAACGTCGATGCATTGAAGCTGTGTTCGGCGTAGAGGACCATCGACTTCTCGAATGCCCGGACAATCACCGGGTCGGGCACCTCTCCGAAACACATATTCAGGAAGTTCTCCGAGTATCCGAGCCCGTGATGCGGGGCGATCGGCTCCAGCCCGCGTCGCCGCCGCATGTCGGCGGCGACGATCGTCGGCAGGACGGCGAACATCCGCAGCGCCTTGTCGTAGTTCGACGACGCACTCGGATTGTCCTCGTCCGGATCCTCGGTGCCGAGGAAGCTGATCGCGGTGCGCACCACGTCCATCGGGTGGCAGTTCTCTGGAATCCGCGCCAGGACCGCCTGCGTCGAACGGTCCAGACGACGACTGGCACGCTCGACCTGAGTGAACGCCGCCAGCTCACGATCGTTCGGCAGTTCCCCATGCCACAGCAGGTAGGCCACCTGCTCGAACGAGCAGTGGGCCGCCAGGTCCTGCACGGCGTAGCCACGGTAGGTCAGTGAGTTGGTCTCCGGTACCACCTTGGAGATCGCGGTGGTGTCGACGACGACGCCGGCCAGGCCCTTGTAGATCTTTGGGGCTTCGGACTGTGCCGCCGTGCTCTCGGGTGTCGCGGTGGTCATTGCTGTACACCTTTCGGGTGTGTGGTGGTGGCCGGCCCGCCCGCCGCAGAAAGCGGCTCACTCGCTCCGCTCCCGGCGCCGATGCTGAAGTTGAACAGGTCGGAATCGAAATCGTTGTAATCGGCGTACCGCAGCAGTTCGTAGAGTCGACTGCGGTGCTGCATCCCGTCGAGAAGCCCTGATTGCGTTCCGGCGGAGTCGATCTCCCGCAGTCCACGTTCGACGGCACCCATCGCGATGCGCAGCGTCGTCACCGGGTAGATGACGGCGTTGTAGCCGACGTCGCGTAGCTGGTCGGCGGTCACGAGCTCGGACTTGCCGAACTCGGTCATGTTCGCCAGCAGCGGGACATCGACGGCTGCGCGGAACTTCTCGAATTCACCGATGTCGCGCAGGGCTTCGGTGAAAATCAGGTCGGCGCCGGCATCGGCGTAGGCCTTGGCCCGTTCGATGGCCGACTCGATGCCCTCGATGCCTGCCGCGTCGGTGCGCGCGCAGATGACGAAGTTCTCATCGCGACGCGCGGACACCGCGGCACGCAGACGCTTGAGCATCTCGGCCGTCGGCACCACATCCTTGCCGTCGAGATGTCCGCACCGTTTGGGGTTGACCTGATCCTCGAGGTGACATCCGGCCAGGCCGGCGTCCTCGAGCGCGGCGATCGTGCGCGCCGCGCTCATCGGTTCCCCGAAACCGGTGTCGGCATCGATGAGGGTCGGCAGGTCGGTGGCGTGCGCGATCACCGATCCGCGGGCGGTGACCTCGCTCAGCGTGGTCAGGCCGATGTCGGGCAGCCCGAGGTCCGCCGACAGCACCGCACCCGAGACGTAGACGCCCTCGAATCCGATGTCCGCGATCAGCTTGGCGACCAGCGGGGAGAAGGCTCCCGGCCAGCGCAGGAGCTCACCCGAGGCGAGCCCGGCGCGCAGTGCGCGGCGCTTGTCGGCGTCGGAGACGGCCGACGAGAAGAGTCCGGAAACCCCTGATGCTGAGCCCATCAGAAGATCCCCGTCCCGATCGTCGGCGCCTTGTCCAACACCAGCGGCGCCACGGTCACATTGAGCGCGCCGAGCTCACCCGGCCCGAGATCGCCGAGCCCGGCAGCAGCCACCAGGAATCGCTGCTGCTCGTCCGCATCGACTACCCCCTCGGCCATCGCCGCGAATTTCGCCTCGTACTGAGGTCGCGCGAACGGCCGAGCGCCGAGCGGATGGGCGTCGGCGACCGCGAGTTCATCGGTGATGACCTCACCGTTGGTCAGGGTGATCACGGCCTTGGCACCGAATGCCTTCTCGGCCGGATCGGTGGAGTGGTACCGACGGGTCCACTCCGGGTCTTCGACCGTGGAGATCTTGTTCCACAGTGCGATCGTGTCGGGACGGTTCGCCCGCTCGGGTGCGTAGGAGGCCTCGTGATGCCAGACGCCGTCCTGGAGTGCCACCGCGAAGATGTAGGGCACGGAGTGATCGAGCGTCTCGCGGCTGGCCTTCGGATCGAACTTCTGCGGATCCCCGGAACCGGTGCCGATGACGACGTGGGTGTGGTGGCTGGTGTGCAGCACGATCGATTCGATGTCGTCGAGATTTGCGATGCGGTCCCGCATGCGGCGAGCGAGGTCGATCGGCGCCTGGCTCTGGTACTCGGCGGAGTGTTCCTTGGTGTAGCTGTCGAGGATGGCGCGCTTGGCCTCACCCGGTCCGGGGAGCGGGATCTGGTAGGTCTTCTCCGGACCACCCAGCATCCAGGCGATGACGCCGTCCTCGCCCTCCCAGATCGGGGCGGGCGCACCCTCGCCGCGCATGGCGCGGTCGACGGCCTCGATGGCGATCTTTCCGGCGTGGGCCGGGGCGTAGGCCTTCCAGCTCGAGATCAGACCCTTCCGCGACTGGCGGGTGGCCGTGGTCAGGTGCAGGGCCTGCCCGATGGCCTGGTAGATGGTCTCCTCGTCGAGCTTCAGCATCGTGCCGAGGCCGGCGGCGACCGACGGCCCCAGGTGGGCGACGTGGTCGATCTTGTGCTCGTGCAAGCACATTCCGCGCACCAGGTCGATCTGGATCTCGTAGGCGGTGGCGAGACCGCGGATCAGGTCGGCACCCGAGGCGCCGACCTGCTGCGCCACGGCGACGAGTGCGGGGATGTTGTCACCGGGGTGGGAGTACTCGGCGGCGAGGAAGGTGTCGTGGAAATCGAGCTCGCGCACGGCGACCCCGTTGGCCCACGCCGCCCACTCGGGCGAGTAACGGCCCTCGACACCGAAGACCGCGGCACCGGGCCTTCCTTCTGCCGGCGGGTGTGCGAGCGCCTGCGCCCGGGCGGAGGTGACCGGACGGCGGATCACCGACGCCGCGCTGACCGCGGCGTTGTCGATGACGCGGTTGATGATCATCTCCGCGGTGTCGGCGGGCACCTCGACGGGGTCGATGGCCACCTTGGCGATCTTGGTGGCAAGGTGCTCGGACTGCGGGAAGTCATCAGAGCTGCGGTGTGTCCGTACGTCGTGAATGATCATATTCGCACCGTACGCAGCATCGGCGACCAGTGGAAAGACCTGGCAAATGCGTATTTCTGCGGAAGTTTCCAGACAATCTTGCAAACTTTGTGGACGGCTCGCCGTCTATGCTGGGCGCCATGGTGAAGACGTCGTCGAGTTCGGCGGGCCGGATGTTCGTGGGCCCGAGACTGCGGCGGCTGCGCGATGAGCAGGGCCTGTCGCAGGCCGCGCTCGCACGTCGGATCGAGAAGTCGACGAGCTATGTCAACCAGCTCGAGAACGATCAGCGCCCGATCACCGTCCCGGTCCTGCTCGCGCTGACCCGGGAGTTCGATCTCGACGCCGACTACTTTGCCGGTGACAACGATGCGCGACTCATCGGCGACCTCGCCGACGTCATGACCGCCCATGCGGAGTCCGGGGAGGTGAGCCGCGCCGAGATCGCCGAACTCGCCGGACGCATGCCCGCCATGGGACGGACTCTCGTCGCCCTCCACCGGCAACTCACGTCGGCGACCGCCGAATTGGAAACCTACCGGGCGCAACTCTCCGACCCGGCCGCGGCGGCGGGTTCGACTCCCTTCGAGGAGGTGCGTGACTTCTTCTACGACCGCAAGAACCACATCGACGTCCTCGACCGGGCGGCAGAGCAACTCTTCGCCGACGAGAAACTCTCCATCGGCGGGCTCGATCTGCAACTGGCGGATCTCTTGCGTCGTCGCCACGACATCCGTGTGACCATCACCCATGAACCCGATCCCGTTGCGGCCGTGGCAGTTCCGAAACGGACGTTCGATCCGGCCAACGGTGTGATCGGCCTGGCCGGTCGTCTGAGCGCGGGACAGCGCGCGTTTCAGCTCGCCACCCAGCTGGCACTGCTGGAACAGGAGGCCACCATCGATGTGCTGGTTGCACAGGCCCAGAACCTCAGCGCTGCAACACTTCCCGTCGCACGCATCGGACTGGCCAACTACTTCGCGGGTGCTCTACTGCTCCCGTATGAGCGGTTCCGTGCCACGGCGGAGAACACGCGCTACGACATCGAGTTGCTCAGCCTGACGTTCGAGGTCGGATTCGAGACGGTGTGCCATCGGTTGTCGACCCTGCAACGTCCCGGAAGTCGAGGTGTGCCGTTCATCTTCGTGCGCACCGACAAGGCGGGAAACATCTCGAAGCGGCAGTCGGCCAACGCTTTTCACTTCTCACGCGTGGGTGGCAGCTGCCCGCTGTGGGGAGTTCACGATGCGTTCGCCACGCCCGGGCGAATCGTCACCCAGGTGTCCCAGATGCCAGACGGTCGGTCCTACTTCTGGCTCGCCCGCACCACCACCGAACAGCGCGGCCATCTCGCACCACACACCAGTTTCGCCGTGGGCCTCGGATGCGACCTCGCCCACGCCGACCGGCTCGTCTATTCGACCGGTGTCGATCTCGCCGATGAGCGCACCGTCGTACCGATCGGGGCCGGCTGCAAGGTGTGCGAGCGTCCGGCGTGCACTCAACGCGCGTTCCCCCAGCTCGGCCGGGGCATTCACATCGATCCGACTCGCAGCGACTCGATTCCGTATCGTCCCGCGTGACCCAACCCTCACCTGCCACAGGGGATGGGTGGGGCGCCTGAGAATTCCTCCCCCACCGGTCGATTCATCCCCCGACACTTCCCCACCGACGATCATGAACCCGGGGACGAACCACTCGTTCCCTACGTCGGCATTCCTCCCCCACTTTTCGCCCTGACCGATCGTTCGTTCGACGACGTGAGATAGCGTGTCCCACGGAGGTTGATGCCGGTGTCAGCGACAGATCGCACTGTGTGTTCGAGCGGGCCGGGGGGTACGAGCGGTGCGGTAAACCCCACCGATGGCCATCACGACAACCACCTCCCGCAGATTCACCCGCGCGCGGCCGTCACCGTTCTCTGCACCGCAGGCATCGTCGTCGCCCTGATGCAGACGATCATCGTGCCGCTGATTCCGGCGCTGCCCACTCTCCTGCACGCCGAACCCGGTGACACGACATGGGCGCTGACCATCACACTGCTCGCGGGCGCGGTCATCACGCCGATCGGTGGTCGCCTCGGTGACATGTACGGCAAACGGCGCATGCTGCTGGCGTCGATGGCCTGCGTGGCCGCGGGTTCGGTCGTGTGCGCGCTGTCGCCGTCGCTGCTCGCGTTCCTCATCGGACGCGGGATGCAGGGCCTCGGCTTCGGAACGATCGCGCTCGGGATCAGCGTGATGCGCGACATCGTCCCGCCGCTGCGGCTCGGCTCATCGGTGGGCACAATGAGCGCCTCCCTCGGAATCGGCGGAGCCCTCGGCCTCCCGGTCGCCGCCCTGCTCGCCCAGCATGTGGGATGGCATGCCCTGTTCTGGATGTGCGCCGTCGCCGCCGGACTCAGTGCTCTGGGCATGGTGGCGACCATCCCCGCCGACCGTGGCCATAGTGGCGGACGATTCGACATCCTGGGAGCGCTCGGCCTCGCCGTGCTGCTGACGTGTCTGCTGCTGCCGCTGTCCAAGGGCGCGTCATGGGGTTGGGGTTCGCCGCTGACGATCGGCGCCCTCGTGGCATTCGTGGTGATCGGCTCGCTGTGGTGGCGTTGGGAGCGGCGCTTGCCCAACGCACTCATCGACACGCGGATCGCTGTCGAACGCCCGGTACTGCTCACCAACATCGCGTCGGTGGCCACCGGCTTCGCCTTCTATTCGATGCAGCTGATGCCCATTCAGGTGCTGATGGCACCGACCACCGGACCCTTGGGACTCGGCTACCAGATGGTCACCGCGTCGTTGATCCTCGCGCCGAGCGGGATCCTGATGTTCGTGTTCTCCCATGTCAGCGCCTGGCTGACCGCGCACGTCGGTCCGCGGATCTCACTGTCGCTCGGCGCGACGGTCATCGGGGTGGGTTATGTCGTGTTCATCGTCGTCCTGGCCGCCGGCTGGGATATCACCTGGTGGCTGATGCTGATGATCGCCTGTCTGATCGGCGCCGGCCTCGGGATCGCCTACGCCGCGATGCCCGCCCTGATCATGCGGGCCGTGCCGATCACCCAGACCGGCGAGGCCAACGGCGTCAACGCACTGATGCGCGTCGTCGGCACCTCCACGTCGGCGGCCGTGGTCGGCATGATCCTCACCTGGTCGATCGTCACGGTGGACGGCCCCGACGGGACGGTCGCGTCGGTCCCCGACACCTCCGGGTACCTGGCGGCGTCGATCATCTCGCTGTGCGCCTGCGCGGTGGCCGCGGGTCTGGCACTGGCCATCCCGCAGGGACGCCGCCTCGACGAGGAACGCGTCTAGCTCACACACCCGCGGAGTCAGCGAGCACGCTCGCGCGTGGCGCAATCTGACCGTAACGCGATGGTCGTAGCGTGAGCCCGTGTCCCCGCAGACCCTCATCGAGAACACGCACGTGATCACCGTCGACCCCGAACGGCGCGAGTTGTCCGGCGCGTCGGTCCTCATCGACTCCACCACGATCACGGCCGTGTCCACCGGGCCGATCACCGACGTCGACGACGATGTGGTCCGCATCGACGGCCGCGGCTGCGTGCTCACACCGGGTCTGGTCAACACCCACCATCACCTCTATCAGTGGATCACGCGGGGACTGGCCGCCGATCACACGTTGTTCCAGTGGCTCACCACGCTCTATCCCATCTGGGCGGGGATCGATGAGAAGGCCGTGAACGTCGCCGCGCTCGGCGGACTCGCCCAACTCGCCCTATCCGGATGCACCACCACCACCGACCATCACTACGTCTTTCCGCGCGAGGGTGGCGATCTGCTCGGCGCGGAGATCGCCGCCGCCGAGACCCTCGGCATCCGTTTCCATCCGACCCGCGGCTCGATGGACCTGTCGGAGAAGGACGGCGGCCTGCCCCCGGACACCGTCGTGCAGACCATCGACGAGATCCTTACGGCGAGCACCGATGCCGTGAGCCGCTGGCACGACCCGTCCCCCGACTCGATGCTGCGGATCGCGCTCGCCCCGTGCTCCCCGTTCTCGGTGACCACCGATCTGCTGCGCGAATCGGCTTCCCTGGCACGCGAACTCGGCGTCCGGATGCACACCCACCTCGCCGAATCCCTCGACGAGAACACCTACTGCGACGAGCACTTCGGTTCCACCCCGCTGCAGTACATGGAATCCGTCGGCTGGGTGGGCGACGACGTGTGGTTCGCCCACGGCATCGAATTCGACGACGCGGAAATCGGTCGCCTCGCCGCCACGTCGACCGGCGTTGCGCACTGCCCCACCTCGAATGCGCGTCTGGGCAACCGGATCTGCCGCACCCGCGATCTCGTCGACGCCGGCGTACCCGTGGGCCTCGGCGTCGACGGCGCCGCCTCCAACGAGTCGGCGCGCCTGCTCGAAGAAGCCCACCAGTCGGTCCTGATGGCCCGCGCCAGGGGCGGTCCGACGGCGCTGACCACCCGCACCGCCATCGACCTGGCCACCATCGGCGGTGCCCGAGTCCTGGGGCGTGACAACGAGATCGGGTCGATCGAGGTCGGCAAGCTCGCCGACCTGGTGCTGTGGGATCTGTCCGGACTCGGCCAGGCCGATATCGACGACCCGGTCGCCGCCCTGGTTCTCGGTGCGATCCCGCCGATCGTGGGCACCTGGATCCAGGGCCGACGCATCGTCGCCGACGGTGAACTCACGACCGCCGACGTGGACACCATCGCGAAGGACTGCGCCACCGAACATCGTCGACTGCTCGACAAGGCCGGATAGGTCGCACACGGCATGGATCTCAACACCATCAGCGCCTACCGCTACGCACGCACCCGAGACGATCTCATCCTCGCCCCGGGCGAACGCATCGTCGCCGGGGGCACCTGGTTCTTCTCCGAACCGCAGATCGACGCCTCCGGTGTCGTCGACATCAGCCGCATCGGCTGGCCCGAGGTCGAAGATCTTCCCGACGGCGGTCTGCGGATCGCGGCGACCTGCCCCATCGCCACACTCACCCACCTGGAGCCACGGCCCGGGTGGCATGCGCATCCGCTCTTCTCCCAGTGCGCGAACGCCTTGTTGGCGTCGTTCAAGATCTGGAACGTTGCCACCGTCGGCGGCAACATCTGCCGGTCGTTCGCCGCCGCGTCGATGGTGTCGCTGGCCGTCGCACTCGACGGTGTGGCACTGATCTGGAAACCAGACGGCACCGAGCGTGCCGTGCCGGTCGCCACCCTCGTCACCGGCAACGGCACCAACACACTCGAGTCGGGAGAAGTATTGCGTGCCATCGATATCCCCGGCCATGCGCTGCGCGGGTTCACCGGATTCCGCAAGATCGCCCTGGCCGAACTGGGTCGCTCCGCGGCCGTGGTCACCGGGCGCCTCGATGACGACGGAACCGCGGTGTTCGGTATCACCGCCGCGACGGGGTGGCCGACGGTGCTGCGCTATCCCATACTTCCCGATGCGGCCACTCTGCGCGCCGACATCGACTCCGCCGATGGCTATTACACCGATCCGCTCGGCTCTGCGGATTGGCGCCGCGGGGTGAGCGGGACGCTCGCCGAGCAGATCCGGGCCGAACTGAGCGACCGCACGCAGCCCACGACCGGCGGACGGTGAGATCCATGCACTTCGAGATCAACGGTGAATCTGCCGACGCCACACCACGACCCGGCCAATGCCTCCGGACGTTCCTGCGCGACGCCGCCCACTTCGAGGTGAAGAAGGGCTGCGACGCCGGCGACTGCGGGGCCTGCTCGGTGCTGGTCGACGGGACGCCGGTGCATTCGTGTATCTATCCCGCCCAGCGCATCGAGGGCGCGTCGGTGACGACCGTGTCCGGACTCGGCAAGCCGGGCGACCTGCATCCGATGCAGGAAGCCTTCGTCGACAACTTCGGTTTCCAGTGCGGATTCTGCACTGCCGGAATGATCGTCACCGCCTCGACGCTGAAAGCCGATGATCTCGACGATCTCCCGCGGCGGATGAAGGGAAACCTGTGCCGCTGCACGGGTTATCGGGCGATTTGTTCGGCGATTCACGAAGGCGTGACCGGCGAGCACGCCCCCAGTTCGGTGGCCGCCCGCCCGGCCGGCACCGGTGTCGGCTCCTCGGTGAATCCCCTTGCCGCCGAACGCGTCGTCACCGGCACCGAACCGTACACCTTCGACGTCGAGGTGCCGGGGATGCAGTACCTGCGGGTGCTCACCTCACCGCACGCGCATGCCCGGATCACCTCGATCGAGGTTACCGACGCGGCCGCCGTCGACGGCGTGAATCTGATCCTCACCCACGAGAACGTCTCCACCCGACGGTTTTCCACTGCCCGGCACGACCTTCGCGAGGACGATCCGGACGACACCCTGGTCCTCGATCCCGTTGTCCGGTTCGTCGGCCAACGGGTGGCGGCCGTCGTCGCCGACACCGCGACGGCCGCCGAGGAGGCATGCCGCCGGATCACTGTGACCTACGAACCCCTGCCCGCGGTGTTCGATCCGTCCGACGCCCGCCGGCCGGGTGCCCCGCTCATCCACCCGGACCGCACCCCGGCGGACCGGGTGGCGCACGCCGACCGCAACGTGATCGCCACATTCCATGACGGTTTCGGCGGTGATGTGGATGCCGCACTGCACAGTTCGCCGGTCACCGTCGGCGGAACCTGGCGGACGTCACGAGTGAGCCACGCCCAGCTCGAGACGCACGGCAGCATCGGATGGCTCGACGACGACGGCCGCCTCGTCCTGCGGACCAGTACCCAGGTCCCCTTCCTGGTGCGTGACGAACTCGCCCTGCTCCTCGATCTCCCACCGGAACGGATCCGCGTCGTCGCCGCCCGTGTCGGCGGCGGATTCGGCGGGAAACAGGAGTTGCTCACCGAGGATCTCGTCGCGATCGCGGTGCTGCGGACCGGCCGTCCGGTCGGCTACGAGATGACCCGCACCGACGAGATGACCCGCACCACCTACCGTCATCCCTTCGAGGTGTCTGTGGATCTCGGCGCCGATGACGCCGGGCGGCTGACCGCCATGAAGGTCGACGTGCTCTCCGACACCGGCGCCTACGGCAACCACGCGATCGGGGTGATGTTCCACGCCTGCGCCGAATCGGTCTCGGTGTACACCTGCCCGGTCAAACGGGTGGATGCCGAAGTCGTCTACACCAACAACCCGCCGTCGGGGGCCTTCCGTGGCTATGGCCTCGGGCAGGTCATCTTCGCGATCGAGAGTGCGATGGACGAGCTCGCGCTGCGGCTCGGTGTCGACCCGTTCGAGCTGCGCCGGATCAACGCTGTGGCACAAGGTGATCCGCTGTTGATCGCACACCCGGAACCCGAGGAGGATCTGGTCTACGGCAGCTACGGACTCGACCAGTGCCTCGATCTCGCCCAAGCGGCGTTGACGAAGGGCAACGGAGTCACCGCACCGGCCGGAGAGTCGTGGCGGATCGGCGAGGGCATGGCCCTCGCGGCGATCGCGACGATGGCCCCACGCGGACATCACTCCGATGTCACCGTCGCCGTCGACGCCGGCGGGACCTATCACGTCGGGGTCGGCACGGCGGAGTTCGGCAACGGCACCACCACTGTGCACGCCCAGATCACCGCGACAACGATGTCGACGTCGGTGGATCGCGTCGTCCTCCGCAACGGCGACACCGACGCCGCCGGCTACGACACCGGGGCCTTCGCCTCCGCGGGTACCACCGTCGCGGGCAAGGCAGTGTACGGCGCCGCGCTGGAACTGCGAGAGGTGTTGCTGCGCACCGCGTCCGCGTTGTGCTCGGTCACACCCGACGAGGTCCGGCTGACCGCCGACGGCGCGCTCGTCGGGGAGCGGATGGTCACCTTCACCGAACTCATCGGCGCCGTCGACGCCGATCACCGCATCGAACGCCCCGGCGGGCCTCGCGCCGTGGCGACCGGCGCCGAACACGGCGAACTGCGATCCATCGCCTTCAACGTGCAGGCGTTCCGCGTGGCCGTCGACACCGACACCGGATCGGTGGTCATCATGCAGTCCGTCCACGCCGCCGACGCGGGCACCGTGATGAACCCCGAACAGTGCCTCGGACAGGTGGAGGGTGGCGTCGCGCAGGCGATCGGCTCGAGCCTGTACGAGGAGATCATGCTCGACGGCAAGGGCGCGGTACTGACGCCGGTATTGCGTACCTACCGCGTGCCGCAGATGGCCGACATCCCCGATACCGAGGTGTTCTTCGCCGACACCTCCGACGACCTCGGCCCGTTCGGCGCCAAGTCGATGAGCGAATCGCCGTACAACCCGGTGGCGCCGGCGCTGGCCAATGCGATCCGACGGGCCATCGGTGTGCGACCACACGAGACACCGATGTCGCGGGATCGGATCTGGCGGCTCCTGCAGTGACGAATCCGGCTCACACACCCGCCACGGTTTTTCGGCTCACCGAACTTTTGGTTTCGCCTTATTTGATGATTAGCCGCGGCTGTGTCAGATTGAGCGGGTGAATCAGGTGGACACGCGCACCTCCGAGGCACCGGATACCGCGGCGGCCCGACGACGGATCCGGCTGCGTCGATACCGGTCGCTCCGTCAGATCGCACTCTTCGGCCCGGCCTTCGTCGCCGCCGTCGCCTACGTGGACCCCGGCAACGTCGCCGCCAACATCACCGCGGGCGCCCGCTATGGATTCCTGCTCGTCTGGGTGCTGGTGATCGCCAACGTCATCGCCATGCTCATCCAGTACCAGTCGGCCAAGCTCGGCATCGTCACCGGCAAAAGCCTCCCCGGACTGCTCGGTGAACGGCTCGGTAAACGCCGACGCCTCGCCTACTGGGCCCAGGCGGAGATCGTCGCCATCGCCACCGACCTCGCCGAGGTCCTCGGCGGCGCGATCGCCCTGCAGTTGCTCTTCGATCTGCCCCTCCTGATCGGCGGCATCATCGTCGGCGTCGTCTCCACGGTGGTGTTGTTGCTGCAGAACCCGCGCCAGCAACGGGTCTTCGAGACCGTCATCGTGTCGATGCTGGCCATCATCGTCGTAGGCTTCCTGGCCGGTCTCGTGGTGAACCCGCCTGGGCTGTCCGACGTCCTCGGGGGTCTCGTTCCCCGTCTGCAGGGCCCGGAGACCGTGCTACTGGCCGCCTCGATGCTCGGCGCGACAGTGATGCCGCACGCCATCTACGTGCACTCGTCACTGGTGATCGACCGGCACGGCGTCGCCAAGACCCCGGCCCGACGGCGGCTGCTGGTGCGTGCCACCCGATGGGATGTGGTGACCGCCCTGATCATCGCCGGCGCGGTGAACATCTCCCTGCTGCTGCTCGCGGCCCAGAATCTGCGCGGCAAGGAGGGCACCGACACCATCGAGGGCGCCTACCACGCGGTGGCCGATTCGATGGGACCGCACATGGCGACCATCTTCGCGATCGGGCTGCTGGCCAGCGGACTGGCCGCCACCTCGGTCGGATCGTCGGCGGGTGCGGCCATCATGGCCGGCCTGTTGCACAGACGTATCCCGCTGGTGATCCGGCGGCTGGCCACCCTGGTTCCCGCCCTGGCGGTGCTCGCCCTCGGCGTCGATCCCACCTGGGCACTGGTGATGAGCCAGGTGGTCCTGAGTTTCGGCATCCCCTTCGCGATCATCCCGCTCGGACGACTCACCGCCGACCGGTCACTGATGGGTGAGTTCGCCGACGGGTGGCCACTGCGCATCGTCGCGGCCCTGTCGTCGGTGATGATCGTCGTCCTCAACATCGCCCTCATCGTGCTGGTGTTGACCGGGACCTGAGCGGAATGGGGCCACCGCCGGCGGCACGGCCCCCGCGACCGTTCACCACCGCGACCATTGGCCACCGCGACCACTGAATCTGGTGCTTGCCGCAGTGGTTGCGCGACCGGGTGTTCGGGGTTGAGACCAACAGATACCGGCCTCGACGACGCCCGGCGTCGAGGCCGGTATCGGCGGCGCGTCTAGGCCAGCAACCCCTTGGCCACGTGGGTCACCTGGATCTCGTTGCTGCCCGCGTAGATCATCAGCGACTTGGCGTCGCGCGCAAGCTGTTCCACGCGATACTCGGCCATGTAGCCGTTGCCGCCGAACAGCTGCACGGCCTCCATCGCCACATCGGTGGCGGCCTTGGACGAGTACAGCTTCATCGCCGACGCCTCGGCCAGGCTCGGCGGTTTGCCCGCCTTGGTGCGCTCGATCGCGCTGAAGAGCATGTTCTGCACGTTGATCCGGGCCACCTCCATCTCCGCGAGCTTGAGCTGGATGAGCTGGAATTTCCCGATCTCCTGGCCCCACAGCGTGCGGGCCTTCGCGTAATCGATGCTCAGGCGCAGACATTCGTTGATGATGCCCATCGCCAACGCCGCGATACCGATGCGCTCGGCGGTGAAACCGGCTTTGGCCCCTTCGGCGCCACGCGAATCCGAGCCGGTGTCCTCGGTCTCGCCGAGCAGGCGGTCCCGACCGAGGCGCACGTTGTCGAAGAACAACTCGCCGGTCGGTGAGCTCACCATGCCCATCTTCTTGAACGGCTTGCCCTGGGTCAGCCCCTCCATGCCCTTGTCGAGGACGAAGGAGAGCACCTTGCGTTCCCGCATCGGGGTGCCCGAGCCGTCGTCGAGTTTGGCGAATACGACGATCGTGTCGGCGTAAGGGCCGTTGGTGATGAAGGTCTTCTGTCCGTTGAGCACGTACTCGTCGCCGTCGCGACGCACCGTGGTCTTCATGCCGCCGAGGGCATCCGAGCCCGAGTCGGGTTCGGTGATCGCCCACGCGCCCACCTTCTCCATCGTCACCAGTTCGGGTAGCCAGCGCTTCTTCTGTGCGAGGGTGCCCTTGCCGCGGATGGTCGAGGCCGTCAGACCCATGCTGACGCCCATGGAACCGACGAGTCCGAGGCAGACGCCGGCCAGTTCGATGTTGACGATCATGAACATCGAACCGGCCATGGCACCTCCGCCACCACCGCCGGACGACTTCTCCCCGGCGGCCTCGGCGGCCAGCTCCTTTTCCAGCGCATCCTTGGCCATCGCGTCGACACCGAAGGTGGACAACAACTTTCGAGTGATGTCATAGGGCGGCAGCACCCCCGTCTCGAGCTCGTCGATGTGCGGACGGATCTCCTTGTCGATGAACGCGCGCAAGGCGTCGCGCACCATCAGATCTTCCTCTGACCATTCGAACATCGACACACCTCACAAGTAGGGAGCACCAGTGGAACACGTTTCAGCTCCCAACTGTGTCAGCCGCCACTGTCACCGTCAAGGAACAGATTGGAGATTTCATCTCTTTGCTGAGGGATGCGCCGATCCGGACAATGCGGCCACCTCCGCACGGGACTATCGAGACATCCCGGACACCCGTCTTGACCTGCACTCTTCCGGGTGATGTGCTCATCTGCGACGGCGCACGGAACCCGGTGAGAATCCGGGACGGTGGCGCCACTGTGAGCCCGACGTATCGCCCACGCGATACGTCACCGGCAAGTCAGACACGTCGCCGTCACCGAGTTGCACACCATCGACGGGGCGCATCACCCCAGGAGGTTCCGATGACTTCACACGTCGCACAGCCGAGCGCCGGCGTCCAGGTCTCACCCGAGGCGCTGTCCGCCGGGCGTGTCGCCCTGATCCTCGGCATCACCGTCCTGCTGGCCTTGCTGGCCTACTACTTCATCGGCATCGACGAGGGGATGACCTCCGTGTTCGGCAAGACGATGGTCGTCCACGAGTGGGTGCACGACGCCCGCCACTTCCTCGGCTTCCCTGCCACTGAGCCGGCTGAACGATGTTGGAACTCCGCGTCATCGGGCGCGGAGCCCTGGCCGGTCTGATCGCCGGCATTCTGGGCTTCGTCTTCGCCCGCATCTTTGCCGAACCCGTCATCAACACGGCGATCGACTACGAGTCGGGGCGAGACGAGGTCCTCGATGCCCTCAACCAGGCGGCGGGCCGGGCCACCGAGGCCGAGGGCTCGGAGATCTTCAGTCGATCCATCCAGTCGACGGTGGGCATCGCCACCGGGATCATCGGCTTCTCCGTCGCGATGGGCGCCCTGATCGCGGTCGCCTACCTGGTCCTGATGGGACGAACGGGTCTCCGCGCGCAGTACCTTTCCTGGCTGATCGCCGGCTTCGGATTCCTCGGCATCTACCTGCTCCCGTTCGTCAAGTACCCGGCCAACCCGCCGGCCATCGGACACGACTTCACCATCGCGACCCGCGGACAGCTGTACCTGGCGATGGTGACGATCTCGTTGATCCTCCTCGGACTCGCGGTGTACGTCGCGCACATGTTGCACTCCCGGATCGGCACCTACCGAGCCGTGTTGGTCGCGGGCGCCGGCTTCCTGGTCCTGTTCGGTATCGCACTGGCCGCGATGCCCTCGCTCGGCGACCTGCAGGCGAACGTCGACCACTCAAGCGAATTCGGCTTCGCGCGGGCGTCCACGGAAACGCCGCAGCCGATCACCAACATCCTCGACAAGCCCCTCACCATCGACGGGAAGACCTACGCACCCGGCCAGATCGCCTACCCCGGCTTCGACGCGGACGTGTTGTGGAAGTTCCGCTGGTACTCACTGCTCAATCAGGCGTTGATCTGGCTGGTGATCGGAATGGTGTTCGGCGCGTTGATGAACCGGATGATGCCGTCGGATGACGCGCGGCCGAGTGAGGACCGGCGCGATACGCTCGTCACACGGTGACCCACCTGGACGAACTCGGCCCCTTCTTCGGCGTTGCGCGGCACGCCGCGTCCGACCATGCCATCACTCCGTGGACGCCGATGTCGGACCTGCTCGCCGACCCCGGCATCCTCACCGATCGCGTCGCGCGCGTCCGCGGCGCGCTCGCTGCCGGCGGCCCGGTCGAGGAAAGGGTCGCCGCATCGGTGACACATCTGGGTCTCGTCGCGCGCATCATCGCCCCCGCCATCGCCGTCGAGGCCCTGGGTGATCCACCGATCTCGTTGCGCCCGGACGACATCTGGTGGCAGGACGAACTGGGTGGTCCCTACCCGCTCTCGGTGACCGCGGCGGAACCGGGCACCGACAGCGGCGACTCGGTCGTCGAGGCGCTGACCCACCTCGTCGGTGACACCTTCGGGGTCAGTGCCCGAACCCTGTGGGGCAATGTCGCCTCCGCGGCGAACAGCGCCGCGCAGCTCATCGCCGCGGCCCGGCCCGACCTGCAGGAAGCCGCTCGGGATGCCGCCGACCGACACCTCGCCGACGGCCGGGTCGAGGGCGGTGCGTTGCGCTCCGGTCCGACATTTCGCCGACGCAGTTGTTGCCTGATCTATCAGGTCAGCGGTGACCGCCGATCCGTCTGCGGCGATTGCGTGCTGACCTGACCGGCGAGTCCCCGGTACAAC